>CBINJQ010000268.1:0-6383 GCA_966251015.1 uncultured Akkermansia sp. | reverse complement strand
CGGGGCGGGCGGACACGTTCGTTACATTTTTCCGGCGCGAGCAACGGGCGAACTCCGCCCGCCAAAAGACCACGCGGAACGCCCGATGGAATGCCGGGCGGGCTGGCGTTGGTGTCGGGACTGGGCTTGGGTGCGCGCCGCTTTTTTCCGCATGGCGAATTCCGGCACCGAGACATTTCCGAACGCGCGACGGCTCACGTGGCTTTGCTACGGGGCGATGATGTGCCTGGCGATCGGGCTGAACCTGTTGCCGGTGTTCCTGACCGCGCTGAGCGAGCGTTATGGCGGGGCGGACGGACTGAGCGGCGAGCAACTCGGGCGTCTGGGCGCGTCGGCTTTCGCGGGCCTGGTGGTCGGGATTCTGATGACGGGGCCGCTGGCCGACCGCTGGGGCGCGAAGCCGTTCGCGCAACTGGGCAACGCGTTGATCGCGGGCTCGCTGATCGCGGCGGGGCTGGCGCCGGGCTATGGGTTTCTGGGCGTGTCGCTTTTTGTGCTCGGGCTGGGCGCGGGCATCCTCGACATGGTGTTGAGCCCGGTGGTGGCGGCGCTGAATCCGGCGCGGCGCGCGGCGGCGATGAACTGGCTGCACTCGTTTTACGCGGTCGGCGCGGTGGTGACGATCCTCGCGGGCACGCTGGTTCTGCGGGCGGGCTTTGGCTGGCGCGCGGCGTGTCTCGTGCTCGCGCCGCTGCCGCTCGTGTTGATGGCGATGTTCGCGCCGCTGCGTTTTCCGGCGATGAGCACGGAGGGGATGGAGCGGACTCGGCTGCGGGATCTGTTGCGCGACCGTTGGTTTTGGGGAGCGCTCGCGGCGATCTTTCTCGGCGGGGCGACGGAGCTGGGCATGGCGCAGTGGCTGCCGGCCTACGCGGAGACGACGCTCGGTTATCCGGCCTGGGCGGGCGGCGCGGCGCTGCTGGCTTTTTCCGTGGCGATGGCGCTCGGTCGCATGGTGGTGGGCGCGACGGAGGGCCGGATGGATCCGCACCGCGTGATGGCGTGGGGCTGCGGGCTTACGGTGGTGTTTTTCGTGGTCGGCTCGTTCGCGCCTTGGTCCGCGCTCGCGCTGGCGGGTTGCGTGTCGGCGGGCTTCACCGGGAGCTGTCTGTGGCCGACGATGCTCGCGGTGGCGGCGGACCGGCATCCGGAAGGCGGGGCGACGATGTTCGGCGCGCTCGCGGCGCTGGGCAACGCGGGCGGCATCGTGATGCCATGGGTGGTCGGCGCGGTGGCGGACGTGAGCGATCTGCGCTGGGGTCTGGCGGTGTCGGCGCTCGCGCCCGCGCTGATGCTGCCGCTGGTGCTCGGCCTGCGGCGGCGCTGAAATAAACGCTCGATCCGAGGCTCCGCGGGGCGCCTGCTATCCGGCCTTTCCATGCGTTTGCCGTCTTCTCTCTCGCTGCTGAGTTTGTCTTTCGCGCTGCTCTTTCAACACGGGACCGCCGCGACGGCCATCAAGATCTCCACCGAGGCGGTGCTGATAGAGGTCCCTTTGTCAGCCGCGGATGTGGCAGCCATCCGGTCGCTTGAGGCCTGGCCGCTTGATCGGCTGGAGTTGGGCAAGGACGCAGGGCCGGAGGTCCTCGCTTCATTGGCGAAGCTGCCCGAGGCGCGTCGCATATCGATCGCCGAGGGGAACTCGAAGCTCGATCTGGAGCGGCTTCCCCCCATGGCTGCTTTGGCGGAGATCAAATGGTGGGGATATGGGCGACGCGACGCTCCGAAGATGAGCGTGAAGCGATTGGCCTCATGTCCGGATTTGCGCGTGGTGGACTTGGGGAATCTCAAGGTTTTCGATGTCTCCGCGCTGGCGGCGTGTCCGAAGTTATCGAAGGTCAACTTTCGCAGCTCCACCGTTGATTCGCTGGAGTTTTTGGACCGCACCCCGGACGTGGCCTACTTGGATATCGGCGGACGCGGCCACACGTTCACGTCTTACGCGCCAATCGGGCGGTTGAAAAATCTGCGCGAGTTGGTGATCGACGACAACCCGCAGGCCACGGATGAGGCTTTGGCGGCGCTTCGCCCGCTGGAGAGTCTGCAACGATTCCACATGGGGAGCGTGCCGACCGCGACCACAATTTCCTTTTTGAGCGCCTGTCGCGGTTTGCGCGCAGTGGACGTCACGGACTCCAGCAAGCTGGTTTCCTTGGAGGGGCTGGAGGGGAAGACCGATCTGGAGTTTCTCAGGGTGGTAGGCTCCGGGCTTGGTGACCTCAAGCCCTTGGCCGGGTTGACAGGTCTCGAGGACCTGCAGATCGCCCGCACGAAAATCGCCGATCTGTCACCGCTGCGGGAAGCGCGCAAGTTACGTCGCCTGGATGCCGGTTCCACGCGGGTCTCTGATCTCCGTCCTCTGGCCGGTCTGACAAACTTGGAGCAGATCAGTCTCATGCGAACTCCGGTATCCGACTTGGCGCCGTTGAGAAATCTCACCGCGCTGCGCAGCCTCGGGCTTGAGCGGACTCAGGTGGTCGATCTCGCTCCGCTGGCCGGCTTGCCGCACTTGGAGACGCTGGTGTTGGAGCAAACAGAGGTCCGCGATCTCCGGTCCTTGCACCGGGTGAACAGCCTGCGAACCCTGGTCTTGAGCCGGTCCGTGCCTGCGGAGGAGATCGCGGCGCTCGCGAAGGCCCAGCCGCTTTTGAAGATCTCGGTGGTCGACAACTAGCGGACACCGCCCTGCGAGCGGGCAGGTTTCGCCGCGGCGAGGAGACGGGTCCGGTTGGTTGTCAGGGTTTTGTCAGGCTCTCGATTTTGGGAACGGGTCGGATACAAGACGGTCGTAACGCACCACCTTCCATGAACATCCAGCCCCAGCGCTCCCTGAGCGCTTTCGCGGCCTTCGCCGCTTTTGCCGCGGCCCTGCCGCTCGTGTCGCCCCTCTCGTTATCGGCCGCGACCGCCGCCGAGGAGCCCCGCTCCGCCGCCGCGACCGATGCGGCCGAAGCGATCACGGTCGATTCCAAAATCGCCGCCGCGACCGTGTATCCCGACCGCGCGGTCGTGAGCCGCGTGGCGACGGCCAAGGTCGGCGCGGGCACGAACGAGATCGTGTTCGCCGGCCTGCCCTCGGGCTTGGTGGACGACTCCGTGCAGGTGACGGCGAAAGGCTCGGTCGTGGCGAGCCTGCTCGATATCGCGACGCGCACGGTGTTCGTCACCGCCGAGCCCGACGCGCGCGTGAAAACCCTGGAGGACAAACTCGTCGAGTTGCGGCGCGAGGAGCGGGCGCTCAACGACCAGAACGCCCTCCTCGAATCGCAGCGCGCGCTTTTGGGCACGATCGAGAAGGCCTACACGACGCCCGCGCCCGCCGCCGTCGGCGCGACTCCGCCGGCGCGGCCCGCGTTGGAGGACTACGCCAAGCTTCTCAGCTTCTCCGCCGAGCAGCGGGCGCGTCTCGACGAACAGGCGCGAAAGCTGGAACGGGATCGCGCCGCCCTCGGCGAAAAGATCGCCGCGTGCGAGGCGCAGTTGAACGAGATTCGCGGCAAGCAGCCCGGCCGCCGTGCGACGAAGGCCGTCGCCGTCCGCCTCGCCGCCCCGGCCGCGGGAGAGCTCGAGGTGCGCCTGAGCTACGCCATCTCCGGCGCGAGTTGGACGCCGGCCTACGACGCGCGGCTCCGCAGCGCCGAGCGGAAAGTGCAGCTGGACGCCTTTGGTCTCGTGCGCAACGCGACCGGCGAGGACTGGAAGAACGTCGAGCTGACGCTCTCGACCGCGCGGCCCGGACTCGGCGGCTCGGCGCCGGAGGTCGCGCCGTGGTATGTGGACGTCTTCGAACGTCCTGCGCGACCGGCGTCCGGTTCCGCGGCGAGCAGTCAGCGGGGCTCCGCGTCCGAGCCGGCCGTTTTCAACAACCTCCGGATGCTCTCCACCTCTTCGGATCAGTATTTCTTGAACAGGTCGGCGAGCGCGCCCGCGAGCGCCGAGCCTGCGGAGGCGACTCTCGCGGCGGCCGAGATCGCCTCCGCCGCCACGAGCGCGAATTTCCGCATCGCGACGCCGGTGACGCTTGCGAGCGACAACACCCCGCAACGCGTGCCGGTGGGCGCGGCGACCTTCGCGGCCGGGCTCCAGTATCAGGCGACGCCCAAGTTGCAGGAGACCGCCTACCTCGCGGCCTACGTGCTCAACACGAGCGAGCTGCCCTTTCTCGGCGGCGCGATGAACGTGTTTCTCGACGACACCTTCGTGGCCTCCTCGCGTCTGGCCACGACGATGCCAGGGGAAAAATTCACGCTCAATCTCGGCGCCGACGAAGGCATCTCGATCAAGCGCAAGATCGTGTCGCGCTTCACCGAGGACACGGGCTTCACGACGCGAAGCCGCCGCACGACCTACGAGATCCTGGTGACGGTGACGAACAACAAGCGCACGGCCGAGCGCATCGTCGTGAAGGACGCCGCGCCGGTGGCGCGCGACGAAAAGATTCTGGTGAAGCTGATCGCCCCGATGGAGCGCGAGCTGCTGAAGCCGGAGGACGCCGCCTTGCAGCCGCCGCGCCCCGGCATCGCCCGCGCGGCGGACGGCAAGATCACGTGGCGCTTCGACCTGAAGCCCGGCGAGAGGCGCGAGCTGCCGCTGAAGTTCAGCATCGAGCACCCGGCGGATTTGACGGTGACGGGCGTGGAGTAGGCCTGCTTGTTCGGCGGCATGGGACTTCGGTAGGGCGCGACCGCCGGGCGCGCCTCGCGTTGCCATGGGCGACGGCCGCTCCGCCGCGGCGGGCCCGGCGGTCCCGCCCTGCCAAGGCCCCCGATCGGCGCGGGGGCTTCGTCAGCCGGCGCCCACCATCACCGACAGGCGTTTCCGCCACTCGTCTTCGTCCACGACCTCGAACTTCATGATCGCGCCGCGCATGGCGGGCACGCAGTCGGCCCAGTCTTTGCGTTGCGCGTGTTCGGTGCAGAGGCTGAAGACGGAGCGTTTGTAGTTCGTGTCGGCGTTGCCCTTGAGGTGAAGGCCCTTCGTCTCGACCACGAACACGCGGTCGAACTCCGCCTCGGCGTCGTCGGCCTTGGTGGCGAAGATGAAGTCGGCGAAAATCCGGCCGCGCTTCCAGCCTTGCACGGCGTAGTCCTGCTTGGCGCGGTTTCGATACCAGAAGAGGAGAAGCTTTTCCTGCTCGTCGAGCCAGGTGGCGACCTCGGGCTCGAACTTCTGGCCGAGCTCGTCGGCCGGCACGTGGTTGAACAGATCCAGCTCGAACTGCGAGCCGTCCACGCGGGTTGCCTTCTTGCCGCCGGGCTTTTTCTCGAGACGGACGGGCAAGCGGTTTTCCACGCCGTGCCCGGCACGAGTGAGGTGCTCGGCCACGACGAGTTCGCGCGGGTGCCGGGCAAGGAGCGACTCGAAGGCGCGGCGCACGAGGGAATATCCGCGCCACGGGTTGGGCAGGGCTTCGAGCACGTGCCCGGCCAGGAAAGCGTAGTCGAGCTGCGCGGCCGCGGTGGAGACGTGGCGAACGGGACGGCCGTCGTCTTCGAGCGCCTCGTCTCCGAGGCCGGCGCGCAGCTCCACGTCCTGGTCCTGCCGTTCGAGAAGCTTGAGCTCGGCGAGCGGCGCGATGTCCACTTCGTCCCACGGCACGCGCGAGAGGATGTCGGCCTCGTAGTGGGCGGGTCGCCACTCCGTCTCGCCCTCGCGCACCATGAAGGCGGGTAACACGAGGCGCTTCGCGGCCTCGGCCAAGGCGGGGCGGGCCGCGAGGAGCTCGGGCTTGGCGTCGGCGTCGGGCCTGTCGTTGTCGACGCTGTGGGTGACGCGGTCGCGGAGGTCGCCGAGGCCCTCGGAGGCGAAGCCCTTGCGGACCTCGTCGAGCAGGTCGGCGCCGTGCCGCTGAAACGCGAAGACGTAGCTTTCGTCGAGGGCGGGCACGCCGGTCTTTTTCGCGTAGGGCTGGCGGAGGATGCGGCCGACGAGCTGGGTGAGCGCGGTCTTGGAGCCGGGGTTGGTGAGCACGGCGAGCACGTAGGCGAAGGAACAATCCCAGCCTTCCTGGAGCGCTTGCTTGGTGATGATGAAGCGCACCGGGCAGCCGGGGCGAAGCAGGCCGCCGGCGTCGTCCACCGCGGCGAGCTCGTCCTTCTCGCTGCTCTTGATGGCGACCTGCTCGGGCGGCACGCCCTTGAGGCCGACGAGCCATTCGCGCACGTCCTCGGCGTGGATCTTGCCCGCGCCGCGCTGCTCCTTGCCGGTGCGCTCGACCTGGATGAGGCAGATGGGGCGGATGTGCAGGCCGGTCTGGCCCTCGTGATGGGTGGCGCTCGCCTCGAGCGCGTCGCGGCGGGAGACGGCGGCGAGGAGGGTGTCGCGCCAGTCGGTGCTGCGCTGGTTGAAGAGGTGGAGTTCGAGCTTGATCATTCCCTCGCGCA
>CBINJQ010000267.1:0-6419 GCA_966251015.1 uncultured Akkermansia sp. | reverse complement strand
GGCGCCGGGCTTGCTTGCCTGCGCCGGTCGAGGGGCCAACTTGTTTTCGACTCCCTCCGACGTATGCCCGATGCCGCCGCGCCCACCTACCTCGTCGACGCCGCCAGCGACCCCGTGGTGATCCGTATCGAAGGACGCGCTTCCTTTCAGAACAGCGGAAGCCTGCAGCAATTTCTCGCCGAGATGCGCCGTCAGGGGCGCTTCCGTTTCGTGATGGATTTTCAAGCCTGCACGAGCATGGACAGCACTTTCCTCGGGGTGCTCGCCGGCGCCGCGCTCGAACTGCGCAAGGCGGAGGGCGGCGGCAGCCTCGTGCTGTGCCGCGTGGGTGAACGTAATCTCGAGCTCATCAAGAACCTCGGCCTCCATCGCCTGCTGGTCGTCGACGACGGCGTCGGCGCGTCGGAATTGCGAACGGGCGGAACCGCTCTCGCGCCCCAGGCCAAGATGAACGAGCTGGAGAACGCCCGTCTGGTCCTGGCCGCGCACGAGAACCTGGTGGCGGCCGACGAATCCAACCGCACGAAATTCCAGGACGTTCTCGCTTTTCTGAAGAGCCGCGTCTCGCAGGGCTGAGCGGGCGCTTCCCCGCGCGCGCCCGTCGCAGCCCGGACGCCCGTTGTTTTTCGTTCCGAGATTTCCCCGCGTCGCGCGGACCCGGTTCGCCGGCTCCGCTCTCGTCTCCAGCGATTCAAATA
Source organism: uncultured Akkermansia sp. (assembly GCA_966251015.1). GTDB lineage: Bacteria > Verrucomicrobiota > Verrucomicrobiia > Opitutales > Opitutaceae > IMCC26134_A. The sequence goes on along the minus strand of CBINJQ010000267.1, from coordinate 5,721 downwards.
GAACCGTGGCGCATTCGTCGCCTCTCGCGGTAGGGCGGGACCGTTGGGCCCGGCGCCTTTGCCTCTCGGCCCTTGCCACTCCGCTGCGGCGCGCCCGGCGGTCGCGCCCAACCTTTCGACTACGTTTTTTAAAAAGGCTCCGTCTCTACTTTGGCAATATGCGCCGGAACACGCCCGCCCGGGACGATTCTGTTGTAGCCACGCCCGTCCCCGGGCGTGGGTTCGGAGCACGCCCGGGGACGGGCGTGGCTACAATTCTCCAGATGTCGGGCGAACAATCACCAGCGCCTCAACTCGCCAAAGTAGAACTATTTCTATCCGGCGGACGGGTTTTTGACGTCGCCGCCGTCCCCGGACTCGACGCCGGGAGTCTTGCCGGGGAGTTTCAAGGCGGTGTTGGACACATCGACCGGCATCGGCGGGGCTGTTTCCCGGTCCGCGAGCGGCGCGGGAACGTCCAGGACCTTGGATGCCGGGCGGGGCGCGTCGCCCGATGATCCGACGAGCGGCTCTTGAGCGGGTCCGTCGGACGCGGCGCGACTTTCGCCCGGAGCGGACTCCGACGCCGGCGAGAGCGTCGATGCGGAAGCCGCCGCCGCTTTCGCGGCGAGACGCAGTCTCTCGATGTCCGGGTTCGCGATCGTCTCCTTGGACTTTGGCACGTAGGTGAGTTTTTTCGTCGGTTCCTCCTTCGTGGGTTCGATGTTCCGGAGCGACGGGTGGACGAACTTTTTTCCCCGCTTCCTCTTGAGGAGGCTGTCCTTGTGGTGCTCGTAGGCGGCGAACAGCAGGGAATGGACGCCGAGGAGACCGAGGCCGACCAGTATCCATTCCTGGATACGACTGTTGCCCCAGATGATTCCGAGGACGCCGACGTCCTTTTCGGCGAAGACGAAGGGGACGGTCGGTTTGCGGGGAACGGCGGGCGCCGCTTCGGTCCTCGGTCGAGGCTGGGGCTGGACCGGCGCCTCGTCGGCCAAGGGGCCCATCAATCCCTCGACGAAGGCGTTGCTTCGCTGCGCGGTCTCGGCGTTCGCCACGGGTTCCTGTTCGGCGCCTTGCAAGCGGAGGGTGTTGACCACGGGGCTGGTCGGGTAGGCGGCGAGCGCGGCGGCCTGGTCATGGTTCAAAAAGCGAATTCCGCGTTTTTCGTCGGTCTTCAGCTCTTGGTCGGTTTCGACGAGCACCTCGTAGGTCGGCTCCATTTTGGCCGCGTAAGTGTAGATCTTTTTGATCGGCGCCGGAGAGCTCCAGCGCTCGGTGTCGCGGCGCTTGCCGATCACGATGGTGGCCGCCCGACCTTGGTCCTGGAAGACGCGCGCGCTCTGCCAGGCATCCCTGCCGACTCGCCAGATCAACGCAGCCAGGCCGAGTCCGAGGAGGAGGAGAAAAACGCGTTTCATGGGGGGAGGGCGGCCGGGTCGCGTTGGCGCAAGGCGCCGCTCGCGCGGGGTTAAAGAATGGATGGTTTAAGCCCGCGCCCGTCGGCGGCGTCAATCGGCGCTTTCCGGCCCTCGCATGCGAACGCACGCCGAAAAACGTCGCGCCGGGGCGCGCTTTCCGGATTTTCCTCGCGGTTTCCGCCGCCCGCCCATGACCCGCGACCCGTCAGATCCAGGCTCCCTTTCCCGTTCATCCTCCGACTACGAGGGCGACGACGAGGCGCTTCTCGCGCCCGCTCCCGCCCCGGGCGGCGGCCGTCAGCTTCCTCCTCCGGTGCCGCCGGCCGAGCGCAAGCGCCCGTGGGTGCAGTTGAAATACTTCACCTTTCAGCCCGCGATTTTCCCGCGTCTTTTGGGGGAGGCGTCCCCCGACGCGCGCCCCGGGGATCTGGTCAACGTCTACGACAAGGGCGGCCAGCCGCTCGGCATCGGGCTCTACAATCCGCGGGCGAAAATGGTCCTTCGGGTGGTCGCGCATGGCGCCGACGCCCAGCTCGGCGAAGCCTACTTCGAGACCGCGATCCGGCGCGCGGTGGCGCTGCGCCGGGAGATCTTCCGCCTCGACGAGACGAGCGACGCCTACCGCCTGATCAACTCCGACGGCGACGGGCTCTCCGGGCTGATCGTCGACCGCTACGCCGACACGCTGCTCTGCGAGGTGACGAGCTTCGGCATGGCTCGCCGCCTGCCGGAGTGGCTGCCCCTCCTGCACGAACTGGCCGGCACGAAATTCGCCCGCGTGCACGTCGACCACGACCTCGGGTCGCTGGAGGGCATCAAGCCGAGCTGGTTCAACGAGACCAACGCCGCCGCTCCCGACCGCGTGAAGATCCGCGAGCACGGCGTGCGCTACGAGGTGGACTTCGCCGAGGGGCACAAGACCGGCTTTTTCTGCGACCAGCGCGAGAACCGCCGCATGATCGCGAAGTTCGCGAAAGGCGCGCGCATGCTCGACCTGTGCTGCTACAGCGCGGGCTTTTCGCTCAACGCCAAGGTCAACGGCGGCGCCGAGGAGGTGACCGCGGTGGACCTCGACGAGGCGGCCGTGGCGATGGCGAAGCGCAACGCGAACCTGAACCAGGCGCGTATCAAGTTTGTCCATACGGACGCCTTCGCCTACGCCCGCCAGATGGCGACGAACGGAGAGAAGTGGGACGTCGTCGTGCTCGATCCGCCGAAGCTGATCTTCACCCGCGAGGCGGCGGGCAACGCCGAGGGACGGCGGAAATACGAGGACCTGAACCAGCTCGCGCTCTCGCTCGTGAAACCGGGCGGCCTTTTCGTCACCTGCTCCTGCTCGGGCCTGCTGAGCTGGGAGGATTTCGAGGAGCATGTCATCAAGGCGGCGCACCGGCTCAACCGGCGCTTGCAGTTCCTTGATCGCACGGGGGCGGGCGCGGACCACCCGGTCTATTCGAACTGCCTTGAAAGCCGCTACCTCAAGCTCCTCTGGGCGCGGGTGTGGTGAACGGGCGGCGAAAGCGCTCCACGCTTCCGCTACGTCCAAGCCGCCCCGCGTAGCGGAACGGCGGAGCCGTTTCGTCCGAGCGTTAACTGAACCGCCTCAGCTCCGCAACGTCGCCAGCGCCTCGCGCCAGGCGGCGCGGGTGCCGAGCTCGAAGGTGGCGCGTTTGCCGAAGGCGAGACGGTTGAGCGAGAGGGCGAAGCTCACGCAGGCCACCACGGTGATGGCGCCGGCGTGCAGGAAGTGGATCGGCGCGGGGATGTTCGCCGGGTCCGCCTGGTGCCACCTGGGCCAGCCGAAGGCGAAGAGCGCGTAGAGACCGGCGCCGAAGAGGATCGTGGCGATGACGGCGCGCGCGTCGACGTTGCGGAAAAGCAGGCCGGTGATGAAGGCCGAGAGAATCGGCATCGAGAAGAGGCCGATGAGCGCCTGGATGAGCTGGATGATGCTCTCGGCGCCGGCGTAGGCGGGGACGAGGGCGATGGAGAGGAGGGAGAACACCACCTGCAGCCAGACGCTGAGGCGGCGGATTTCTCCCTTCGGGTTGATGTATTGCTGGTGGATGTCGCAGACGTAGAGGGCGGCGGAGGAGTTGAGCGTGGCGTTGTAGCTGGTCATCACGGCGCCGAACATCGCGGCGGCGAAGGCGCCGAGCAGCCAGGGCGGGAGAATGTTGGCCACGAGGTGCCCGTAGGCGGTGTCGTTGGGCAGGGCGCCGTAGAGCTTGTAGGCGCAGACGCCCGGGATGACGACCATCGGCGGGATGAGGAGCAGGCGCACGATCATCGCGGCGTAGACGCCTTTTTTCGCCTCCCGGACGGAGGGCGCGGCGAGGGCGCGCTGGGTGATCGTCTGGTTCGTGCTCCAGTAGTAGAGCTGGGAAAAAATCATGCCGGTGAAGAGCGTCGTCCAGGGCACGGGCGAGGCTGAGTCGCCGATGAGCGTGAGGCGTTCGCGCGGGATGCCGGAAAAATCCCAGCCGATGGCGTTGAGCGAGAGGAACGCGACGAGCAGGCCCATGCCGAGCACGACGACGCCGGCGTAGGTGTCGGAGATGGCGACCGCGCGCAGCCCGCCGAAAATCGCATAGCAGGCGCCCACCACCGCGGTGACGCTGGCGAGCGCGAGGATCGGCACGTCGAGGCCGAACATCGTCTTTATCACGAGCGAGCTCGTGTAGAGCATGATCGGGAGAAAGATGAAAACGTCGCCGAGCAGGAAGATGCCGCCGACCGTGGCGCGGATGTGCTTGTTGTTGTAGCGGCGCTCCAGGAGCTCGGTGACGGTGGTGCACTTGTATTTGTAGTAGAGCGGCACGAAGATCTTCGCGAGGAGCAGCAGGCCGACGGCTCCCGAGAGCTCCCAGAGCACCATGATGAACTTCTGGGGGCCGTTCATCCCGACGAGGGTGTCGGTGTTGATGTTGGTCAGCGTGATCGAGCCGGCGATGAAGACCCAGCTGAGGCCGCCGCTGGCCAAAAAATACTCGCGCGTGTCGTCGCCGCCGCGGCCGCCGGCCTTGCGGCAGTGCAGCCAGGTGAGGATGGCGACGACGATGTTTAGGCCGAGAAAGACGGCGATCTGGACGACGGCGGCGGAGCTCATGAAGCGCGGGGCGAAGGGTTGAAACCGGCGGCGCCGGGGGGAGGCCGGCGGGGGAGGGGCGAAGGCTGTGCAAGGCCATGCCGAAGCCGCGACAGGATAAAACAGTCAGAATTCGGCGGCCCCCGACTCGGATTCCGGACTCGCGTCCGCCGCAAATAAACCCTTGTCAGCTCCCCCGCGCGTTTGTTGTTCTGCGCCTTTTGGCTCGGACGCTTAGCTCAGTTGGTTAGAGCACCTCGCTTACACCGAGGGTGTCGGGGGTTCGAGTCCCTCAGCGTCCACCAAGCTCCTCCATCACCCTTTCAGTCCAACCTCCCGCAATGCGTCACACGCTCTCGATCCTCGTTGAGAACAAGTTCGGCGTTCTGGCTCGCGTGACCGGTCTTTTCTCCGGCCGCGGCTTCAACATCGACTCGCTCAACGTCGCCCCCACCCACGAGGCCCATCTTTCGCGCATCACCGTCGTCCTGAAGGGCGACGACTCCGCGCTGGATCTCGCCATCAAGCAGGTTCGCAAGCTGGTGAACGTCGTCGAGGTCACCGATTTCAAGGAAGGCCAGGCCGTCCAGCGCGAGCTCGTGCTCGTGAAGGTGAAGGCGCCCGCCAAGACCCGCTCCGAGGTCATGCAGATCTGCGAGATCTTCCGCACGAAGATCGTCAACGTCGACCACAACGAGCTCATCATCGAGCTCGTCGGCGACAGCGCGAAGGTGACCGCCTTCCTCGATTTGCTTTCGCCCTTCGGCATCGTCGAGATCGCCCGCACCGGCACGCTCGCCCTGAAGCGCTGAGCCGATCGGCCTCCGCCGGTTCGCCCCGTCGCTCGCGACACGTTTTCCCCGCCCCGCCCGACAACAACCCCGCCAACAACTCTCCCAACAGGCCTGCCAAAGTATACACCGACAAGGACGCCGATCTCGGCCTCTATAAGAACAAGACCATCGCCGTCCTCGGCTATGGCTCCCAGGGCCACGCCCACGCCCTCAATCTCAAGGACTCCGGCGTGAAGGTCATCATCGGCCTCTACGAGGGTTCCAAGTCGAAGCCCGTCGCCGAGAAGCATGGTTTCAAGGTCGTCTCCACCGCGGAGGCCGTGAAGCAGGCCGACGTCATCCTCGTCGGCCTCCCCGACATGAAGCAGGCCGACGTCTACAAGCAGGACATCGAGCCCAACCTCACCAAGGGCAAGACCCTCGTCTTCTCGCACGG
>CBINJQ010000266.1:0-6431 GCA_966251015.1 uncultured Akkermansia sp. | reverse complement strand
CCCGCCGCCGGCCGTCCGGCCCTGAACCCATCCGTTGATTCATCCCGTTTTCTCCACACCATGACATATCTTCGACACGGCATTTCAGCCAGCATCGGCCGCGCTCGGCCCCTTTGCATTCTGGGAGCCGCCTTGACGTCTTCGGGCATGATCGCGGGAACCGTCACCCAAACCGCGCAGGACGCCGCGGGCGCCAGCTCGTTTACCAGCGGGACCAACTGGTCCAACGCCCAGGCGCCCTCGGCGGCCAACGATTACGTCGTGGGACCCGGACTGCGTGTCCGCACGCCCGCCAGCTCCGCCAGTTTCACATTCGGAGGCGCGTCCCTCACCATTCGCAACGGGTTCGCCCTCAGCAGCACCAACGGCACGTCGACCGCGGACTTGTTCGGCCTCACCTACAAGGGCTCCGGATCCTCCGGGGTGATCACCGTCGCCAACCTCGTCCTCGACGGCGGATCGATAAACAACCTGTCCGGTATAAACGACATCTTCCAGCTCGCCGGATCCCTGACCGTCGCCGAGGACTCGATCATTCGCGCCAAACAAGGGGCCATCACCCTGCGGGCCGCCGTCGCCGGCTCGGCGGATCTCTACATCGGAGCCACGGACGGAGGCGGAAACCGCGCCGTGGCCTTCGCGGCCGACAACTCGCAAGGCCTGCTGAACACCTTCTCCGGCGACGTGATCCTCACCGCCGCCACCGCCGTCTTCACCGTCTCCCCGGCGAGCAACTTCGACTTCGCCGTGGGCTCGGCGGGCGTCTCGAACAGCATCACCGGCACGGGAGTCCTCAACTTGAACGGACGCTGCCGGATCGTGCTCGACGGCAACACGCGCTTCTACGGCGACACCTGGTCGCTGGTGAACACCGCCACCCTCGTGGAAAACTACGGCGCCGCCTTCTCCATCGAAGGATTCACCGACGCCGACGGCGACAAGGTCTGGCTCTCCGACGACGGCCAGTTTCAGTTCTCCCAGGCCACCGGCACGCTGACCTTTCTGGGCGCGCGCCCCGACACCGACGCCGACGGCCTTCCCGACGACTGGGAACTGCTCTACTTCGGCGACATCTCCGCGACCCCCGCGGGCGATCCGGACGGCGACGGGCTGTCCAATCTGGCGGAGTTCGAGGCCGGCACGAACCCCACCACCCCCACTTCCCTGGACGACCTGGACGACGACGGCCTGCCCGACGCGTGGGAACGTCTGCACTTCGGCAACCTTTCCTCCACCTCCACCGCCGATCCCGACTCGGACGGGGCGGACAACTCCGCCGAATACGCCGCCGGCTCCATCCCCGCCAATCGAGCGTCCACACCCGCCGACACCGACGCCGACGCCCTGCCCGACGCGTGGGAGCTCCAACACTTCGCCTCCCTCGCCCGCAACGGCGGCGACGATCCCGACGGCGACGTCTTCGGCAACCTCCAGGAGTTTCAATCCGGCACCTCGCCCGCCGACGCCGGCTCCCGCCCCGCCGGGACCGCCGTTCGCCTAGTGCCCGTCGACGACGACAACCCCGCCACCAGCGAATTCGGTTACGCCGGCTCCTCCGCCATCAACTCCGTCGCCTTCGTCCGCTGCTCCATCCAGACCTACGGCGGGCAGCAGTTCATGACCTGGTATGGGCGCCACCAATACGACGCCGCCGCCGCGTTCAACAACACGCTCTGGATCGGCCGCCGCGCCCTCGGTTCGTCGCGCTGGGAGATCTTCAAGCACCCCGTCTACACCGCCAACACCATCACCGACGGCCACGACGTCATCTCCTTCGGCATCGACGGCGAGGGATACATGCACCTCTCCTGGGGCATGCACGGGGACGCGTTCCACTACGCGCGCTCGACCGCGCCCGTCACGGGTGCCGACCCCATCGAGCTCGGCCCCGACACCACGATGACCGGAACCGAAAGCCAGGTCACCTACCCCCAGTTTCTGCGACTGCCCGACGGCGACCTGCTCTACCTCTTCCGCGAGGTCACCTCCGGCAACGGCGACACCTACGTCAACCGCTACGACACGGCCACCAGGACGTGGCGCAATGTGCACGGGTCCGCCAGCACACAGTCGCCCTTCATAAAAGGCACCGGCTGGACCCCGAACTACAACGCCTACCTCAACATGCCCCAGCTGGGCGGCGCGGACGGCGACGATCTCGTCATCACCTGGTGCTGGCGCTTCGAACCGGTGGGCAACGATTCGCCCGCGGGCCAGGATGGATACCAGACCAACAACCGCCTGAACTACGCCCGCTCGCCCGACGCCGGCCTCACCTGGCAAAAGTTCGACGGCACGCCCTACGCGCTGCCCATCACCCGCGACGGCGAGGCCGGCGCCGGCACCGTCGCCGAGGTCATCCAGGACATCCCCGAGGGCTACAGCCTGATCAACCAGGCCAGCACCTGCCTCGACTCCGCCGGCCATCCCGTCACCGCCACCTGGTGGGCGCCCGACACCGGCGCCGGCGATCGCCGTCGCCAATACATGGTCGTCTTCCGCCACGACAACGGCACCTGGCAGACCCGCGCGGTCTCGACGCGCGCCTCCGACCCGATCGGCACGCGCTACGCCGAAAACCACGTCCGCGATCTCGGCCGGCCCACCGTCGTGCGCGACGACGCCGACCGCATCATCGTCGCCTACCGCGACAACCAGGCCAGCAACCTCTCCAACGCCGACGCCAGCCTGAACAACGGCCTGAACAACGGCATCACCATCGTCCACTCGTTGCCGCGCGCCGACGATCCCGACCGGCTCCTCTGGCTCAGCTTCGACCTCACCAGCGAGAACCTCGGCAACTACGAGACGATGATCGACAACGAGCTCTGGGACCAAAAACGCCAGCTTCACTTCCTCTACCAGGCCTCCGGAGGCCAGGGCTACTCCCCGCCCGCCAACACCGCCTCGCGCATCTCCGTCCTCGAGTGGGACGCCGCCGACTACTTCTCCCACTCGCCGCAGCCCAAGATCGAGACCGTCGACAACGGCGCCGGCGTGCGCATCTTCTGGCGCTCCGAACCGAGCTTCACCTACCGCCTCCTCACGAGCGCCGATCTCGTCACGTGGACCGAAATCGAAACCCGCGTCGGCACCGGCGCCCCCTTCGAACATCGACACACCTTCGCGCCCGACGAACCTCGCCGTTTCTGGCGCATCCACCGCTCCGAAGGCCCCCTCTGAGCGCCATCGCCCCGACACTTTCCAGCCCCCGACCCGCCATGCACCCCCGACTCGCCTCCACCTCCCTGCTAGCTCTTGCATCCCTGGCCGCCGCCTCCGCCGCCCACGCCGAAGCCGTGTGGCTCGACGTCCAGTCGCCGGAATTCCCCACCGCTCCGCTGCACCAAGTTCTGCCCGCGCTCGACGGCGCCAGCGTGGTCCAGGGAGCGGTAAAATTCACCCTGCTCGGCGACGGCATCGTCTCCCGCAACCGCAACTTCCAGGACCCCATGCTGCGCGACTTCGCGGCGATGGACGGCGACGCCGCCGTGATCGTCCTCCGCATCGACGGGCTCCCCGCCGGCGACTACGTCGTCGAGTCCTGGCACTTCGACCAGTCCTACCCCGGCGCCGTCGAGATCGCCTACGGCCCCGCCGGGAAAGCCCAGCAGGTTCTCGTGCCGAGACACACCTTCGCCACGACTCCCGCGCGCTACACGATCACCTCCGACGGAAAATCCAGCTACGAGATCGGGTTCAGGGACTGCAACGACGACAACCGCACCCGCTTCAACGCGCTCCATTTCCGCTCCGCCACCGAGGCAGCGAAACCGCCCGGCGTCTTCGTCGACATCGGCTACGCCAACACCACGACCGTCAGCGGCATACCCGACCCGTTCTACACGGAAGATCCGGCCGCCCCGGGCTTCACCAACGGCCCCCTCTGGCGGCTCCGCACCGGCTTCGGCCTGAACATGGGCGGCAACCGCGACATCTTCGAAAAGGACGCCAACGAGGGCATCGGCAACGCCGCGCCGCTCGTCACCATCGTGCGGGATCTGCCCGTCGGCGCCACCTACGGCGTCTACGTCGCCTACCTCTCCGTCGCGTCGCAATCATGGGAGGTGAAGGCCGGCCTCTCCCCCGGCAAGCTCATCCACTTCACGCGCAATCGTCCCGCCGACCGCGTCCTCGACCTCGGCCTGAGCGGCGAATCCGGCTCCAACCGCAACCAATACCTGGGCTTCATCGGCAACGCCACCGTGGGCCCCGACGGCGCCCTCTGGTTGTATTCGGATGATGGCGACGGCACCGACACCACCTGGTCCTCGCGCACCTGGCTCGACGGCTTCTTCCTCGGCGCTCCTCGCGCCGGTCAATGACCCGCGCCCGGCCGCTCCCCTCGCCCATCCACCCGCCATGACTTTTCGCTTCATCCCCGGCCTCCTCGCCTTCTTCGCCCTCGGTCTCGGCGCCCGCGCCGCCGATCTGCCGCCCGGAGTATTTGTCGACATCGACGCCGCCAACACCGTCGCCGCCGACGGTTCCTCCGCGCCCTTCTTCACCGATGATCCCGGAGCCCCCGGGTTTACCAGCGGCCGGCTCTGGCGCAGGCGCGCCGGCTTCGGCTTCAACGCCGCCGGACACCGCGAAGTCTTCGAAAAGGACGCCAACGACGGGGTCGGCGACGCCGCGCCGCTCGTCACCACCGTCACCGGCCTCGAGCCCGGGTCCAAACACGCGGTCTACGTCGCCTTCCTCTCGGTCCCCTCCCAAAACTGGCAGGTGCGGGCCGGCCTCGCTCCCGACCGGCTCTCCGCTTTCACGCGCTCCCGCCCCGAGGGCCGCGTCCTCGATCTGGGGCGCAGCGGCGAGCCCGGCTCCAACCGCAACCAATACCTCGGCTTCGTCGGCGAGGTCACCGTCCCGGAGGACGGCACGCTTCGCCTGTATTCGGATGATGGCGACGGCGTCGCCCGCGACTGGACCGCGCGCAGCTGGCTGGAAGGCTTTCACCTCGGCGCTCCACGCGGGTCGTCCCCCCTCGCCCCGTCCGCGCCGCCCCCCGCCCCCGCTCTTCCCGCCGCGCTCCCGGCGCGCCCCGCTCCGCTTCCCGACGGGGCCGTGCAAATCGCCCCCGACGGCGCCTGGACCTGGTTCAACGACGAACGCGCCATCGTCCACCAGGGCTCGATCTATTCCGGCTACGTGCTCGCCGACGGTCGCTACGGCGTCACCCGCCACGACTTCGCCGACGGCCGCTCCCATCACATGATCCTGAGCACCGCCGCTTCGGCGCAGCGCGACGACCACAACAACCCTTCGCTCACCGTCCTCCCCGACGGCCGCCTGCTCGCCCTCTACTCGAAACACATCGCGGGCCCGCAGTTCTACCAGCGCACGTCCCGTGTTTCGCGACCCGCGACCGACGCCGACTGGGGACCCGAGATCGTCCGCATCACGCCAGGCGCCAACACCTACGCCAACACCTACCGGCTCTCCGAGGAGGGTGACCGCGTCTACAATTTCCACCGTTGTATCAATTTTAACCCTACGCTCACGATCTCCGAGGACCTCGGCGCCACCTGGCTCCCGTCCCGCCAGTTCATCGGCAGCGGCTCCGGCCGCACGCGGCCCTATATCCGGCTCGCTTCCGACCACAGGAAACGCGTCGACCTGACCTACACCGACGGCCACCCGCGCGACGTGAACAACTCCCTCTACCACCTCTACTACGAGGGCGGCTCCGTTCGCCGCACCGACGGCTCCGTCATCAAGCCGCTCGCGTCGATTCCCCTCGATCACGACGCCGGCGAACGCGGCTCCGTCGTCTACCAGTATTCGAACGCCGCCTGGGGCCCGGGCCAGGGTCCCGACGATTGGATTCCCTCGGGCCGCGCCTGGAACTGGGATGTCCAATACGATCCCGCCGGCCGCCCCGTCGTCGCCTTCCAGGTGCAGCGCGACAACCGGGACTGGAGCGACGACCGCATCTATTACTACTACGCCCGCTGGACGGGCTCCGCCTGGCAAAAGCGCTTCATCGCCCACGCCGGCCGGCCGCTCTACGCCGCCGAGGACGACTACGCGGGCGGCATGGCCATCGATCCGCAGGACCCGCGCGTCGTCTACATCTCCTCCAACGCCGCCGATCCCTTCAAGCTCTCCGACACCGTCGACGTTCCGCTCCGGCCCCGGGATCGCTACGAGCTCTGGCGAGGCGTCACCGCCGACGGCGGTCTCACCTTCACCTGGACGCAGCTCACCGTCGATTCCGCCGCGGACAACCTCCGCCCGATCGTCCCCGAGAACCACGGCCGCACCGAGTGCCTCCTCTGGTTCCACGGCACCTACCGCAGCTACACCAACTACACCGCCCAGGTCGTCGGCCGCCTCGGCGCGCCTCGCCCGCCCCCGGGCCCCCGCGCCCCCGGCCCCCCCCCCCCCCCCCCCGCGCCCGGCGCCCCCGCCGGCCACACCCCCCACCC
>CBINJQ010000265.1:0-6453 GCA_966251015.1 uncultured Akkermansia sp. | reverse complement strand
CTTCCTCGAACTCCGCAACGTCTCCAAATCCTACGGCGGCGCGCCCGTCCTCAAGGACGTCAACCTCTCCATGATCGAGGGCGAGTTCGTCGCCATCGTCGGCTACTCCGGCCAGGGCAAGACCACGCTCATGTCCATGATCGCCGGTCTCGTGAAACCCGACGTCGGCGAGATTCGCCTCGAGGGCAAACCCGTCGCGGGCCCCGGCCCCGACCGCGGCCTCGTTTTCCAAAACTACTCCCTCCTCCCCTGGCTCACCGTTCAGGAAAACATCGCCCTCGCCGTCGAGGCCGTGTTCCCGAAGCAGACGCCCGCCGAGCGCGCCGCCCACGTCGACAAATACATCACGATGGTGAAGCTCTCGCACGCCAAGGACCGCCTCCCCCGCCAGCTCTCGGGCGGCATGCGCCAACGCGTCTCCGTCGCCCGCACCCTCGCCATCCAGCCGCGCGTGCTCCTCCTGGACGAGCCCCTTTCCGCCCTCGACGCGCTCACCCGCGCCAACCTCCAGGACGAGATCACGCAGATCCGCCGCACGGACAACACGACGATCCTGCTCATCACCAACTCCGTCGACGAGGCCCTCCTGCTCGCCGACCGCGTCATCCCGCTCACCCTCGGCCCCGGAGCCACGCTCGACGCGCCCGTCACCGTCGACATTCCCCGCCCGCGCGACCGCACCGCCCTCAACCACGACCCCGAGTTCAAGCGCCTCCGCGCCCACATCACCGAGAAGCTCCTCGGCTACGGCGCCAAGGCCCGACAGACGCAGTCCCGCAAGCTCGTCCTCCCCGACATCCTGCCCGAGGACCTCGATCAACCCCGCGTCAACCGCCCCCCTCGCCGCCCCTCCGAGGAAAAACGCGAGACCATCGTATCCACCTAGCCACCACGCCCGCCTCCCGCGCCGCGCCCGCCGGCCAATCATAAATCATCAATCCTAAATCATAAATTCCGTCGTGGCCTTCCTCGAACTCTCCCGCCTCCACAAGACCTTCCCCACGCCCAAGGGCCCGCTCACGGTCGTGAAGGACTTCAACCTTCAGGTCCGCAAGGGCGAGTTCATCGCCCTCATCGGCCACTCCGGTTGCGGCAAATCCACCGTCCTCTCCATGATCGCCGGCCTCGCCGACGTCTCCGAGGGCGGCATCATCCTCGCCGGCCGAGAGGTGGCCAACGCCGGTCCCGACCGCGGCGTCGTTTTCCAGGCTCCGTGCCTGCTCCCCTGGTATACCGCCTTTGAAAACGTCATGCTCGGCGTCGAGCAGGTCTACTACACCGCCAGCAAGACCGAGCGCCGCCAGATCGCCGAGTATTACCTCTCCGTCGTCGGCCTCGCCGACGCGATGCACAAGCGCCCCGGGGAACTCTCCCAGGGCATGCGTCAGCGCTGCGGCATCGCCCGCGCCTTCGCCCTCTCGCCCAAGATGCTCCTCCTCGACGAGCCCTTCGGCATGCTCGACAACCTCACCAAGATGGAGCTCCAGGACGTGCTCCTCGACCTCTGGCAGCGAGACCAGAAAACCGCGCTCATCGTCACCCACGACGTCGACGAGGCGCTCTACCTCGCGGACCGCGTCGTCATGATGACCGACGGGCCCGAGGCGACCGTCGGCGACGTCTTCGAGGTCGACTTCCCCCGCCCGCGCAACCGCCGCCAGCTCCTCGAGGACCCGAACTACTACAAGGCGCGCGAATATCTCATCCACTTCCTCAACGAGCGCAGCCACCACCGCCCCGCGCCCTCCGCCGAACTTCCGCCGCCCTCCGCCAAGCCGCCGGCCAACGGCCTTCGGCGCTTCATCAACGCCTTCGCGGCCGTCTGATCGGCCCGCGCCCTGATCGCTTGCTCCTCGCGCGGCCGCCTCCGCCGCGCCCCGGCCACCGCCTTGCCCCCGCCTTTCCCTCCTCGCTCCGCATCAACAACCGCCACGCAAAAATGACCACTCGTCTCCATCGCCGTCACGCTTCGCTCGCCGCGGGCCTCGTCGCCCTCTGCGCAGCCCTCCCCGCCGTCGCGCAGTATTCCCCCGCGCCTCCGCGCCCCTACCCCGGCCTCGTCAACGACTACCTCCGCGCCAAGGATCCCTACGCCAACCAGTGGAACGTCGGCGTGAACGTCCGCGGCCGCTACGAGGGCAAGGACGACTCCGGCTTCACCGCCGCCGGCCAGAACTGGGACTTCGCCGCCCGCGGCTCCGGCGGCGGCGTAAACCGCGACAACAACAACCACTACTTCCTCACCCGCGTCATGCCCCGCGTCGGCTACACCGGGAAGTGGTTCGAGGCCTTCGTCGAGGGCCGCTCGAGTTCCGCCTACGACGACGAGCGCGAGAACAACCCGCCCGCGCTCGCCGGCCTGACCCCGCCCGCGTCGGCCGCCGCCCGTCGCGACGTCGCCCTCACCGAAAGCGACTCGGACATGAACCTCCACCAGGCCTACATTTTTGTCGGCAACCACAAGGAGTTCCCCGTCTCCGCCAAGATCGGCCGCCAGGAGTTCGCCTACGGCGACCAGCGCCAGCTCGGCCATTTCCGCTGGAACAACAACGCCCGCGTCTTCGACGCCGTCAAACTCCGCGCCCAGACGCAGTGGTTCGGCGTCGACGCCTTCACCGGCGGCGTCGTGCAGAACGACAACCACAATTTCAACAAGTCCCACCCCGACACCGACCTCTTCTCCGGCCTCTACTTCAACTTCCCCTCCATCGCCTCCTTCACCGACAAAAACATCGTCGAGGCCTACTACTTCAACCGCGACGTCGACCGCGACTCCTCCCGCGAAGACTGGCGCGGCGTCCCCGTCCCGTTCCGCAATCCCACCGTCCAGGATCTCGACGTCTACGGCCTTCGTCTGAAGTCCAAGCCCGGCGCGTATGGCCCGTGGGACTACACCGCCGAGGTGATCTACCAGGGCGGCTCGATCAACAACCAGAACGCCGCCGGCGGCGCGATCGGCCCCATCGCCGGCCCCGCCGTCATCCGGTCCGCCCGCGAACGCGATCAGGACGCCTACGCCGCCATCGCCCAGCTCGGCTACACCTGGACCGAAAGCAGCCTCCAGCCCCGCCTGAGTTTCACCTACAGCTACGCGTCCGGCGACAAGGACCGCCTCGACGGAGAGAGCAACACCTTCCAGAATCTCTTCGCCACGACCCACCTCCACTACGGCTACATGGATTTGAGCAGCCTGCAGAACCTGCAGGACTTCCGCACCGCGTTCACCTTCAAGCCCACCTCCACCGTCACCGTCGCGCTCGAGCACCACTACCAGCTTCTCGCGACCAACGAGGACTACTGGTATAACGTCGGCGGCGTGGCCCGAAACGGCGGCGCTTATGCCGCGCTCCCCGGCAGCGCCCTCGCCTCCTCCAGTCGCGAGCTCGGCAACGAGGTCGACCTCGTGGTCGGCTGGTATCCCAAGCTCTGGCTGCACCTCGAGCTCGGCGTCAGCCACTACTTCGCGGGCGACTACATCAAGGAGACGCTCAGCAAGCCCGCCACCGACGGCGGCGCCAAGGACTCCAGCTACGTCTACTTCCAGACCACGCTCAACTTCTGATCCGATCCCCGCCTTTCCACCAGTTGTTGTTTGGTTGCTCAAAGCCCCGCCCCTCCCGGCGGGGCTTTTTTCCGCCAAACCGCCTCCCGTTCCCGCACATGAAAAAATCCGCTCTCGCTGAAATCATCCTCGAAGCCAAACGGACAAAAAAGACCACCTGGGCCGCCATCGCCCGGGCCGCCGGCCTCTCCGAAGTCTACACCACCTCCGCCTGTCTGGGCGAAAACGCGCTTCCCGCCGACGCCGCGCAAAAAGTCGCCGCGTTCCTCGATCTAGGTCCGGAGATCGCCGACGCGCTCGTCGAGTTCGCCGACAAGGGAGAAGCCGCGCCCTCCGTCCCGAAAGAACCACTACAATACCGCTTCCAGGAAATCCTCTACGTCTACGGTCCGACCATGAAGGCGCTCATCGAGGAGAAATTCGGCGCCGGCATCATGAGCGCCATCGATTTCACCATGGAGATCGACCGCGTGCCCGACCCCAAGGGCGACCGCGTGCAGATCGTCATGAACGGCAAATTTCTTGCCTATAAAACGTGGTAATCATGAAGCGTGTTCATCTTTTGTAGCTGTGCAGACGCGGGTTTTTCCCCTCTAACGTGAACGTGTTCCGCGATTCGAGACGGGCGGCCGACCTCGCCCGTCCACGAGCCGCGGACACGCCCCACGCTCCTTCCACCCGCGTTCGCACCTCCCATGTCCCTTCGCATAACCCCCGCCGCCAAACTCCTCGCCGCCCTCGGCCTCGCCGCCTCCACGCTGGCCGCCCAGCCCGCGCCCGCCGCTTCCGCCACCGCCACTCCGCCCGCGCCCCGGACCTCCGCCGCCTCGTTCAAAGAGGCCTTCACCGAGGGTAAACTCTCCGCCAACGCGCGCGTCCGCTACGAATTCGTCGAGCAGGACACCCTCCAGAACGCCGACTCGCTCACCGCCCGGCTCCGCCTCGGCTACACCACTCGCGAATACCAAGGCTTCCAGGCCATGCTCGAAGGCGAGGCCGTCAGCCAGCTCGCCGGCGACGCCTACGACGGCACCGGCTCGTTCCCGCTCCCGCCCGCCGCGACCATCGCCGACCCCGAGCACTACGAGATCAACCAAGCCTGGCTCGCCTACCGCTACGACACGCTCCGCGCCACCCTCGGACGTCAACGCGTCGTCCTCGACAACGCCCGCTTCGTCGGCGACGTCGGCTGGCGCCAGAACCAGCAGACCTTCGACGCCGTCCTGTTGCAGGACAAATCCTTCAAACACACCACGCTCACCTACGCCTACCTCGACCGGATCAATCGCGTCTTCGACGATTCCGCGCCGCAATACGACTGGGCCTCCGATTCCCACCTGGTTCACGCGAGCTTCGCCGGCCTGCCCTTCGGCACCCTCGCCGCCTACGGCTACCTGCTCGATTTCGACGAGACCAACCAAGGCGCCTTCAACAACTCCTCCCAAACCTACGGCGCCAGTTTCTCCGGCTCCCGCCCTGTGACCGAAGACTGGAAGGCGCTCTACCGCCTCGAATACGCCACCCAGTCCGACCACGGCTCCAGCGCGCTCGACTACCGCGCCAACTACTACGCCGCCGAGCTCGGCGCCTCCTGCCAAGGCCACAGCCTCTCCTTCAACTACGAGGTGCTCGGCTCCGACGAATCGCGCGTCGGGACCGGCTTCAAAACCCCGCTCGCCACCCTCCACTCGCACAACGGTTGGGCCGACAAGTTCCTCGCCACCCCCGACGCCGGCCTGGAGGACATCAACCTCAAAGCCGTCGCCAAGCTCCCGGCCGACCTGACGCTTCTCGCGCGTTACCACTGGTTCTCCGCCGAAGACGTGTCCGTCCGCTACGGCACCGAGCTCGATCTGCAGCTCACCTACCAATACGACTCGCGTCTCAGCTTCAGCGCCAAGACCGCCTTCTACGAAGCCTCGTCGTCTTTCCTCGGCCCCATCTCGCAAGACACCGACAAATACTGGCTCCAGGCCGAGTTCGTCTACTGATCGATCTGTTTCAAAGGTTTCGATCCCCCGGCCCCGGCCCTCCAGCCGGGGCCTTCTTCATTCTTATCCCGGAGACGATTAAGATCACTCATTCTTAAGACCCATAACTTTCCTTCATCCGCCTCCCCTCGGCGACCGGCTGAGCATGAGACCTGCTGAATCATTCCCGAATCAGCATGAAATTCTCTCAACTCCGTTCCTCCGGACACTGGCCCACGCTCTTCACGTCGTTCCTCTATTTCGACGTCAGCTTCATGGTGTGGACCATCCTTGGCGCGCTCGGCGGCCTCATCGCCCCCGACCTCAAGCTCGCTCCGCAGGAGAAATTTTTGATGGTGTCCACGCCGATCCTCGCCGGCGCCTTTTTGCGCATCGCGCTGAGCATGCTCGTGGATCGTATCGGCACCAAGACTACGGGCGTTCTCGCCCAGCTCGTCGTGATGGCCGGCCTCGCCGCCGCCTGGCGGCTCGGCATCCACAACCTCGGCCAGGCCCTCGCCCTCGGCTGCGTGCTCGGCCTCGCCGGCGCCAGCTTCGCCGTCGCGCTTCCCCAGTCCGGCCGCTGGTATCCCCCGCACATGCAGGGCGTCGTCCTCGGTCTCGCCGGCGCGGGCAACGTCGGCGTCGTCATCGACCACCTCCTCGCCCCGCGTCTCGCCGCGCACTTCGGCTGGAACTCCGTCTTCGGCTTCGCGCTCATCCCGCTCGCGATCGCGTTCGTCCTCTACGTCGTTTTTTCGAAGGAGCCTCCCGGCGAATTTAAGAAAAAGAAACTCTCCGACTACGCCGCGCTCCTCGGCCAGCGCGACGCCCACTGGTTCTGTTTCTTCTACACCATCAGCTTCGGCGGCTTCGTGGGCCTCGCCACCGCCTTCGCCATCTACTTCAAGGACCAGTTCC
>CBINJQ010000264.1:0-6473 GCA_966251015.1 uncultured Akkermansia sp. | reverse complement strand
CGTCCCCGGGCGTGCCCGAACACGCCTCCGCGCGCCTCCTCCATGATCCACGCCATTCCCGACGTCCTCACGACCGCCCAGGTCGCGGAGGCGCGCGCCCTCCTCGAATCCGCCGACTGGACCGACGGCAAGGCCACCGCCGGCCACCAGGCGATCCACGTGAAGGACAACATGCAGTTGCCCGTCACGTCCCCCGTCGCCCGCCAGGTCGGCGATCTCATCCTCAAGGCCCTTCACGCCAGTCCGCACTTCGTCGCCGCCGCGCTTCCGTTGCACATCCTCCCGCCGATGTTCAACCGCTACTCCGGCGGCCAGCAGTTCGGCTCCCACGTCGACGGCTCCATCCGCCAGATCCCGGGCACCGCGCAGCGCATCCGCACCGACCTCTCCTGCACCCTCTTCTTCGCCGATCCCGACGAATACGACGGCGGCGAACTCGTCATCGAGGACACCTACGGCGCCAAAAGCGTGAAGCTCCCCGCCGGTCACATGATCTTATACCCGGGCACGAGTCTCCACCACGTGAAACCCGTCACGCGAGGCGCCCGTCTGTGTTCATTCTTCTGGGTCCAAAGCATGATCCGCGACGACCACCAGCGCCGCCTCCTGCTCGATCTCGACATCTCCATCCAACAACTCGGTCCCGAACTAGCCACCCACCCGTCCACCGTCCGCCTCACCGGCGTCTACCACAACCTCCTCCGCCATTGGGCCGAGCTCGGCTGACCTTCTCCGTCTCCGAGTAGGCCGCCCGCTCGCGGGCGCTCCTATTCCCACCTTCCACACTTTCGGCCGCCGCTTGGTCGTGGCGGTCGTTTTCAGGTCGTTAAAGTCATCGGCCGCCGGGTTTGGTCGCCCGGCGGCCACCTGTTTTTCAACAACTCCGTCTCATCCAAACCAGCGGCCATTGGCCGCCCATCGAGATCCGCCGCCTCGGCGCCGAAGCGCCGAGGCCCCCACGGTCCAAAAGCGGCCTTTGGCCCGCTTCATTAGTGGTTAAATCAGTCGGTCTCCCGCCCTTCGCCCTCCTTCCGTCATGCGCCTGCTCCGCTCCACCTTCTTCTGGCTCCACCTCGCCGCCGGCCTCGTCTGCGGCGCGGTCATCCTCGTCATGTCCTTCACCGGCGCCGTCCTCGCCTTCGAGCACGAGATCGTCGAGTGGGCCGAGCGCGACCTCCGCCGCGTCGAACCGCCCGCCGCCGGCGCCGCCGCCCTCCCCCTCGACGAACTCGTCGCCAAAGCCCGGGACGCCGCCGCCGATCCCGACGCCGAAGCCGCCCCGCGCGTCGCCGGCGTCACCGTATCGTCCGACCCGCGCGACGCCGTCGCCGTGAACTTCGGCCGCGACCTCGGCGTGTATTACGTCAACCAATACACCGGCGAGGTCCGTCCCCCGACCACCACCCGGACCCACGATTTCATGCACGTCGTGGTCGACTGGCACCGCCGGCTCGCCGCCACCGGCGAATATCGCGAGACCGGCCGCGCCATCACCGGCGCCTCCAACGCCGCCTTCCTTTTCCTCGCCGTCTCCGGCCTCTGGCTCTGGTGGCCCCGCAAGTGGAGCCTCCGCGCCCTCAAGCCCTCGCTCTGGTTCTCCGGCGCCAAGGGCAAGGCCCGCGACTGGAACTGGCACAACGTCTACGGCTTTTGGTTCCTCCCGGTCATCGTCGTCCTCGCCGCCACCGGCATGGTCATTTCCTACCGCTGGGCCGGCGACCTCGCCTACCGCGTCGTCGGCGAAACCCCGCCCGCCGCGCCCGGCCCCGCCGCCGCCCCCGCCCAGGAGTTCAAGATCGAACGCCCCGAGGGCGCGAAGAAACTCTCCTACGCCGAGATCCTCTCGCGCATCCAAACCGAGAGCCCCGCCTGGACCGAGATCACGTTGCGCGAGGGCCTGCCCCAGCGCCGCGGCGCCGCGCCCGCCGGCCAAGGCCAGAACCAAGGCATGGGCCCCGCCGCCGGCACCGGCCAAAACGCGCGGGCCAACGCCGCTCCCGCCGACGCTTCCGGTTCCGGACAACGCTCCGGCCCTCGCGACGGCTCCGGCCGCGGCGCGGGCCGCGCCCCCCAGCCTTACAGCGCCACGGTCAAGGCCGACGACGCCGGCCCCGCGTTCGTCGCCACCCAATTCGTGCTCCACCCCTTCACCGGCGAAACGCTCAGCCGCGCCGGCTACGCCGAGCAAAGCACCGGACGCAAAATCCGCGGCTGGCTCCGCTACCTCCACACCGGCGAGGCCCTCGGTTGGGTCGGGCAACTCGTCGCCGGCCTCGCCTGCGTCGCCGGCTGCATCCTCGTCTACACCGGTTTCGCCCTCAGCTTCCGCCGCTTTTTCAAGCGTCGCTCGCCCGATCCCGTGCCGTGATCACCCGCCGCCGCAACGGCACCCACCGATAGAGGAAATACGCTCCGAGGGTGAACCCCACGTCGGAGACCGTCCATGCCCAGAAAGGCAGCATGTGCCGCCCGACGACCGTGGGCCTGAAGGGCTGCATCAACCCGATGCCACCCGTGATCGCATCACACCCCAGATGCGCTCCATAGGCCAAAACACACAGGGCCGCGACGCCGCCAAAGCCTCGTCCGCGGAAGCGGATCAAAAACACCGCCCAAACCACGAGCGCGAACCCGCCCCATGCCGCCAGCGAGTGCGACCAGACCTCGTGCCTGGCTTCGAGCCGTAGATGCGGGTTGATCAGGTCGGGCATCATTCCCGACGCCGCCACCGCCAAAAAAATCCGCCAGGTCGGCGCGCCCGGTTTTTTGGGAATCCACCGGCTGCCAAGACAAACCGGGATCAGAGCATGGGAAATGGGCGTCATTCGGGTCGGTCCTCTCACGGTTGAACCACGGCTCCCCCGAAAATTCACGGACAATCCCGGCACCCCGCCCCGCAGCGCGGGCGTCCCGCCCGTAGCCGTCATCGTCGCCGCTGGGCTCGCCGCCCTTGCCTCTCAGCCCTTGCCCCTCCGTCGCGGCGCGTCCGGCGGTCGCGCCCTTTCGGCCACGGTTCCACTTAAAACGCTCCAACGCCTACCCAACTTCGGACCATAACACAACCCACGCGTCCCCGTCCCACCCTTTATCTACCTTCTAAAATCAACACATCCGCGCCTCAATTCGGCAAAAATCCAAAACTATAAGTCAAACAAAAGACCATAAGCGACTGGCGCACGTTTCTTATCTCAGCGAGAACTCCCAAGGACACCTCCGCCTCCTTTCTCCATGCCCCCCGAAGCCGCCCCCGCGATCACCCGCCAAGTCGAGCCCGCCCTTTCCGCCGCCCCCGCCGCCACCGCGGCTTCCGCCGCCGCGGACGCCGCCCGCGCCACGATCACCGTCGCCGCCGGCTCCCCCGGCAAGGCCATCAGCCCCGATCTGCTCGGCGTCTTTTTCGAGGACATCAACTACTCCGCCGACGGAGGCCTTTACGCCGAGCTGATCCAAAACCGCTCCTTCGAATACAGCTCGGCCGACTCCATCGGCTGGCACGCGCTCACCGCCTGGGAGCTCGTCACCCGCGGTTCCGCTTCGGGCAACGTCGTCATCGACCGCGGCCTCCCCCTCCACCCCAACAACCCCCACTACGTCGTCGTTCGCGCCGACATTCCCGCCGATTCCGGCGACGCGGCCTTCGGCCTTCTCAACCACGGCTTCGACGGCATCCCCGTCCGCGCCGGCGAGACTTACGACGTCTCCTTCTTCGCCCGCCAATGCTACATGGGCGAGCAGTGGGGCGGCGATTCCGACATCGTCGGCCGCCCCATGCCCGTCCGCGTCCTTCTCGAATCCGCCGACGGCCGCGTCCTCGGCGAAACCGCCTTCGAGATCTCGGGCGGCGACTGGCACCGCGTCTCCGGCGAGATCGTCGCCTCCGCCACCGACGACTCCGCTCGCTTCGTCGTCCTCCTCCTGAAAAAAGGCGGTCTCGCCCTCGACGAGATCTCCCTCTTCCCCCGCAAAACCTTTCGCGGCCGCAAAAACGGTCTCCGCCCCGACCTCGCCCAGGTCGTCGCCGACCTCAAACCGCGCTTCATCCGCTTCCCCGGCGGCTGCCTCGTCCACGGCAACGGCCTCGGCAACATCTACCACTGGAAAAACACCGTCGGCCCCGTCGAGCAACGCAAGGGCCAGCCCAACCTCTGGGGCTACCACCAAAGCGTCGGTCTCGGCTACTTCGAGTATTTCCAGTTCTGCGAGGACATTGGCGCGAAACCCCTGCCGGTGATCGCCGCAGGCGTCTGTTGCCAGAACTCCGCCCACACCCCCGGCCGCTGCCAGCACGGCATCCCTCTGGCCGAGATGCCCGCCTACATCCAGGATGTCCTCGACCTCGTCGAATGGGCCAACGGTCCCGCCGACTCGAGATGGGGCTCCGTCCGCGCCGCCGCCGGACACCCCGCCCCCTTCGGCCTCAAATACCTCGGCGTCGGCAACGAGGACAAGATCACGCCCGGCTTCAAGGAACGCTTCCGCATGATCCACGACGCCCTCCGCGAAAAGCATCCCGAGATCGTCGTCGTCGGCACATCCGGCCCCTTCGCCCGCGGCGAGGATTTCGAGCTCGGCTGGCGATTCGCCGGCGAACTTTCCGTGCCCCTGGTCGACGAACACTATTACCTCCCGCCGGAATGGTTCTGGGAAAACCTCGGCCGCTACGACGTCTACGACCGCGCCAAACCCGGCGTCTATCTCGGCGAATACGCCGCCCACGAAAAAGACCGCCGCAACACCCTCCGCTCCGCCCTCGCCGAGGCCGCCTGCCTCACCGCCCTTGAGCGCAACGCCGACGTCGTTCGCTTCTCCTCCTACGCCCCGCTCTTCGCCAAGCGCGGCCGCGCCCAGTGGAGCCCCGATCTCGTCTATTTCACCAACACCTCCGTGTATCCGTCGTTAAACTACGAGGTGCAAAAGCTCTTCGGCAACCACGGCGGCGACCGTTACCTCGAGACCACGATCCGGGACGCCTCCCGCCCCGCCGCGTCCTCTCCTTCCGCCGTCCCCGCGCCCACCCTCGCCGCCTCCGCCGTGCGCGATACCGCCGCCGGCGACCTCGTCCTCAAGATCGTCAACGGCGCCAACTCGCCGCGCGCGCTCCGCGTCGTTCTCGACGGCCTGCCCCAGGACGCCTCGCTCCCCGCCACGCGCATCGTGCTCGCCGGCCCCGACCCCGACGCCGCCAACCAGGACGGCCTCCCGCCCGTCGCCGCCCCGCGAACCGACTCCGTGCTCGTCTCCGCCGCCTTCGATTACGAGGCGCCGGCCAACTCGCTCACCGTCCTCCGCATCGCCTCCTCGTAGCGGTCGGAGGCGGCCCCGCACCAGCGCCACGGGCCGCGCCCGATCCTCCGTCGGGTTGCAATACACGACAGGCGTGCCATTTTCAAAAAATCGATCCGCGACCACGACAACGGATCGCAAGCCCGCGTTCATCCCAACCAACCCAAAAGACCCATGGCTATCACGACCCCCACCCAGACCGTCGCCACCAAGGCCTGCGCCTCCTGCGCCCACTACAACGCAGTCTCCGCCGCCCAAGGAGAATGCCGACGCCACGCCCCCCAAACCGTCGCCTTCCGGGTCGACGAAAGCACCAAGTTCGAATCCCGCTTCCCCACCATCAAACCCAGCGACTGGTGCGGCGAGTTCTTCGCAAAGGGCTGAAAACAAAGCGTTAAATCCGGATAAAAGATCCGACGCCTTTCAAAGCCACCCCCTCGCGGCGGGTGGCTTTTTCGTAGTTTCCCACATTGCAATTGAGACTCAGGCTCACGAATTTCAGGGTATTCCCATGGCCCCCTCCGCCGACGATATCGACGCCCTGCTCGCCCCGCTTGCCGCTCCGCTGCGCCGTTCCGCCGACCACTTGCTCGACCTTCGCTCCGCCGCGCGCACCGGCACCACGCCAGGCCTATGCATCCGGTGTTACTTCGAGCTCCTCGCCGCCGCGCCCTCCGCGGTGCAGCCCCGTTTGACGCCTCTGCGCGCCTGGCTGGAAGCGCGCATCGAGGCCGCCGCCACCGACGCCGAAGGCCGGCTTTTGGAGACCTTGCCCGTGTCCCTCGACTCCGAGGATCTCGAGAGCTGCTGCCGTCGCCTGATGCGCGAGATGACCGAAAACCGCGCCTACGCCACGTCGCTCATCAATCTCGATTTCCGCTACAAGCCCGCCGCCCTCGCGGCGTAGCCGCCTTCGAACTCCAGGTGAACGGGCGGGGCCCTCCGCCCGTGGTTTTCAAGGGAGCCCGGCGCGCCCGCCCGGGTCCCCTTCTGCCTCGCCGTTTCGAAAGAGGGAGGCGCGACGTCCGCGTCGCCCGCGCCCGCGTCTGGCCCTCGTGACGCTTATCGCCTTCGCCGACGCCGAGGACGGCGTCCCTTCAACTTAGATCCCGCAGATGGATAAACCGCTAACCTGCGCTAGAGCACTTCAAATAAAGTTATAGCCACAAGCGGCAAACCAACCGAGGACG
>CBINJQ010000263.1:0-6512 GCA_966251015.1 uncultured Akkermansia sp. | reverse complement strand
TTCGGCGAGTCGGGGTAGAAGTAGTTTTTGCGGTCCCACTTGCAGACGGGCGCGATCTCGCAGCCCAGCATGAGGCCGGCCTTGATGATGGCGTCGACGGCGGCCTTGTTCATGACCGGCAGCGCGCCGGGCAGCGCGAGCACGGTGGGATCGGTGAGCGTGTTCTCGGGCTCGCCGTAGCCGGCGGGCACGCGGGTGAACATCTTGGAGCGGGTCTTGATCTGAACGTGGACTTCAAGACCGATGACGGCTTCGTAGGTCATGTGGCGAAAGGGGCTGGTGACGCGGATGGGGCGTTATTTTTTGGACACGGAGGGCACGGAGCTCGGACACAGAGAACACAGAGTTCAGAGAGCCAGACGACTGAGGCCGAATTTGGTGAGCAGAGTTGTGCGGAAATTGAAAAGCAGGCCAACGCGGCAGCCGCTGAACCGGAGATAAGTGAGCACCTGCGCCTCGTGGACATCGAGCAAGGCATCGACCGCCTTCAGCTCCACCACGACCTTTCCCCCGACCAGAAAATCCAGCCGGTAGGCGTCCTCGATCAGAAGATCCTTATATTTCACCGCACAAAGCTTCTGCTCCTCGAAATCGATCCCCCGATGCCTTAGCTCATACGCCAAGGCGCGCTGATAGGCCGACTCCAGCAATCCGGGCCCAAGCTCGCGATGCACTTCCACGGCGGCGCCGATGATGCGCTCGGTGAGTTGATTGATCTCTTCCGTCATGGTTCGACCTCTGTGTTCTCTGTGTCGGAGCTCCGTGAACTCTGTGTCCAAAAAACTCAGAGCACCGGCGCCCGCCGCGACCAATCATGCGCGCGGTCATAAAGATGCGCCGCCGCGAGCAGATCCGCCTCGGCGAAGGGCTGGCCGATCAGCTGCAAACCGATCGGCAGTCCGCCCCGCGTGAAACCGCAAGGCACGCTGATCGCCGGCAGGCCCGCCAGGTTGACGCCGATGGTGTAGATGTCGGCGAGATACATGGAGAGCGGGTTCTCGGTCTTTTCTCCGCGTTTCCAGGCCGGCGTCGGCGAGGTCGGCGTGAGGATCACGTCCACCTCGCGGTAGGCGTTGATAAAATCCTCGCGGATCAGCGTGCGGACTTTTTGCGCGCGGCCGTAGTAGGCGTCGTAGTAACCCGAGCTGAGCACGTAGGTGCCGAGGATGATGCGGCGCTTCACCTCGGAGCCGAAGCCCTCGGCGCGGGACCTGAAGTAGAGATCGAGTAGATTTTCCGCCTCGGCGCTGCGATGTCCGTAGCGCACTCCGTCGTAGCGGGCGAGGTTCGAGGACGCCTCGGCGGTCGCGATGATGTAGTAGGCCGCGAGCGCATACTGCGTGTGCGGCAGCGACACCTCGCGCACCTCGGCGCCGTGGCTCTTGTAGTAGTCGATGGCGGCCTGCACGGCGACGGCGACCTCGGGATCGAGTCCTTCACCGAAATACTCCTTGGGAATGCCGATGCGCAGCGGGCGCGCGCTAGGGGCGGTCAAGGCGGCGCGATAATCGGGAATCGGCGTCCTGAACGAGGTCGAGTCGCGCTCGTCGTGGCCGGCGATGGCCTGCAACACCATCGCGACGTCCTCGACCGTCCGGCCGAAGGGGCCGATCTGGTCGAGCGACGAGGCGTAGGCGATAAGACCGTAGCGGGAAACCAGTCCGTAGGTGGGCTTGAGCCCGACGACGCCGCAAAGCCCGGCCGGCTGGCGGATCGAGCCGCCGGTGTCGGACCCGAGCGTGGCGGGCGCCTCGCCGGCCGCGAGCGCCGCCGCGCTGCCTCCGGAGGAACCGCCGGGGATGCGCGTGAGATCGTAGGGGTTGGCCGTTTTCTTCGTCGCGGAATTTTCGGTGGAGGAGCCCATCGCGAACTCATCCATGTTGAGACGCCCCCACAGCACCACGCCCGCCTCGCGGAGTTTGGTCGTCACCGTGGCGTCGTAGGGGCTGACGAAGTTGCCCAACATCTTCGACGAGGCGGTGAGCGGTTGGTCTTTGACCGCGATCACGTCCTTGAGGCCGACGGGGATGCCGTCGAGCGGACCGCGGGCTTGTCCGGCGGCGCGACGCGCGTCCGAGGCGCGGGCCTGGGCCAACGCGTCCTCGGCGTCGTAGGAGTTGAAGGCCTGCACGCGATCCTCGACCGCACGGGTGCGGGCGAGGACGGC
The DNA here is from genome assembly GCA_966251015.1 of uncultured Akkermansia sp. Lineage (GTDB taxonomy): Bacteria > Verrucomicrobiota > Verrucomicrobiia > Opitutales > Opitutaceae > IMCC26134_A. Next base: position 4,345 of record CBINJQ010000263.1, on the reverse strand, counting down.
CTCGGTGAGAGCGACGGAGGTGAGCGAACCGGCCGCGAGGGCGGCGGAGAGTTCGGCGACGGTCTGGTGGTGGAGAGGCGTGGCGGACACGTGAAATCGAGGGAAAAGCGCCAGTTATGGGCGGCCGGGAGCCCGGGGGACAACAACGATATGCCCGTCGATCCACCATCCTTCGCATCGCAAAAATCACTGCTTCCCGTCGCGTCGATCAAATCTCCTCATACAATCCGCGCGCCAAGTTCGCCATCGGGCGCGGAGATCAAAACAGTCCGTTGCCGGAAACTACCGTTCGTCACCCACCCCTGCATGAATCCCTATATCGCCGAAGTCCTCGACATAGTCGCCCGCCGCAACGCCGGGGAAGCCGAGTTTCTCCAAGCCGCCCACGAGGTGCTCGAATCCCTCGGGCCCGTGGTCGAGCGCCGTCGCAAATACCGCGACGCCCGCATCCTGGAAAGGATCGTCGAGCCGGAGCGCCAGATCGTCTTCCGCGTCGCCTGGCTCGACGACGCCGGCCGCCCCCAGATCAACCGCGGCTTCCGCGTGCAATACAACAGCGCGATCGGCCCCTACAAGGGCGGCATCCGCTTCCACCCGAGCGTGAACCTCGGCATCCTGAAGTTCCTCGGCTTCGAGCAGACCTTCAAAAACTCCCTCACGACGCTCCCGATGGGCGGCGGCAAGGGCGGCTCCGACTTCGATCCTAAGGGCAAGAGCGAGACCGAGATCATGCGCTTCTGCCAAAGCTTCATGACCGAGCTCTACCGCCACATCGGCCCCAACATCGACGTCCCGGCCGGCGACATCGGCGTCGGCGGACGCGAGGTCGGCTACATGTTCGGCCAATACAAACGCATCACGTCCGACTTCTCCGGCGTGCTCACCGGCAAGGGCCTCAAATGGGGCGGCTCGCTCATCCGCCCCGAAGCCACCGGCTACGGCGCCGTCTACTTCGCCGAGGAGATGCTCAAGACCCGCGGCGAATCCCTCGCCGGCAAGGTCTGCACCGTCTCCGGCTCGGGCAACGTCGCGCAATACACCGTCGAGAAACTCATCCAGCTCGGCGCCAAGCCCGTCACCCTCTCCGACTCCGCGGGCGCCATCCACGATCCCGCCGGCATCGACTCCGAGAAACTCGCCTGGGTCATGGACCTCAAGAACGTGCGCCGCGGCCGCATCGCCGAATACACCGCGAAGTTCCCCGGCTCGACCTTCCACGCCGACAAACGCCCGTGGCACGTGGCCTGCGACTGCGCGTTCCCGAGCGCGACGCAAAACGAAATCGACGGCGGGGACGCCGCCACGCTCGTGAAAAACGGCTGCACGCTCGTCTCCGAAGGCGCCAACATGCCCTCGAACCCGGACGCCGTCGCCGTCTTCCTCGCCGCCAAGGTCCTCTACGGCCCCGGCAAGGCGGCCAACGCCGGCGGCGTCGCCACGTCCGGCCTGGAGATGTCGCAAAACTCCCTTCGCCTCAGCTGGACCCGCGAGGAGGTCGACCGCCGCCTGCACGCCATCATGGTCAACATCCACGAGAGCGCCCGGGCCACCGCCGAGGAATACGGCCAGCCGGGCAACTACGTCCTCGGCGCCAACATCGCGGGCTTCGTCAAGGTCGCCGACGCGATGATCGAACAGGGCGTCGTCTGACGCGCCCGGGCCCAGTCGCTCGCTCCCGCGCCCCTCGCCGGGGCTTCTCCGATGGCCCGTGCCTCCCGCCCGGGCCATCGTTCACCCGCTCCGCCCCGCGTCCGCCCGCCCCTCGCCAAATGATCCCGCACGACGCCTCCGTCTCGGCCACGCTCACCACCGGCCTGCCCCGTCTCGACGCCGTCATGCACGGCATCAACGCCGGCGACAACATCGTGTGGCTCGTCGACGAGTGGGAGGAATACCGCGCCCTCGTCCTCCCCTACGCGGCCGCCGCGCTCGCCGCGCGGCGCGACCTGCACTATTTCCGTTTCGGCCCGGACCCCGCGCTCATCGAAGCCGACGACCGCACCTCCGTCCACGTCATGGACCCCGCCAAGGGCTTCGAGCGCTTCGTGCGCGCCGTGCACCAGGTGATCGAGGCCGCCGGCGCCGGCGCGTTCTATGTTTTCGACAACCTCACCCACCTCGCGGAGGCCTGGACCTCCGACCAGAGCATGGGGAATTTTTTCCGCCTCACCTGCCCGCGCCTTTGGCGGCTCGAGACGGTCACGTATTTCGCGCTTCAACGCGCCCGCCACGCCGAGCAAGGCGTCGGCCCCATCCTGCGCACCACCCAGTTCATGCTCGATATCGTGCGCGTCGACGACCGGCTCCATGTCCGGCCGATCAAGGTGCCCCATCACGCCGACGAATCGATGGACACCATCCACCTCTGGCGCGGCGACGATTTCATACCCGTCCGCGAGAGCGCCATGCTCGCCCAGATCCTCTCCCGCATCCAGTGGCCAAAGCTCCAAAACGACCGGCGCGGCGGCTACTGGCAGCGCCTGTTCGACGAGGTCGAGGTGCTGTTCCGCGACGAACGCGTCGGACGCGACACCACCGGGCGCCGCGAGGAGCTCCTCCGGCGCGTGCGCCTCGCCTTCGCCGTTCATCGCTCGGGCATCGCGGCCCTGGTCGAGCACCACCTCACCCTCGAGGATTTCGTCGCCGTGCGCCGCCGGATGATCGGCATCGGCTCGGTCGGCGGAAAAACCCTCGGCATGCTCGTCGCCCGCGCCGTCCTCCGCGACCGCGCGCCCGATCTCGCCGCGCGCCTCGAGGTGCACGACTCGTTCTTCCTCGGCGCGGAGGTCTTCGTCAGCTTCCTGATCGAAAACGACGTCTGGTGGCTCCGCGAAAAACAAAAGCGCGACGAGACCTTTCTCACCGATCTCGAGCTCGGCCGCCGCCGCATCCGCGAAGGCCACTTTCCCGCCCAGATCCTCGAGCAGTTCGAGAGCATGCTCGATTACTTCGGCGAGTCGCCCTACATCGTCCGCTCGTCGTCCGTCCTGGAGGACGCGCGCGGAAACGCCTTCTCGGGCAAATACGAGAGCATCTTCGTGGTGAACCGCGGCACCCGCGAGGAGCGCCTCGCCGCCCTGCTCGTCGCCGTGCGCGAGGTCTACGCCAGCGTGCTCGGCGAGGAGGCGCTGCTTTACCGCAAGCGCCGAGGCCTCCTGGACAGCGAGGAGCGCATGGCCCTGCTCATCATGCGCGTGTCCGGGGCGGCCCACGGCCGTTACTTTTTCCCGCAGGCCGCCGGCGTCGGCCTCTCGTGCAATCCCTACGTCTGGCATCCGGACATCGACCCGCGCGCCGGCGTGGTCCGTCTCGTCTTCGGCCTCGGCACGCGCGCCGTCGACCGCAGCGACGACGACTACACGCGGCTCGTCGCGCTCAACGCCCTCCATCGCCGCCCCGAGACCAGCTTCGAGGAGGCCTGCGACCACGCGCAGCGGCGCATGGATTGCCTCGACCTCGTCGGCGGACGCCAGATTTCGCTCCCGCTCCACGAGGTGCTTCGCGAGCAACGCTCCGACCTTCCGCTCCACCTCTACTGCACGGAGGCCGACGACGGGCACCCGTGGGTGACCTTCGACGGCCTGCTGCGCGACACCGCCGTGCCCGCCGACCTGCGCCGCATGCTCGCTTTGCTGGAGGAGGCGTTCGGAGCCCCCGTCGACATCGAGTTCGCGCTCAATTTTCTCTCCGACGGCACCTATCGCGTCCACCTCCTCCAATGCCGCACGTTCCAGTTTCGCCGCGAGGCCGAGGGGCTTTCCGAGCGGCTCGACGCCTCCGCGCGGCGCACGCTGCTCGCGGCGCACGGCGCGGTCATCGGCGTCAGCCGCGAGCAACGTCTAGCGCGCATCATCTACATCGTGCGAAGCGCCTACTCCCGCCTGCCCGAGCAATCGCGCTACGCGGTGGCCCGCGTCATCGGCCGCCTCTGCCGCCGCCACGACGAGGCCGTCGGCGGACTGCTCCTGATCGGCCCCGGCCGCTGGGGCACCTCCAGCCCCGAGCTCGGCATCCCGGTCTCCTTCGCCGAGATCAACCACGCCTCCGCCATCTGCGAGGTCGTGGCCATGCACGAGGGGCTCATTCCCGACGTTTCGCTGGGCACCCATTTCTTCAACGACCTCGTCGAATACGACACGCTCTACGTCGCGTATTTCCCCCAGAAGACGGGCAACCTCGTCGACCACGAATGGTTCGAGACCGCGCCCAACCGGCTGCTCGCCGAGGAGCCCGGCGCGGAGGAGTTTTCCCACGTGATCCGGGTCGTCGACTGCCGCGACGACGACGCGCCGGTCTGGTTGCGCGCCGACGCGACCGCGCAGCGCGCCGAGGTTTTCTCGTTGCC
>CBINJQ010000262.1:0-6543 GCA_966251015.1 uncultured Akkermansia sp. | reverse complement strand
TCGCTCCCCGCTCCCGAGACCAAGACGCTCGTGATCCCGCCGCCCGCCCCGCCCCAGCCTGATCCCAACGCGCCGCCTGCGGAAGGCGGGGCTAATCCGGCTGAAGTTCCCGCCGTATTTTGAACCCGTCGTTTGACTTTTGGATGGTTTTTAACCCACGCCGCTTTTAGCTCCTACACTTTATCCCCTAAATGAACTACACCAAGCTCCCGAAAAAGGTGCTCCTGCTCCTTGCGACCCCCGTGATGCTTTCTCTGGCGATTCCCGCCAGCAAGCTGGTGGCGCAGAGCCAGACCGAGACCAAGATTCGCCTGATGGCCGAGGCCCTTCGCGCCCGTGACAGCGGTGATCTCGCCACCGCCAAAACGAATCTGGAACAGCTTCTCGTCCTCGCGCCGAACGATCCCACGGTGCAGCGCCTTCTTGCGGGTGTGAACGAAGTCATCGCCAACGGCTCCGGCACCGTCCAGTCGACGGCCCCCGCCGTGGTTGCTTCGGAATCTCTCCCCGTCGTGGTTTACGACCCCAACAAGCCCGCCGCCGTCGAGGCCGGTGCCCCGGGTGCCGAGGCGCCCGCGTCCGCAAGCGAGCCCGTGGCCCCCTCTCCCGACGAGATTTCCGCCCAGCTCGCCCAAGCCGAGGAAGCCCGCGTCAAGGAACTGCTCGCCGCCGCGAAATCGGAGAGCAAGGCCGCCGCGAAGCTGGCCAAGGACGGCAACTTTGACGGCGCCGCCGCGAAGCTTTCCGCCGCCTCCGCTTCGCTTCCGACCAACACCCTTACGCAGGAGACACTTGAGGACCTTTCCAAGCAAAAGAACGATCTGCTGCTGCAGAAGTCGCAGTATCTCCTCGGGCAAGGCGACACCAAGGGCGCCAAAGAGTCGCTCGACGCCTACATCGCCGCCACCTCTCCCGAAGGCCGCGCGGTCAAAAAGCAGTCCGCTCTTATCGAGGAGAGCGAACTTCGTCCGCCGCTCCAGCCCATCGAGAAGATCAACCCCGAGTTTGTGCAGGAGCAGAAGGATATCGCTGCCCTCTCGGCCAAGGGACGCAGTCAGTATGCCGCCGGTGCGTTCGACGAGGCGCAGGAGACCTTCCGCCTTGTCGAGACGGTTTCCGCCGACAGCTCCGAAGCGAAATATTTCCTCAAACGCATCGCCGAGGAAAAGGCCCGCATCGGCGTGTTAAATCGCGAAAAGACCCGTTCCCAGCTGCTCGAAGAAGTGGCCAAGGCTTGGCAGCGTCCGGGCGTGTTCATCGAAACTCCCGAGGGCGTCCCCGGCACCACTCCCGGCGAGAATCCTTTGGTGAAAAAGCTCGGTTCGATCATCATTCCCAGCGTTTCTTTCAATGGCGCCGAACTTAGCCAGGTTATCAGCACACTGAGCGCCTTGTCCGAAGAGTATGATACAGCCACGACCGGGACCAAGGGCGTAAATCTTGTTCTTAGCAGCCCCCTGGCCGGTGCCAACACGCCCAAGGTCAACATCACGCTTCGCGGTCTATCGCTAAAGCGCATCTTGGACATCGTCACCGAGAATACGAGCTACGAATATGTGATCGACAGCGATCTGGTTCAGATCCGTCCCAGTGGTGGGGTTGCGAATCTCATCACAGAACAGTTCCCGATCAACAAGGCCACCTTGACCCGCATGACTGGCTTGGGCGCGTCCTCCGCGAGCACGCCGACGGCCAACGCCTCCGCCGATCCCTTCGCTCCCGCGCCCGTGGCCGCGCCCGCCGCTGGTGGGGCTTCCTCGGGTGGCGAATCCGACGCCATCCGCCGCTTTCTTCAAGCGGCCGGCGTGGGTTTCGACGCTGTTCCGAGCGCCAGCCTCGCCTACGACGGCGCGGCGATCATCGTCACGCAGACCCCGCGTAATATTGAGAAGATCCGCAACATTCTGTCCCGTTACAACGACATCCGCCAGGTCGAGATCGAGGCCAAGTTCCTCGACGTTCGCGAAGGCACGCTGGACGAGCTGGGTGTCTCGTGGAACAACCTTTCGTTCCAAGAGAACGGCAACACGTTCGGATTTGTCGCCGGTCGCAGCGGCGCCCTGCGCGGTCTCGGTAATGCGTTCACGAATACGTCCACCGGCGGTCAGGGCCAGATCGTGATTCCGTCGGACGGAATCACCGACGGGCAGACGATTCCCATCAACAACACGCCTCCTTCCCCTCCGGGAACCGTTGATCTTGCCGGCTCCGTGTTGCCTCTCGGCTCCTTCACGGGAATCCTCGGCGACGTCTCCGTCGATGCGCAACTTCGCGCGCTCTCCCGCCGCAACGGCAGCGATATGCTCAGCGCTCCGAAGGTGACCGTGATGTCCGGCAGCCGCGCCACGATCACCGTCGCCCAGGAGCTTCGGTATCCGCAGAGCTACGGCGAAATCCAGTCCGACGTCGGCACCTCCGGCGGCGGTTCGCTCACCGGCGGCGGCTCCGCTGGTGTGACGATCACGGCGGGCACGCCCTCGGATTTCACCACTCGCAACGTCGGCGTGGAGCTTAGCGTCACGCCCACGGTCGAAGAGGACGATTATTCGATCAGCCTTGAGCTCAACCCGCGCGTCACCGAGTTCGAAGGCTACGTCGAATACGGCGGCACCTCCGTCGCGGTCAGCGCGGGAACCACGGTCACCGTGCCTTCCGGCTTCTATCAGCCGGTGTTCTCCTCGCGCGAGATCAACACCCGCGTCACCGTTTGGGATGGCGCGACCCTTGTCATGGGCGGTCTTACTCGTGAAGAGGTTCGCCGCGTGAGCGACAAAGTCCCGGTTCTGGGCGACATTCCGCTTATCGGCCGGGCGTTCCAGTCCAAGGGTGAAGCCTCCGAGAAACGCAACCTGCTCGTTTTTGTGACCGCGAACTTGGTTTCTCCCGGTGGTTCTCTCAAGAAGCAGCGTCTGAAGGGTGTGGAGCCCAGCGCGCTCTTCCAGAACCAGACAGTTGTCACTCCTGGCGGCTCCGAGGCGCGCGTCCGCTCCACGACCGAACAATAAGTTCGCTGCGATCTTCCGCCTTCTATCAGCCCGGTCGATTTTCGACCGGGCTTTTTCGTGTTTGGATCGCTTTTAAGGCTGTGGTGCTCCGACTGATTCATCCTTCTTATCGCCCATCGCCACCTATCATGTCCCGCTGGCTTCTTATCGACGGTTTCAACCTGGTTTACCGCTGTTTCTTCGCCACGCCGGCGTTAACCCGGTCGGACGGCTTTCCTACCAACGCGCTCCACGGTTGGGTGAAGTCGATCTGGCGTCTGATCGATCAGGAGAAACCGGATCATACGGTCGTTTTCTTCGACTTGGGGGGCTCTCAGGACCGCTTGGCGTTGCACCCGGAATACAAGGCTCAACGAGCCGAGATGCCTGCGGAGTTGGAAAAGCAGATCGAGCCGGTGAAGCGAGTCACCCGGGCGCTCGGTCTCGCCGCGGTCGAGCAAGACGGCGTCGAAAGCGACGACCTTCTGGCTTCCTGCGCGATCACGAGAGCCGCCGCGGGCGACGACGTGTTGATCGTGAGTTCGGACAAGGATTTCGCCCAGATCGTCAACGAACGTATTAAGATTCTACTACCGCCCCCCAGCGCGCAGCCGAAATTGGGCTGGCGTCTTCTCGACGCGGCCGGGGTCGGGGAAAAGTTCGGGGTGCCGCCGGCCAAGATAGCCGACTATCTGGCCCTCATCGGGGACACGTCGGACAATATCCCGGGTCTGAGCGGGGTGGGGCCGAAGACCGCGGTGAAGTGGTTGGAAAAATACCACGATCTGGAGGGGGTTTTGGGCGCGGCCGCCACCATCGAGCCCGAACGTTTCCGCGCTCCCCTTGGCGAGGCGGCGACACGTTTGCGGCTCAATCGTCGGTTGGTTTCGCTCAATCTCGCGTTGCCTTTGCCTTCGGTGCACCAAGCGCCGCCCGACACTGCGGCGCTGCTCGCTTTTCTGCGCGAGATGGAGATGCGGACGACTTTGGCGGAAGCGGAAAAACGCTATCAACAGGCCGAGCTGTTTTGAGCCAAGATACGGCAGCCGGCGCCGGAAGATCATTTTTTCCGGACAGGCCGGCCGGCAGTCTTGGCGAAATCCGAAACAGTTGCTCAAACGGCCCGCGCACAAGACCGCCGTGCGCCTCGAATTGGCACCGCCGTAGGTCGGGCGGCGTCGTGTCAGCGGCACGGTAAGCGCGCTGACGCCGTGGCGACCATGGTCTTTATCTGAAAGTCTACCTTGGGCGCGGAGCCGCGCACCAACGCTAGGCCGCGATCGCTCGGTGTTTGCCCTCGGGATCGAAGATGTAGCCGACTCCGTGGACGGTGCGCAGCGCCTCCACCCCGGCTGTCGAGGAGCGACAGAAATCGCGAACCTTGACGATGTATTGGTCGAGGGAACGGCTGCGGACGTTGGCGTGGATTCCCCATACCGCGTGAATCAGCGCTTTGCGCGGGATGACCTCGCCCTCGTGGGCTTTGAGGTGGGCCATGATGCCGATTTCCTTGCGGCCGATCTTCACCACCTTGCCGTCCGCCAACGTAAGTTCGAGACGCTGCGGGTTTACCTGTCCGCCGCAGAAATCAAAGGGATCGTCGACGACGGTCACGTTTCGGGTGAGCGAAAGGTCTCCGCTGCTCTCCGCGCGGCGTAGGACGGCTCGGATGCGGGCCACGAGCTCCGGATAGCTGAAGGGTTTCGTGATGTAGTCGTCGCCGCCCATCTCCAAGCCGCGGACCTTGCTTTCCTCGATGCTGTTTCCGGTCACGAAAATGACGGGAACCTGGACGTTGTCGGCGCGCAGCTGTTCGAGAAGCTCGAAGCCGGACTTGTCCGGAAGCGTGATGTCGAGGAGCAGGAGATTGGCGAAATTGTTCTTCAGAAAACGCAGGGCGTGCTGGGAGCGGTGGCACACCTGGGTTCGCATGCCGGCTTCTTCCAGGTAACTGGAAATCAACTTGGCCAGTTCGGGTTCGTCTTCGACGATAAGAATCAGCGGGATCGGCTCGTTGCTCATTTGCGAATGGAGGGCGATGGAGGGGCTTCAACGGTTCGTCGCAGGGCTGTTGGCCAGCTCGCTAGGCCGTGATGGCCCTGTTTTTTACATTTGCGGCGAATTGTAAAGAACCATCCGCGCAATCTTTTGGCGGCGATTTTCCGCAAGTTTACCCATCTTTTGGCAAGTTCCCCGCAGGGCGATAGATTAGCCTTGAAGGCCACTCCGCCGGGCCGCTCCGTTGGCACTATGTCCGCCTCCACGCCTCTCCTCATGTTGGGCTTGCCCAAAGGCAGCCTCGAAGACTCGACCAAGGCGCTCTTCGCCAAGGCCGGTTGGAAGATCACGACCAGTTCCCGGTCCTACAAACCGTCGATCGACGATCCGGAACTCGATGGGCGCTTCGTTCGTGCCCAAGAGGTCGCCCGCTACGTGGCGCACGGTTTTTTCGACTGCGGGCTTACCGGCTGGGACTGGGTTCAGGAGAACAACGCCGACGTCGTCGAGGTTTGCGATCTCGTCTACAGCCGCGCCTCCACGCTCAAGAGCCGCTGGGTGCTGTGCGTGCCCGAGTCTTCGCCGGTGAAAACCGCCGCCGATCTCGCCGGCAAGCGTGTCGCCACCGAGCTCATGGAGACCACCAAGCGTTGGTTCGCGGAGCGAAATATCCCGGCGCTCGTCGAGTTTTCCTGGGGCGCCACCGAGGTGAAGGTCCCCGACTTGGTCGACGCCATCGTCGACATCACCGAGACCGGCTCGTCGCTCCGCGCGAACAAGCTCCGCATCGTGGACACGCTTCTTGAGACCAACACCAAGCTTATCGCCAACAAGACTTCCTGGGCCGATCCCGCGAAGCGCAAAAAAATCGAGACGATCGCGCTCATGCTTCGCGGTGCGCTCGAGGCCGGCAGCAAGGTCGGTCTCAAGCTCAACCTGCCCCGCGCCTCGCTGGAAAACGTCATCGCGCGCCTGCCGGCGTTGCGCAATCCGACCATCTCGCCGCTCAGCAGCCCCGACTGGGTCGCGCTCGAGACCATCATCGACGAGAGCGTCGTCCGCGAGATCATCCCGGTGCTCAAATCGTATGGAGCCGAGGGCATCGTCGAGTATCCGCTCAACAAGGTCGTCTACTGATATCGCCTGATCGGCGCGGCGGCTGAACGGTCTTCGTTCGCGCGCCGTTCCCGCGTTCGCAGTCTCCGCGCCCTCCGGCTCTTACCGGTGCCTGGCGTTTGAAAAATTCCGGGTCGCGGGCGGGAAATCCGCTCGCGACTTTTCTGTTTCCGTCTCCCGTTCACGGCTTCTCTTTTTCTCTCATGCCCAAGTCCTCGATCGTGAAGCTCGGCCTCCTGCAGCACGCCTGCGTCGCCGACCCCAAGGTTAACCTCAAAAAGACCCTCTCGCTCGTCGATCAGGCCGCGAAGAAGGGCGCCCAGATCATCTGCACCCAGGAGATGGTGACCTCGCAGTATTTCTGCCAGAGCGAGGAGCACCGTTTCTTCGACCTCGCCGAGCCCATCCCCGGCGGCCCGAGCACGGTCGCCTTCCAGAAAGCCGC
>CBINJQ010000261.1:0-6550 GCA_966251015.1 uncultured Akkermansia sp. | reverse complement strand
AGCGTCGCGCCCGGGGAGACCATGCGGAACCGGCCCTCCGCGTCGCGCATGTGCAGAACGCTTCCGGCCGAAGTCACCCGCGGATGCGCCGCGATCCCGGTGCTCAAGGCCGGCACGGACGTCGTGTAAGACGACACCGCCGGGTCGAAAGCCGGGGCCAGATCACTCCCTCCCAGCACGAGGCTGCCCAGGCTTTGCCCGCACGCCAACGACGCGGAGAAGAGGGCTTTGGCGAGGACCCATCCGGCGGCGGGCCGGGACCTGGCCGAGAAACACGAACGACGCGTTTGCATGGACGGAAGAAGGGAAATGGGGCGAAGGGAGGGAGAAGCGGACCGCGAGCCTCCACTTCTTAGCAACGCCTCCGGCGGCGATGCAATGCAGTCGCTTGTGAAAACGACACGCCGTCCCCGAACCACGCCCTTGCGCACACCCGCGCGGCCGCCGACCGTGGCCGCCGCGTGTCCGACTCCGTTCCCAATCCTCTCCCACCCCCGGCGCCTCCCCTCGCCCCGCTCACCCTCGCCGAGGCCGCCAGCGACGACGCCTTGCTCTCGCGTTTCCTCGACGCCATGGCGTCGAAAGGCCTCGATCTCTATGCCGAGCAGGAGGAGGCCGTCCTCGAGCTTCTCGCCGGTCGTAACGTGATTCTGAATACGCCCACCGGCTCCGGCAAATCCCTCGTCGCCGCGGCCGCCCACTTCTTCGCCCTCTCCCGCGGCAAACGCTCGATCTACACCTGCCCGATCAAGGCGCTGGTGAACGAGAAGTTCCTCGCCCTGTGCCGCGACTTCGGCCCGGAGCGCGTCGGCATGATGACCGGCGACGCCACCGTAAACGCCGACGCCCCCATCCTCTGCTGCACCGCCGAGATCCTGGCCAACCAGGCCCTCGCCCGCGGCGACGACGCCGGCCTCTCGGTCGTCATCATGGACGAGTTCCACTACTACTCCGACCAGGAGCGCGGCGTCGCCTGGCAGGTCCCGCTCGTGGCCCTCGCCCGCAGCCGCTTCCTCCTCATGTCCGCCACGCTCGGCGACACGAAATTCATCGAGCGCGAGGTCGAACGTCGCACCGGCACGCCCGTGGCCGTCGTGCGCAGCGACCGCCGGCCCGTGCCGCTCCACTTCGAGTGGTCCGAGACGCCGCTCGCCGATCGCGTCGAGCAACTCCTCCTCGAGCGCCGCGTCCCCGCCTACCTCGTCCACTTCACGCAACGCGCCGCCGCCGAAACCGCGCAAAACCTCACCAGCCTCGCCATCTGCACCAAGGAGGAGAAAGCCGCCCTCGCCGCCGCCCTCGAGGGCGCGCGTTTCACCAGTCCCTACGGCAAAGAACTGAAACGCTGGCTTCGCCACGGCATCGGCGTCCACCACGCCGGCCTCCTCCCGCGCTATCGCATCCTCGTCGAGCAACTCGCGCAAAAGGGCCTGCTCAAGGTCATCTGCGGCACCGACACCCTCGGCGTCGGCATCAACGTCCCGCTCCGCACCGTCGTTTTCACCCAGCTCTGGAAATACGGCGGCGCCAAGGCCGCCACGCTCTCCGTGCGCGACTTCCGGCAGATCGCGGGCCGCGCCGGCCGCAAGGGCTACGACGACGTCGGCCATGTCGTCGTCCAGGCCCCCGAGTGGGTGATTGAAAACCTCCGCGCCGAGCAAAAAGCCGCCGCCGATCCGTCGCGAAAGAAGAAGCTCGTCAAACAAAGCGCCCCCGAAGGCTCCATCGGCTGGGACAAAAAAACCCTCGAGCGCCTCCAGGCCGCGCCCGCCGAACCGCTCGTCTCGCGCTTCCAGGTCACGCACGGCATGCTGCTCCAGGTGCTGGCGCGCGACGCCGACGGATGCCGCGAGATGCGCCGTCTCATCAACGACAGCCACGAGACCGACGCGAAAAAGAAGACGCATCGCCGCCGCGCCTGGCAGCTCTTCCGCGCCCTTCTCGAACGCGGCATCGTATCCATCATTCCCCGACAGGCCTCCGGCCGCCGCCTCCAGGTCAACGTCGCGCTTCAGGACGACTTTTCCCTCCACCAGGCGCTCTCGATCTACCTGATCGACACCCTCCAGAAACTCGACCGCGAGTCGCCGGACTACGCGCTCGACGTCCTCACGCTCTGCGAGTCCATCGTCGAGGATCCGGAACAGATCCTTCGCGCCCAGATCAGCCGCGCGAAAGGCGACGAGCTCAACCGCCTCAAGGCCGAGGGCGTGCCCTACGAGGAGCGCATGGAGAAGATCGAAAACATCGAGCACCCGAAGCCGTTGCGCGAGTTTCTCTACGAGACATTCAACGCCTTCGCCGCCGCGCACCCGTGGGTCGGCAACGAAAACGTCCGCCCCAAAAGCATCGCGCGCGAGATGCACGAGCGTTTCCTGAGTTTCGCCGACTACATCCGCGACTACGGCCTCGAACGCGCCGAGGGCCTCCTTCTTCGCCACCTCATGCAGGTGTGGAAGGTGCTCGCGCAAACCGTTCCGCAGTCCGCGAAAACCGAGCCCGTGCTCGAACTCGAGGCCCACCTCGAGGAACTCGTGCGCGGCATCGACAGCAGCCTGATCGACGAGTGGGAGCGCCTCCAGGCCGGCGACCTTTCCGCGGCGCCCGCCCCCGAAACCGCCGGCACCGACGCCGGCGCGAAGAAATTCGGCTCCGGCCCGCGCGAACTCACCCGAGACCCCGCCGCGCTGCGCCGCGCCGCGCGCATCGCCATTCACCTCTTCCTCCAAGACGCCGCCGCCCGCGATTGGGAAGCCGCCGCCATCCGGGTTCTCCCCGACGGCGCCGCCGACGAGACGATCACCGCCGAGGCGAAGCGCCTCGAAAAGCTCTTCGCCGTCCACGCCGCGGCGCGCGAACGCTTCCGCCTCGACCCCGCCGGTCGCGCCGCCGAACACACGCACTTCGACGAGGCCGAGCCCGCCGCCGCCGAATGGCGCGTCGCACAGGTTCTCATCGACCCGACCGACGCCAACGACTGGGAAGCCCGCTTCGTCCTCGACCTCCCCGCCACCCGCGCCGCCGGACGAGTCATCCTTCGCCTCGAGGGCATCGCCGAAGTCGGCCTCTGACACTCGCCTTTCTCCATTCAGGTGGACGCGCGGGTCCCTCCGCGCGTCGGCTCTGCGCCCGATTGGAGCGTTTTAAACAGAACCGTAACCGCAAGGGCGCGACCGCCGGGCGCGCCGCGGCGGAGTAGCAAGAGCTATGGCAAGAGCTGCGAGGCAAAGGCGGCGGGCCCAGCGGGCCCGCCCTGCCTCGAGAGGCGACGAACACGGTTACGGTTCTATTTGAATTGCTGTCGCATGCGCGTAGCCCGGGCTTCTGTCGGCGCGTAGGCCAAGGAGGCGCCCACCCGCCCACCCGACGCCCTGTTTGCACGCCTTTCCCTATGCTCTCTCCGTCCGCGCGCCCGGGTTTCCGCGCTCGTCGCGGGGCGATATTCTGGTAGCTCTGCGTCGCACCCTCGCCGACGCGCCTTCCGCGCGCATCTCCCACCCCGCCGCCATGATACTCTCAAAATCCGTCATCCGCGTCACCGTCTGGGGCGAATATCGCCATGAAAAGCACAACCCCAAGGTGGCCCGCATCTACCCGCAAGGCATGCACCGCACCATCGCCGACGCCCTCGGTAAGCTGGGCGAAACCGATTTTGTCGTGCGCACCGCCACGCTCGACGAGCCCGAGCATGGATTGACCGACGCCGTGCTCGAACAAACCGATGTGCTCACCTGGTGGGGCCACATGGCGCACGGGGAGGTCTCCGACGCCGTCGTCGCCAAGGTCCGTCGCCGCGTCCTCGAAGGCATGGGCCTCGTCGTCCTGCACAGCGGCCATTACTCCAAGATCTTCAAAACCCTGATGGGCGACACCTGCTCCCTGACTTGGCGCGAGGCGACCGACAAGGAACGGCTGTGGGTCGTCTGCCCCTCCCACCCCATCGCGCAAGGTCTCCCGCCCCACTTCGAGTTGCCCGCCGAGGAGATGTATGGCGAACCCTTCGGCATCCCGACCCCGGACGAGTTGATCTTTATCAGCTGGTTCACCGGCGGGGAAGTGTTCCGGTCCGGAGCAACCTGGCGGCGCGGCAACGGGAAGATTTTCTACTTCCGACCGGGACACGAGACCTATCCCACCTATCACGATACCCACGTGCAGCGGGTGATAGCCAACGGCGTCCGGTGGGCGCACTCCGGGATTCGTATCAAGGACGACGCGCCCAACATGCCTCCGCTCGAGCCGCTTCCTCCCGATCCCGAAGCCGAAGAGCGCTCCACCGTCGCCCATAGGTAGACCCGCCGCGCAACGGCCAACGCCCCGCCTCGTCGCCCTTCCCATGCCCGCCCCCGCCCCGAAGTCGGCCCGCGCTCGAAAACTCCCGCCCGTGCGCGTCGCCATCCTTGGCACGGGAGGCATGGCCAATCGGCACGCCGAGCTCTACAAGCAGATCCCCGGGGTCGAGCTGGTGGCCGGTTGCGACGTCGATCCGACCCGGGTGGCGGCCTTCGCGGCCAAACATGGAATCCCCGCGTCCGGCATTTTTTCGGATTTCGACACCTTGCTTCGGGCTTGTCCGGTCGACGCCGTCTCCAATGTCACGCCGGACGCCTTTCACGCCCCGCTCTCCATAAAAGCCCTCAAGGCCGGCAAACACGTGCTCTGCGAAAAACCGCTCGGCCTCGACCACGCCGAGACACGTCGCATGCTTCTCGCCGCGCGCCGCGCCGGCAAGGTGGCCATGGTCAACTTCTCCTACCGCGACTGGCCCGCCATCCAAGCCATCGCGTCGCGGGTCCATGCCGGCGAAATCGGCGAGCTACGCCATGTCGAGGCCAGTTACCTGCAAACCTGGCTCAGCTCTCCGATCTGGGGAGAATGGTCGACGACCCCGGCTTGGCTGTGGCGGCTCTCAACTAAACATGGCTCGAAAGGCGTCTTGGGCGACGTGGGCGTCCATATCGTGGACTTCGCCACCTACCCTGCGGGACCGATCAAGAGTGTCTACGCCCGCCTCAAGGCCTTCCCAAAAGCGCCCAGGAACCAGATTGGCGACTATGTGCTCGATGCGAACGACACCGCGATCCTGCAGGTCGAGTTCGCCAACGGCGCCCTCGGCGTCATCCACGCCACCCGTTGGGCCACGGGTCACGCCAACCGCCTCGCGTTAAAGCTTCACGGCACAAAGGGCGCCTTCGCTTTCGACTCCGATCTCGGCACCGACACCTACCGCGCCTGCTTGGGCGCCGACGTCGGCACCGCCACTTGGCGGGACCTGAAGGCTCCGCCGACCCCGCACAATCTCGCCCGTTTCATCCACGCGATCCGCACAGGCGAACCGGTCCAGCCGGACTTCGCGCGCGGTCACGAAATCCAACGTGTGCTCGACGCGTGCTTCGAATCCGAAGCCCGAGGCGGCCCCGTGAAGCTTTGAAGCGTCGTAGGGGCATCCTACCCGGGATTCGGAGCTCCGAAAGCCGACCGACCTTCTCGCCCGGCCGACACGACCGGGGCCACAATAGCTCGTGTGCTCACGGCCGTGCCGCCCTTGGATTCGCGGGCGCACAAAGTCCCCCTGGAAAGCCGCACGCGCCCTTTTCCGGGCTGTTTTCCATGATTTCCCGGCCTTTTAGCCCCCTTTTCCGTGCTTCACGCCCGTTCACCGAGCGACATTCCCGCTCCTGTTGGTTAAGGCGAAATCGCGGATTTTCGGGGCAAAATCGGCCTGTTTTCGCTGATTTCACCCCGATTTTCGCAAAAATGAGGCCGAAAATTGATGTTTGCCTTCCCCGGCGTGCCAATCATTGAACGCAACTCAACTTGGTCCGGTCTAAACCACCGTTCGCCACCCATTCACCACAACCCAGGCCCTCCCTTGGACCTCAAACAAATCAAGCAACTCATCGATCTGATGCAGCGTTCAGACCTGACCGAATTCGCGGTCGAGGAAGAAGGCTTCAAGATCAAGATCGCCCGCGCTTCCAGCGCCGGCGCCGCTCCCGTCGTGGTTGCCGCGCCTGTTGCCGCCATTCCCGCCGCTCCCTTGGCCCCCGCTCCCGTCGCCGCCTCCGCCGCGCCGGCCCCCGCCGCTCCCGCCGCGCCGGCCGGGTCCTCTGGCGATGAAACCGGCGTCGTCTATGTGAAGAGCCCGATGGTCGGCACCTTCTACAAGGCCGCCTCCCCCGAATCGAAGCCCTTCGCCGAAGTAGGCTCCAAGATCACCGAAACCAGCGTAGTCTGCATCATCGAAGCCATGAAGATCATGAACGAGATCCAGTCCGAGGTGAAAGGCACCGTCGTCGAGATCCTCGTCGAGAACGGCCAACCCGTCGAATACGGCCAGAAACTCTTCAAGGTTAAGCAAGGCTAAGTCCGCTTTACACAAACCGCTAAAGTTCGCTAAATTACGCTAAAACTCAATCTCCCGGACCTCCGACAGATTGCTTTAGCGGCTTTTAGCGAGCTTTAGCGGTTAACTCATTTTTACTCCCGTGATCCAAAAGGTCCTCATCGCCAACCGCGGCGAAATCGCCCTCCGCATCGTCCGCGCCTG
>CBINJQ010000260.1:0-6554 GCA_966251015.1 uncultured Akkermansia sp. | reverse complement strand
CCAGGACTCGAAGCCATCCTTGGTGGTCCACAGATCCCACACGTCCTTCATGGACGCTCGATAGATCCTCTCGATGACGATCTTGGGCTTGTTGTCCTTGCTCATTTCTTCTTGCTCCTGTCTTTGGCTCTCTGGGCCTGTTGTTGTTTCTTCTCCTCCCGCGTCGGCACATGCCCGCCCGCCTCCTCGGCGTGTTTCTTCGCCTCCTCGTCTCGTTGCTCCTCCGACTCCTCGACGAGCTCCTCGCGCACCAGCACCGCGGTCTTCTTCGGCCGCACCGGCCGCCCATTCAACTCCGCCCGCGCCCGCGTGAACTCCACCCCGAAGAACAAGATCGCGCACGAGTAGTAGATCCAGATCAGCAGCGCCGCCAGCGATCCCGCCGCGCCATACACCGACGCCACCGTCGAGTGGCTCAGATACCACGCGATCCCCACCCGGCCCGCGCTGAAGAGAAGCGCCGTCACGAAGGCCCCGCGCCACACGTCGCGCCAGGACTGCCTCACGTCCGGCATGAATTTGAACAGCATCGCGAAGAGCACCGTGATCGCGCCCAGCGCCACCAACACGTCCACCGCGCGCAGCGCCGGCGCCGGCACGCCCACCCAAGCGTTCGCATAGCGCACGAGCGCCGACAGGGCCGTCGTCAACACCAGCGAGACGAGCAACAGGAACCCCACCGTCAGCACCATCGCGAACGACACCACCCGACGCACGATCAACACCACCCAGCCCTTGCGGTCCGGCCGCGCCCGCACGCCCCAGATCTCGTTCAACGATTCCTGCAACTGGCCGAACACCGTCGTCGCGCCCACCAGCAGCATCGCGAAACCGATCATCGCGCCCGTCCACCCGTCCGCCTCCGCGCGGCTCGCGTCCACCGCCTGCACGATCAAGCGCGCGCCCTCCGGTCCCACCAGCTCGCGCAGTTGCTCCGTCACCTGCCGGGTCGCCGCCTCGCGCCCGAACACGAAACCCGCGATCCCGACCACGATGATCGTCACCGGCGCGAGCGAGAACAGCGTGTAGAAACTCACCGCCGCCGAGTGCCGAAAGGCCCCGTGGCGACTCCACCCCTGCGCCGCGGCGAGCGGCACGCGGGCCCATTCCGGCACGCGCATCGATGACATCCCGCAAGCGTCGGCCGGCGCCCGCTCCTCCGCCAGCGCGCCCTCGTTGTTTTCCTCCCGCTTCGCGCCCCGGTGAAACCCCCGCCCGGCGTCGAGCGCGCCCGCCCTCGGACGAGCGCGCCGCCGTCAAAAGGCCAGCAAGGTCGCGTAAGACGAACGCTCCCCCGGCGTGTCGAGTTCCGAGTAGGACTCGACGCCGGCAGCGCCCGAGTTGCCGAAACTGGTGTTCTTGAGCGATTCGTCGTAGTGAAAGGCCCCGCTCCCGGTGAACTTCGCCGTGCGGACCACCGCCGCGCCGCCGAAATGCGTGCCGCCGGGCATCGTCAGCTCCGCCTCGGGCGCGTAGACCACGGCGTTGAGCGCGCCGCTGCCCGCGAGCTTGATCTCCTGGCCGATGCTCCCCGAGGAACGGGTGCCCCAGATCTGCACGTTGGCGGGGGCGCCCGAGTTGGCGATGCCCGCGCCGGAGATGTCGATGCTCCCCGGCGTGTAGATTTTGAGCGTGGCGTTGTTCTCAAGCAGGATCTTGCCGCTTCCCCCGACCTTCATCGCCTCGGTCGCCGCGCCGGGCATGATCAGCGTGACGTCGCCCTTGATCGTCAGCGTCGCGTTGGCCTGCACCGTGAGCTTCTCCAACTGCAGAATCGTCGCGGCGCCGGTGACGCCGATGGACTCCTTGTCCATGTAGACGTTTTCGTTCCAGGTGGAGTGGCCGTTGGTTTTCTGCACGGACTTGTTGTAGGGCAGCGTGTAGGCCGGCACCACGGTGGCGCCGGTCGGCGCGACCACCTTCTCGAACGAGGCGGTGAACCCGGTCTTCAGCGCGCCGGTCGCCACGTTATAAGAGCCCGAGATCGGCATGCCGCGAGGCCCCGCCTGCCCGCCCCAGCTCATCGCGAGACCCGCGCTGGTGTTCGCGCCCACCGCCACCGTGCCGTAGATGTCCGCCGTGCCGATGTCGATGGAGGGCGTGGCCGTGGAGGCCGACGCGATCGGCGCGTTGCTCCGCGCCACCCCGGCGCCGTAGGCCACGGCCGGAGTCGCCGGGTTGTTGTCCGGATCGGAGATCCAGCTGTCGAAATACGCGCCGCCGCTCGCCGTCAGTTTTTCCCGGACGAGCAGGCCATACGCGAAGAGACTGCGGCCCTTCATCGTCACCCGGGCCCATTTTTCCAACACCTCGCCCGAGGGGAGCGTGATCCGCGCCTTCGCGATCGCCGAGGCCCCGGGGCCGGAGTAGCCGTTCACGTGGACCCACACCTGCCCGGTCGCCCCGCCCGAGTAGTCGAAACCCGTGAAACGTCGGCGCGCGTTGCCCGCGCTGCTCGTCGTGTCCCACCCGGACCAGTCCTTCGAGTTCACCGCCCACAGGGCATGCTCCAACCCCGTCTCCACGAGGTCCACCACCGCGATGTTGTAGAACCCGCGGTGCGACAGCTTCAACGCGTCGCGACTCAGAACCAGGTAGCTTGGCAGCGCGACGAGTCCGATGATCGCGCTGAAGATCAGCGCCGTCAGCAGCACGCTTCCGCGGCGGCGCGGGCCGGGACGTGCGCGACAGACGGAGACCGGGCGAAAGGTTTTCATTTTCATCAACTGGTTCCCTTGTTGCGCAGGACGTAGCGGGCCGACACCGCCTGCGCGCTCACGTTCGGCAGCGAGGCGGTGTTGCGCGAAAGATCGATGTCCACCTGCACCATCTTCGTGTTGGCGGACGCGCTCGCGTCCGTGATCGTCAGCGCCGCGCCCGAGACGTTGTAGGCGGTGAACCGGAACCCGGAGACGCCCGAGACCAGCACGCTCGCCGATCCGCTCGCAGGCGTGCGGGTGAAACGCTTCAAGCTGGCGTCATAGCCATACGTGACCACGCCGACGTCCGTCGTGAAGCGGACCGTGCTCGCGTCCACCCAGGTCACCGCCTTGGCCTCGCGCGCATCCTGGCCGAAACGCTGCAACACCGAGCGGGACTGCCGCTCCATGTCGGAGTAGTGCGCCATCCGCACGCCCGAGCGGCAGAAGAACACGAAGGTCGTCAGCACCGCGGCCAGCACCATCGAGGCGAGCGCCGCAGACACCATCATCTCCACCAAAGTGAACGCGGCCCTCCCGCGGCCCGACCGCTCCCCGCGCTCAGCTGCCCGACGCGCTGTAGTAGTAGTCATGAAGCCCTCCTTTCGCGTAACGCAGACGGAAAACCCGCTCGCGAGCCTGGCCGTTGAGGGATGTCCAAGCCGCGCGCAGCCTGATCTCCTTCATGTTCGCAAACCCGGTCACGTCGCTGATCGTCCGCGTCACCGCCACCCGGCCGCTCGCGATCGCGTCGCTCGGCACCGCGCCCGTCAGATCCACCCGCGCCTCCGCCGGCAGCGCGGTCAGCGCCTCCCAGTTGAGCATGCGCACCCGCTCCGCCTCCGACTGCAAGGCCTGCGCCACCGCCGTGCTCGTGCGCGCCGCGTCGAGATTGTTGCTGCCGATCTGGATCCCCACCACCGACGCCCCCAAGGCCAGGGCCATCACCGCGGTCGCCGCGATCACCTCGATCAGCGTGAACCCGCGCGCACTTCGCACGACCGGCAAAGCCCCTCCTTTCTCTCCAAAAGCTGTAGGGCGTGCGGCCCGTGAATTGTTAATCATACGTCAACACCCTAGCATGGGGGCGCCGTCTTGGCATGATCAAACCAAGTAAGATGATACCTAGGTGCGACGCCCCAACAGGCCTACTAAGCCGAAAAGTCCCGGGACCGTCCCGGACGAAAAGTCCTTTTCCTGCCTTCACCCTTTCGCCTCTCCTCGCTCCCCTTTTACCTCTCGCCCCCTCCTTTCCCGCTCCAAGCCCACCTCCCATGGCCAAGCCCGAAGAACCGAAGATCATTTTCTCCATGATGCGCGTCTCGAAGAAGATCGAGCGCAAGGAGATCCTCCGCGACATCTCCCTCTCCTTCTACTACGGCGCCAAGATCGGCGTCCTCGGCCTCAACGGCTCCGGCAAATCCTCCCTTCTCCGCATCCTCGCCGGCCGCGACACCGAGATAGACGGCCGCCTCCACTTCGAGCCCGGCTATCGCGTCGGTCTCCTCGAACAGGAACCGCAACTCGCCGCCGGCGCCACCGTCCGAGCCTGCGTCGAGGAAGGCGTAAAGCACCTCACCGACCTCACCGCCGCCTACGACGCCTCCTGGGACGAGCTCGCCGCCGCCGACACCGACGAGGCCCGCGACGCCATCACCGAAAAACAGGCCAAGCTCCAGGAAGACATCGAGCGCCTCGGCGCCTGGGACGTCGCCCCGCAGGTCGAGATGGCCATGGACGCCCTCCGTTGTCCGCCCCCCGACGCCATCGTCGACAACCTCTCCGGCGGCGAACGCCGCCGCGTCGCCCTCGCCCGCCTCCTCCTCCAAAAACCCGAGATCCTCCTCCTCGACGAGCCGACCAACCATCTCGACGCCGAGTCCGTCCATTGGCTCGAACAACACCTCGCCCGCTACGAAGGCACCGTCATCGCCGTCACCCACGACCGCTACTTCCTCGACAACGTCGCGCAGTGGATCCTCGAGCTCTCCTTCGGCCACGGCATCCCCTGGAAGGGCAACTACTCCGGCTGGCTTGAACAAAAATCCGCCCGCCTCGCCGCCGAGCAACGCGCCGAGGACAAACGCCAGAAAGCCATGGCCCGCGAACTTGCCTGGATTCGCCAGGGCGCCAAGGCCCGCCACGCCAAATCGCAGGCCCGCATCAGCGCCTACGAGAAGATGGTCAACTCCTCCAACGTCGCCGAGCAGGAGCGGGAATTCGAACTCGTCCTTCCGAAAGGCCCGCGCCTCGGCCAGCTCGTCGTCGAGGCCCAGGGAATTTCCAAGGCCTATGGCGACAAGCTGCTCTTCGAGAACTTCAGCTTCTCGCTGCCCCCCGGCGGCATCGTCGGCGTCATCGGCCCCAACGGCGCGGGCAAGACCACGCTATTCCGCATGATCACCGGCGCCGAGAAAGCCGACTCCGGCACGCTCCGCGTCGGCGACACAGTCGTGATCTCGCACGTCGACCAGTCGCGCGACTCCCTCCCCGACTCGAAGACGATCTACGAGGCGATCAGCGACGGCGAGGAGATCATCCGCATGCCCGGCCGCGAGGTGAACGCCCGCGCCTACTGCGCCCAGTTCGGTTTCACCGGCGCCGACCAGTCCAAGAAAGTCGGAGTCCTCTCCGGCGGCGAACGCAACCGCGTCCACCTCGCGCGCCTCCTCAAGAGCGGCGCCAACCTCCTCCTCCTCGACGAACCGACCAACGACCTCGACGTGAACTCCATCCGCGCCCTCGAGGAAGGCCTCGAGACCTTCGCGGGCTGCGCCGTGGTGGTGAGCCACGACCGCTGGTTCCTCGACCGCGTGGCGACGCACATCCTCGCCTTCGAAGGCGACAGCCAGGTCGTGTATTTCAACGGCAACTACAGCGAATACCTGGAGGACTTCAAAAAGCGCAAAGGCAAGGACGCCGACCGCCCCCACCGCATCAAATACCGCAAGCTCACGCGCTGAGCGTTCTCCTCGTGTAGCCACGACCGTCTCGGCCGTGCCCGCTTTGCTCATGCTCCCGCTCCTCCCTTCCGACTCCCGCTTCCCGAAACCGGACTGGAACGCCGTCTACGCCTCCGTCCCCGAGAACGCGAACATCGCCGCGCTCGACGCCTTCTGGACCGAGCATGGCCGCGAGTTCGTTCACCTGCTGAAACGCGCGCTCGGCGAAGGTTACCAAGGCTATGAGTCGAAAAACTTCTGGCTCGTTTCCCGACAACCCGCCGACACCTGCCGCCGTCTCGTCGCCTGGGCCGAGACCACGGCGGCCAAGGTGCAAAAGATGCTGAATGCGGACCCCGCCGGCCATCTCTTCGGCAAGTGTCCGATTCTCGTCCTGCACGACCTCGCCACCTACGACGAATATTTCGCCGGCTACCTCGCGGACGGCGAATACGCCGGCTCCGGCGGCGTGTATCTGAACCACGGTTACGGTCACTTTGTCTTCAACTACCTCGACATGAGCCAGGCGGAGACCGTCATGGCGCACGAACTCGCCCACGTCCACGTCGCCCACCTGCCCATTCCCGTCTGGCTGAACGAAGGCGTCGCGCAGCTTTGCGAGATCAACCTCACCGGCCGGGATCACACCCGCTACGACGAGATCAAGGAGTCGATCGACACCCACTGGAACGAGGAGACCATCCAGGATTTCTGGAACGGTTCCGGCTTCATGAAAACCAACGAGAGCCAGATGCACTGCTACCACCTGGCGAAGGTGCTCACCTCAAAGCTCGCCCGTAAGCACGACCGCTTCCACGCCTTTCTCCACTCCGCCCACCGCGACGACGCGGGGGAATCCGCGCTCCTCGACACATGGGGCTTCGATTTGCGCGACCTGGTGTCCGATTACCTC
>CBINJQ010000259.1:0-6573 GCA_966251015.1 uncultured Akkermansia sp. | reverse complement strand
GCAGCTCGAGGATGAACTCCGCGCCCTTGCCCCGCCCTTCGCTGCGCACGCTCAGGCTGCCGCCCAGCTCGTTCGCCGCGTTCGCCGCGGAGTGCAGTCCGAAGCCGTGCCCCGTCTTCTTGGTCGTGAAGCCGTGCGCGAAGATCCGGGCCAGGTTCTCCGGGGCGATGCCCACGCCGTTGTCCGCCACGACCAGCCGCACGCGGTCCGCTCCGGCCGGCTCCACCCGCAGCGTCATGCGCTTCTCCGGCGGCGCGCCGTCGTCGAGCGCGTGCTTCGCGTTGCCGACGAGGTTGACCAGGATCTGCAACACGCGGGTCCGGTCGGCGAGCACCTTGGGCGAGGGCGAAAAATCGCGCACCACGCGAACGTCGTGACGCATCAGCGCGGCCACGTTGAGCCGCAGGGAATCCTCCACCAGGACCACCGGATCGAGCGGCTCCACCAGCCCCGGCGAGCCCGCGAAACTCTGCTGCATCGCCACCACGTCCTTGATGTGGTCGATCGCGCTTCGCAGTTCCGCGAGTTCGCCGAGCAGGCGGTCCCGCTCCGTCTTGAGGTGCTCGGCGAGCTGCGCGACGTAGGCCGGCACCTGCTTGCCGCGCGCGGAGGCGAAGAAGGCCGGCAGATCATGGGCCTGCTCGGCGAGCAACGAGGACAACTTGGCGACGCCCTCGACCCGGCTCTTGCGCAAGCCCTCGCCGAGCTGGTCCGCGGCGACGTTCACGGAGTTGAGCACGTTGCCCACGTTGTGCAGGACGCCGGTCGCCACGTCCGCCATGCCCGCCTTGCGCGAGGCGTCGACCAGATCCTTGTGCGCGGTCTCGAGTTGCTCCTGGAGACGCTTCGACGCCGTGACGTCGCGGCTGATGCCGAAAGTCCCGACGATCTTCCCGTCCTCGTCGCGCAGCGGCATCTTGCTCGTGACGCACCAGGTGACCGAACCGTCGGGCCAGACCTCCTTCTCCAGCTTGTCCAGAATGGGCGCGCCGGTGGCGATGATCCGCTGCTCGTCCTCGAACGCGGGGCGCGCGTGGGACTCGTCAAACACGTCGAAATCGGTCTTTCCGATGATGTCTTTCGCGGAGGCGAACTTGTGGTTCGAGTGCCCGCCGGCGCTCACCAGCATAAACCGCGACTCCAGGTCCTTGAAGTAGACGAGGTCCGGGATGTTGTCCAGGAACGCCTGCAACAGTTGGTGCGGGCTCAGGCGCGGAGACATGCTGGATACGGAGTTCATCGGCGTCAGGATAGGAGCTGGGCGGGAAAATTCCGCCGCAGGGTCTCGCGGAGCACCGGAAGGGTGACCGGCTTGGCGATAAAATCGTCCATGCCCGCGGCGATGCAGTCGGCGCGATCGCTGGGCAGCGCGTTGGCGGTCATGGCGATGATCACGGGACGCGGCCGCGAGGCCTGCTCTCCGCGAAAAACCGGAAGGCGCCTGATCCGGCGCGTCGCCTCGAGCCCGTCCAGCACCGGCATGCAGGCGTCCATCAACACGAGCGCGTAAGGCGTGCGCGCCAGGGCATCGACGGCCATTTGCCCGTCGTCGACGAAATCCGCCTCGAGACCCAGCTTGCGGAGCTGCAGACGCACGACCTTTTGGTTAACCGCGTTGTCCTCCGCCACGAGAATGCGAAGCCCCTCCAGGTGCCCGGTCCCGGACGCTCCGCCCTCCGCGGCGTCCGAGGAATGCGCGGTCTTGGCCGCCGGGCGGCGCCGGCCGAGAATCTCCGCGAGGCAGTCGTGGAGCGCCCCCGGATGAATGGGCTTCAGCTGGCTCGCGGCCAGGCCGTGCGTCACCAGCGCCTCGCCGTGGATGCGTTCGCAGTGGGAGCTGAGCATCACCAAGGCCGGCTGGTGCGCGCGGCCCGACAGGCGGGCGTGGATCGCGGCCGCAAGCTGCAAGCCGTCCATCTCCGGCATCTGATAGTCGAGCAGGATGAGGTCCATCGGCCCGGGCTCGCGGTCGAGAAGCGCCAGCGCGGACGGACCGTCGACCGCCTCGAACGCCTCCAGCCCCCAGCGGTCGAGCAGGCGATGAAGGAGTTTCCGGTTCGTCGCGTTGTCGTCGACGATGAGGGCGCGAAAGCCCGAGATATCGCTTTGAACGGGAGCCGTCGCCGTCGGCCGGCCGGTTTCGTCCGCCACCGGAAAAGGCGCCTCGAACCAGAAGGTCGAACCATGGCCCGCCGTGCTCTCCACGCCGATCACGCCGCCCATCAGCTCGACCATGCGCTTGCAGATCGCGAGGCCCAGGCCGGTCCCGCCGAAGCGGCGCGTGGTGGAATCGTCGGCCTGCACGAAAGGCTGGAAAACGCGCGCCAACGCCTCGGGGCCGATGCCGATGCCGGTGTCGCGCACCTCGAAACGCAAACGCGCCACGCCGCCCGCTTGCGATCGCCGGGACACCCGCACGGCGACCTCCCCGACGGGGGTGAACTTGACCGCGTTGCCCACCAGATTGAGCAGGATCTGCCGCAGGCGCGTGGGGTCGCCGCGCACCCAGGCGGGCACGTCGGTGTCGACCTCCCACACCAGTTCCAGCGGTTTCGCCGAGGCTTGGGCCGACTGCAAATCGAGCACGCGCTCGACCAAAAGCGGCAGGTCGAAATCGCAACGCTCGAGCTCCATGCGACCCGCCTCGATCTTGGAGAAATCCAGGATGTCGTTGATGATCGCCAGCAGCGCGTCGCCGCTCCCGCAAAGCGTGTCCACCAGATCGCGTTGCTCCGGGGAAAGGCCCGTGTCCTTGAGCAGATTCGCCATGCCGATCACGCCGTTCATCGGCGTGCGGATCTCGTGGCTCATGTTGGCGAGAAACACGCTCTTCGCGCGGTCGGCGCGCTCGGCCGCCTCCTTCGCCGTCGCGAGCGCCCGCTCCGTCTCGCGGCGGGTCTCCACCTCCGCGCGGAGGCGGGCGTTGGTCGCGGCGAGCTCGGCGGTGCGCTCGACGACCTTGCGCTCGAGCTCCTCGACATGCTTGCGGTTCTCCTGAAGGAGACGCCATTTCTCCGTCAAGGCCGCGGCGATCTGCTGCGCCTCCACCGAGTCGAAGGGTTTCTTGAGAATCGCATAACGATCCGAACGGCCGAGCGCCGCCGCCATCTCGTCCCAAGAATAGTCGCTGTAGGCGGTGCAGATCACGACCTGCAGATCCGGGTATTCTTTCCACAAACGCGCCGTCGTCTCGACTCCGTCCATGCCGGGCGGCATGCGCACGTCGACGAAGGCCAGAGCATAGGGCCGTCCCTCGCGGCACGCGGCGGCGACCATCTCGACCGCATCCGCTCCCTGATAGGCGGAATCGACCAAATACGTCGGGGCGGGCACGGCTTGCCCGTCGGCGGGGGCGCCGAAAAGCAGCGCCTCGGCCTCGTTGAGGTCGGCGGCGAGGCTGCTCGGTGTCGGCGCCAAAACCTTCCGGAAATCCTCGTGGATGGCGCGGTTGTCGTCCACCAGCAGGATGCGGCAAGGACCGGCGGGCGTGTCTGGAGGACGAGGAGAGACCATGGGAGCGGGGCGCGACGGCCAACCCGCAGGGTAAAATTGGCCGGAACGAGGAAAAGCTTTAAGGGACGGTAAATAATTATCCCCCCGCCGGACATGAGGCATGTTCCCTAGAGCCGCACAGGACCTCGGCCCGGGTGGGACTACGCACCGTTCGCGACCTCGCCGAAACCTCTTCCTGTCGCGTCCCGGTCCCGACACCGGAAGCCGGGGGGGGGGCGACGGGCGCTTCCGCCGCGCACTCGACAGCGCCGGGCGCGCCCCCTTCGCTCCGCCGCGTGTCCGCTCCCGCCATCACCCGCTCCCCGCTTCTCCTCGCCGACGGCTGGCGCGATTACCAACTCCTGCACTGCGGCTTCGGCCTCAAACAGGAGCGCTGGGGTCGCGTAAACCTCGTCCGTCCCGATCCCCAGGTCATCTGGCCCAAGGCCGACGGACCCGAATGGCGCGGCTGGGACGGATTTTATCACCGTAGCAGCGAAGGCGGCGGCCGCTGGGAATTCCGCAAACAACCCCCGGAACACTGGACCATCGCCTACGAACGCCTGGGACTCACCTTCCGCATCCAGCCCACCAGCTTCAAGCACACCGGTCTCTTCCCCGAGCAGGCGGTCAACTGGGAATGGGCGTCCGGTCTCATCCGCGAAGCCCGCGCCGCCGGCCGCGAGATCAACGTCCTCAACCTCTTCGGCTACACCGGCGCCGCCACCTGCGCCGCCGCCAAGGCCGGCGCCTCCGTCACCCATGTGGACGCCGCCGAGGGCATGGTGAAATGGTGCAAGGAAAACGCCGCCCTCAGCGGCCTGGCCGAGGCGCCCGTGCGCTACATCGTGGACGACTGCCTGAAATTCGTGCGCCGCGAGCTCAAGCGCGGCCGGAAATACGACGCCGTCATCATGGACCCGCCCACCTACGGCCGCGGCGCCGGCGGCGAGATGTGGAAACTCGAGGACAGCCTCTGGGAACTCCTCCGCGAATGCCGCGAGGTGCTCACGCCGCAGCCGCTCTTCTTCCTGATCAACGCCTACACCGCCCGCCTCTCGCCCACCGTCGTGGCCAACCTCCTCCACGCCCTCCTCGGAGACCGCGCCGGCACGATCACCGCCGGCGAGGTCGGCCTCCCCATCCAGGCCGACGCCGTCGCCGGCTCCGCCGCGTCGGGGAAAAACGACTACGCCAAGGTCCTCCCCTGCGGCATCTACGGCCGCTGGCAGTCGGGGCAGTCGGCTTAAACTGCGGTCAAAAACATATGCGTCCGTTCCTCGCCCTCCCGCTCCTCGTCGCCCCGGCCTTCGCCGACACCCCGCCCGAGCCCGCCACGCCCCGCCACCGCGGCTCGCTCATCTTCTACACCGAGAACGACAAATACTTCGCCGGCACCGACCAGGCCTACACCAACGGCTTCAAGATCTCCTACCTCACCGGCGATCTCCGCTCGCTCACCGGCGACGAGGTGGCCGCCCCCGCCCGCTGGTTCGCCCGCTCCCTCGGTCGTCTCGTGCCGGAAGGCCACGTCTACAAGGCCGGCTTCTCCCTCGGCCAAAACATCTACACCCCCGTCGATACCCGGGCCACCGCCTACATACCCGGCGACCGCCCTTACGCCGCCTGGCTCTACGGCGGCATCGCGCTCCACGTGCTTTACCCGGAGTCGCTCGGCGGTCGCGCCGACCGGCTCGACGTGTTCGAGATCAACCTCGGCCTCGTCGGTCCCTCCGCCGTCGGCGAGGACGTGCAAAACGGTTTCCACGAAGTGATCGACGTCGCGCGCGCCAACGGCTGGGACAACCAGATCGAGGACGAGCCCGGCGTGAACCTCGTCTACGAGCGCCGCTACCGCTTCTCCACCTCCCGCGCCCGCGAGGGCTGGGGCGCGGACTTCATCCCGCACGCCGGCTTCTCCCTCGGCAACGTCTTCACCTACGCCAACGTCGGCGCCGAAATCCGCGCCGGCTGGCGCCTGCCCGCCGACTTCGGCAGCAATCTCATCCGCCCCTCCGGCGACTCCAACCCCGACAACAAGCGCCCGCTCTGCGGCGTGTTCCTGTTCGCCGCCTTCGACGGCCGCGCCGTCGCCCGCGACATCACCCTCGACGGAAACACCTGGAAGGACGGCCCCGACATCGACAAGGAGCCCTTCGTCGCCGACTGCTACGCCGGCGTCGGCGTCTCCACGCCGTATTTCCAGCTCCGATACGCCCAGGCCTACCGCACCAAGGAGTTCGAGGGCCAGCAGGACAGCCAGGTCTTCGGCTCCATCAGCGCCACGATCCTCTTTTAAAAGCCGCCCATGCCCGCCCCCACCCGTCGCCCGCCCAGGAAAAGCGCCGACGACGACCGGCTCCCGCCCGCCACCGACTGGCGCACCACCGACGAACAGGAGATCCTCAAGCGCCGCCTCCGCGCCGAGGAGGAAAAGCCCCGCGTGGAGAATCTCGCGCCCGGCCACCCCGTTTTTTCCAACTTCTCCGTCCACTCCCGCAGCGGCCTCTCCTACGCGGTCGAGATCCGCGACCTCGCCGCCCCGCGCCACGCCTGCGCCTGCACCGACTTCCGCATCAACGGCCTCGGCACCTGCAAACACGTCGAAGCCGTCCTCCTTCACCTCCGTCGCCGCGAAAAGACGCCCTCCGCGCCGCCCGCGTCGACCTCGTCCCCGACCCCGCCGCCGACGCCCTGCGCGTCGAGCGCAACCTCGACGCCCTCCCCGCCCGCCTCCGCGCCTTCTTCACCCCCGACGGCCTCCTCCTCCCCGAGGCCGAGCCCGAGACCGCCGTCGCCCGCTTCCGCGAACACGCTGCCTCCCACCCCGCCCTGCGCGTCTCGCAGGAGGTCGCCCCCTGGCTCGACGCCCGCCGCCGCGCCCGCGAACGCGTCCTCCTCCGCCGCGACTACGAGACCGGCGTCGCCTCCGGCCGCCACCCGGAGCACGTCACGAAGTATCCGCTTTTTCCCTACTAACGCGAGGGCATGCTCCACCTCGCCTTCAAGGAACGGGCCCTCCTCGTCGACGAGATGGGCCTCGGCAAGACCATCCAGGCCATCGCCGCCTGCGCCCTCCTC
>CBINJQ010000258.1:0-6585 GCA_966251015.1 uncultured Akkermansia sp. | reverse complement strand
ACCTGTTCCTCACCCCCGCCGCCTCCGGCGCCGGCCTGCGTTTCGCGATCCAGAACGGCGGCGCCGAACAACAGCTCAACGCCCCCGCGCTCGCCACCGGCCAGTGGGTCCACGTCGCCGTCGCCCTCGGCGCGTCCGACGCGCGGCTATACGTCAACGGCGCGCAGGTCGCGTCCTCCGCCGCGATCACGATCAAGCCCTCCGACTTCAACCCGGCGCTGAATTACATCGGCGACAGCCAGTTCGACGGCGACCCCGGATTCAACGGCCTCGTCGACGAGTTCCACGTCTACAACCACGCCCTCGCCGCCTCTGACGTCGCCGCGCTCGCCGCCGGCACGCCTCCGGCGCCGAGCGGCCTCAACGCCACGCCCGGGCCCCGGCAGATCCAGCTCGCGTGGAGCCCCGTGCCCCACGCGACCGCCTACACGTTGAAATACGCCACCTCCGGAGGCGGCGTCTACTCGGCGATCTCCGCCGGCTCGACCGCGACGACCTACACCCACGGCGATCTGAACTTCGGCCAGACCTACTACTACACGGTCGACGCCACCACGCTTGCGGGGACCGGACCGGCCTCGTCGCCCGTCGCCGCCTTGCCGCAATCCGCGCTCATCACCGACGAGGAGACCCGCTCGGTGAAACTCACGATCAACATCGCCGCCGATCAAAGCTCGACCGCCACGCTCGCCATTCCCGCCTCGGTCCCCGGCCACGGCTATCAGGCGCAATACACCGACGACCTCCTCGCCCCGTGGACCAACATCGGCGCCACGCAAGCCGGCACCGGCGCCGAGCTGCTGCTCACGCTTCCGCCCATGCCCGCCGGCCCGCGCGCCTTCTACCGCGTGCTGATCCAGCGCTAACCCATTGGGCGGACCGCGGATCTCAGGCGGTTGGGCGGGGCCCTCCGCCCATGGATTGATCGCCGCGCCCAACAGCGGGAAGCAGGCACGCGTCCAGCGCCGCCGTGAGCGCCGGCTCGTCGAGCGCCACGCCGATCAGCACGATCTCCTGCCGCCGGTCGCCATGCGGCTCAGCCCAGTTGGCGACGACGCCGGGCGGGCGGTCCTCCATGCGCGCGCGCCCCGCCGCGATCCGCGCCGCCCACCACACGCTGAGCGTTTCCCAACGCACCACCCCTCCGGCGAGCGAAACAAAACCCATCTCGTCCGGGGAGCGGGCGGTCCAAAAAAATCCCTTGGCGCGCAGCACCCCCGGCAGCCCGTCGGAAAAGAGCGCGTTCAAGCGCCCCGCGTCGAAGGGCTGCCTCGCGCGATAAACAAGGCTCGTGATTCCGTAGCGCTTTTCATGATACGCCTCGCCCGCTCCCGCCGGCCGCGGCCTCGCGACGAAGCCCCGCGCCACCGCGCCCGCGGGCGCGAGCGCCGCGGCGTTCAGCTCCTTCACCCAGCGCGCCGCGGAAAGCGTGGTCGAGGGATCAAAACGCGTTTTCCCGGAGAAATATTCCGCGCCCACCTGGCCGCGCTCCGTCTTCACGATCTCCGCGCGGGAATTCAGCCCGGAGACCACGGCCTCCGCCCTGGCGATCTCGCCGGCGGCCTCGTCGGCGCGGTCGCATTGGTTGAGCACCACCACGTCGGCGCACTCGACCTGCTCGACCATAAGCTCGAAAACCGGGCGCTCCCCGCCGCCCGCCGCGACGCGACGCGGGCCCGCCCCCGCGCCTCCCTCCGCGACGAAACCCGCCTTCGCCGCCTCCCGGGCGAACGCGACCACGTCGATCACCGTGACGAGCGCGGCAAGCCGCGCGTGGTCCGACAAGGTTTTGCCGAAAGGATTTTTCCGGGCGAACAGCGTGGCGATGCCGCGCGGGTCCGCGACGCCGCTGGTCTCCACCCAGATGTGTTCGTATAGCCGGCTCGCCGCGAGCCGCGCGATGGCCTCGCCCAGATCGTCGGCCCCGGAGCAGCACACGCAACCGTCGCCCAGCTCGACGACCTCCGCCGCGCCGCCGGCGCCGAGCGCCTCGCGCGCGGCGTTTTCCTCGCCCACCACGGCGCCGTCGATGTTCACGGCGGCGACGTCGTTCACGATCGCGGCCCAGCGGGCGGGCCGCCCGTCGGGACCGGCCGTCGAGGCCTGCGCGAGCAGATGGCGAAGAAGCGTGGTTTTTCCCGCGCCAAGAAACCCGCAGAGCACCGTCACCGGCGTCGGTTCCGTTTCCGTCGGCGAGTTTTTCTCGATGCCCATCCGCCCACCGCTATCGCTTCGGACCGCGGGCGCAACCCGCCGCTTCGCTCGTCCGTTTTGCGCGCCGCAGCCTTGGCCTTTCCCGCGCTTCGCGCTTCGCTGGAGGGTCCATGCCCGTCGTATCGCCGCCGCTTCGCGCCTACGTGCTCGCCTTCGCCACGGTTTATCTCGTGTGGGGAAGCACCTACCTCGCGATCCGGGTGGCGGTGGGATCGATGCCGCCCTTCGCGCTGGCCGCGGTGCGCTTCGCGTTGGCGGGCTCGCTCCTCTTTGCGTTTCTCCGGCTGCGCGGCTCGGCCTGGCCCAACCGGCGCCAGTGGCGCGACGCCTTCGTCTCGGGCGCCTTCCTGCTCCTCGGCGGCAACGGGCTGGTGACGTGGGCGGAACAAACGGTGCCCTCCAGCCTCACCGCCCTGCTCATCGGCGCGGGACCCGTCTTCGTCGTTCTCGTCGAATGGGCCTGGCCCGGCGGAAGGCGCCCCACCCTGGTCACCTTCTGCGCGATGCTGCTCGGATTCGTCGGCGTGGCCTGGTTGGCGGCGCCTTGGGAAACCGATGGCGCGGGCGCGGCCGATCCGGCCGGCGTGGCCGCGATCCTGCTCGCGTGCGTCTCCTGGGCCGTCGGCTCCATTTACGGCCGCCACGTGCGCGACCCGGCGCCTCCCTTCGTCGCGGCGGCGGCGCAGATGCTCGCGGGCAGCGTTTCGCTGGCGCTTGTCGCGGGCGTGCGGGGGGAGTTTGGCGCCTGGGATCTCTCCGCGACCACGTCGACGTCGTGGCTCGCCTTCGCCTATCTCGTGCTGGTCGGATCGCTGGCGGGCTATTCGGCTTTTGTCTGGTTGGTGAAACACAGCACGGCGGCCCGCACCGCCACTTACGCGTATGTGAATCCGATCGTCGCGGTCTTCCTGGGCTGGCTGCTGCTCGACGAGAGAGTCGACGCCCGGACCCTGGCGGCCTCGGCGGTCATCCTTTCCGCCGTCGCGATGGTCACTTTGGGAAAGCCGGCGACAAACCCGGACGCCCAAAGCGCGGCCTCGCCGGTCCGTCAAAAACATTGAGCCGCCTCGAACGATGTCGGGGCGGCTCATGTGTCATGCGGCTCGGGGCCGCTGCGCGGCTATGGCGCTAATCTTCGTCTTTGGTTTTGGCGGAGTAGTTCGATCAATGATCTATGTTTTCCTAACCTAACCTGACTTGTTGCTGACTTCTGACTTCTAACTTTGTGGTCTTTCGACCACGGAGCGAAGATAACAGATCCCCGGCTACAATGCCACCGGTTCGTCTGTAGCCGGATGCCGTAAGAACCTCATCGGACGACACCGCGCCGAGGCTGGTCGGAAAAATTTTTGCCTGCGGATCACCCGCCCGCGAGGCTCCGCCCCATGCCGTCCCCCGCCTGGCGTTCTTGGTCTCCGATCCCGCCCCTTCCGCATGGCCGCCCGATCACCGACGCCGTTCTCGCCGAATGGCTGGACGGGGGGCAGGCCTTTCGCTGGAACCGCGTGGAAGACGGCGTCTTCGAGGGAGGCTGGGGCGGGCATCACGTGCGCGTGCGCGTGAGACCGGGCTCCGGAGCCCTCGAATTTTCGGTCCCATGGCACGCCGATCCCGCCGAGAGCGGCCACGCGTTGCACAACTACCTCGCGGGTCCTCCTGCCGACGAGGACTCGCTTCCGTGGCGGAGCGACGTCCACCTTGCCGCGGCCCTCGCCGCGTGTCCCGGGCTGCGCATCCTGCGCCAGCCCTTTGGCGAGACGTTGCTTGGATTCGTGTGCAGCGCGACCAAGCAGATCGTGCAGATCAAGCGCATGCTCGAGCTGCTCGCCGCGCGGCATGGTCGGCCGGTGGCGCCGGCGTCGGACGCAAGCTGGCGGCGGCTTCCGAACTGGGAGGAACTCGCCCTTCTTTCCGAGGCGCAACTCCGAGCCTGCGGGCTGGGTTTTCGCGCACGTCACGTGGCCGGGATCGCGCGGTTCGCCTCCGAGTCGCCGGGCTGGCTGACCGAAACGGAGCACGCGCCTTACGAGGAGGCGAAGGCGCGGCTGCTCGAACTGCCCGGCGTCGGAGAAAAAGTCGCCGACTGCGTGCTGCTCTTCGGCGCCGGTCGCCTGGAAGCGTTTCCCGTCGACACCTGGATCGTGAAAGCGATGGAGCGACGCTACGGACTCGTTGGCTGGAAGCCCGCGCAGATCGCCCGCTTCGGCCGCGTGCATTTCGGCGCCCAGGCGGGTCTGGCGCAGCAATACCTTTTCGCCTACGAACGAGCCGCAGGACGCCGATCCTGACAAAGAAGGCGCGCTGTTATAATTCCTGCGGGAAGGCTCCCGATTGCTCTTAACCGCCCGAAGGCTATCATCCGTTTCGGACCAGAAATCGCCAAGGCGCGCCGCCCGCAAAGTCGCGCCCGGCCCGGGATGGTCCTCAAAGAAATGGACACCCTCATTCCGTTCCCCCTGCCCGCCGACACCGACAACCCCGCGCAAACACACGAGCTCATCACCCGTCGCGCCGAGGAGCTTTGGCGCTCGCTAGGCCGCCCCGAAAACCAGGATCTCGCGATCTGGCTGGAGGCGGAGGCCGAGATCCGCGCCATTCGAGAACGCGCGTTCCGCCACCCGCGGTCCCCCATCCAACAGTAATCGGCGACTTGCGGCGGGCCGCGCCGGTGTCGGCCCGTCGCAGCGTTCCTATCCCGCGGCCGCGACCATGCGCTCGGTCTCGGCGACGATCGACTCCACCTCGTCGGGATTGAGCTCGAGGCGCATCAATTGCCGCAACGCTTCCCAAAGCGGGTAAACAAAACTGCGGGCCGCCGCGCCGCCCCCCGCGAGCGCCGCCTCCGCGACGTAGGCCCCGCGCGCCTCCTTGGCGGCGAAGTCGAGCTGCATCAGCAACTCGGACACCATCCGGCGCACCGCGTCGCCTTCGAGCCGCGCCCACTGTCCGACCTGTTGCCCAAACTGCGGCTCGGGCTGGCGCTTCAAGGTGTCGGAACCCATGTCCACGGTGCGGCGCTGCAAGTCGGCCACGCGGTTGAAAAAAAGAAACTCGTAGTCCAGGAGGGCGCCCCATTGGCGCGCGGGCATCAAACACTCGAAGGCCGCCGCATGCGACGCGAGCGTCACCCCGACGGGCACCACGCTGAGCGTCGCCTGGACCACGCCCAAGGCCGCCCGAAACCCGGCCACGCGTTGGTCAAAGCGCAAAACGGCCCGCTGCCAGTCGTCGGGAAACCGATGCGTCGCCAAGCCGAGCACGTAGGCCGGCTGACCGTCGCGCACGAAGGTTTCCAGATCGTCCTCCACCCACGAACGCAATCGCGGCTGGGCGGCGGATACCTGCAACAGGCCGCGACTCAGCGCCGCCAAGGACTCCGTCGCGCCCGCTTCGCGAGTCTGAAACTCGCTTCGGGTCGGCTTGCCATGGAGAAACAGGAACGGCGGACGCGTCTTGCGCAGCTCCTCCGCCTCGGCTTCCACCTCGCGCAGGGCCGCCTCGATGTGACCCCGCGTGACATCGAGGCAAACTTCCCTTTTCAGCAGGTCCCGTAAACGCACCGGCAACTGCGCGATTTTCGGCGGCGCAGCGGCGAGGGGGGAAGTGGCGTTGAACTCCATGGAGAGCGATAGGAAGGCAAGCTTACCGCGAGCCAAGGGAACCCCGGCATAAGGACTTGTCCCCAATCTGGGTCAAGCTTCGCCCCGTTCGGGCGACTCTCCAAGAAAGTCGCCTACCTTGCATTTACATGTTTCGGTGCCCGGACGATTCGATCCGGGAACGGGGCGCCGGAAAGCAAGCCCCGTAAAGTGAGCCGCTTCCGGCCCGACCGGCCGAACGCGCGATTCGCCCGGATTGGCGGGGCATGCGTTCATCCGACCAGGAAAGGGTAGTCGGTGTAGCCGGCCCGGGAGGCCACCGCGTAAAAGGTTTTCGGATCGGGCTGATTGAGCGGGGCGTTTTTAAGAAAACGAACAGGCAGGTCCGGATTCGCCAGGAAAGGCACGCCATAGGCGATCGCATCGGCCGAACCCTCGCGAATCGCCGCCTCGCCCGCGTCGCGCGTGAAACCGCCGTTGCGAACCAAGGCGCCGGAGAAGTTTTGGCGCGCGACCTTCGCGAGTTCGATCTCGGCGGGGAGGTCGAAATGAGCGTGGCGCAGTTCAAGAAACCCCAAGCGACGCTTTTCGCTCTCCGCCGCCACGTGCGCGACGAGCGAGGAGGGATTCGAATCCTGCATGTCGTTGAACGGAACGAGCGGCGAAATACGCAAGCCGACCCGGCCCGCGCCAAACACCAAAGAGGCCGCGTCCACCACCTCGAAAAGAAGACGGGCGCGGTTGGTGATCGAACCTCCGTAGGCGTCGGAGC
>CBINJQ010000257.1:0-6621 GCA_966251015.1 uncultured Akkermansia sp. | reverse complement strand
CCGACGCCGAAGTTGCGGTGGCAGATGACGCGGATCTGCTCGACGTCGGGGGCGGACCAGCCGGGAAAGTCGGCCGGGTTCATGACGATGTAGTCGTTGCCGAGGGCGTGATATTTGAAGAAGCGCATGGTGCGAAAAAGCGCGGAGCGTGGAGCACGCGAGGCCTCGTCAGAAGCAAAATTCCACGGGTAATGAACACCAGTCCGGTGATCGGCGGCAAGAGCGACCGCTCCCGGCCGCTCCGGCCGCAAAAAAACCCGCGCCGGGAAGGGCGCGGGTCAAGATTGTGATCCGAGAAAAACGCGACGCTTCAGGCGATCGCCTTGAGGTATTTCTCCTCGGCGGCGTCCCAGTCGACGACGTTCCAGAAGGCGGCGATGTAGTCGGGGCGGCGGTTTTGGTAGTTCAGGTAGTAGGCATGCTCCCAGACATCGAGACCGACGACGGGTTTGCCTTCGATGCCGGCGACGGCCTTGCCCATGATCGGGCTGTCCTGGTTGGCGGTCGAGCCGACCGCGAGTTTCTTGTCGGCGGTGACGTAGAGCCAGGCCCAGCCGGAGCCGAAGCGGGTGGTGGCGGCCTTGGTGAAGTCCTCCTTGAACTTGGCGAAGCCGCCGAGTTCCGCCTCGATCGCCGCGGCGAGCTTGCCCTTGGGGGCGCCGCCTTTGCCCGGACCGATGATCTTCCAGAAGAAGGCGTGGTTGGCGTGGCCGCCGCCGTTGTTGCGGACCGCGCCGCGGATCGACTCGGGCAGCTTGGAGAGATCGGAGATGAGCTCGCACACGCAGTCGGGGGCGGCGACGCCGGCGTCCGCGAGAGCCTTGTTCACGTTGGTGATGTAGGCCTGGTGGTGCTTCGAGTGGTGGATCTCCATCGTCTTGGCGTCGATGTGCGGGACGAGGGCGTCGTAAGCGTAGGGGAGTTTAGGCAGTTCGTAGGCCATGGTTATGATGGGTTGTCAGGTTGGGAAAAAGGGAAACGGGCGCAACGTGCGTAGCCGCCCGGGCGGCGTCAACTGCGGGCGCGTGGATTTACCCGCGCAAGTTATTCCATCCGAGGCGACAAACGGGGCGGCGGCCTACGGGGGGCCGTCAGGCCTCGGTTTCGTTCGCGGCGCGCTTGAGCCGGAAGAACGCCTGCAGCAAATCGCGGCACTCCGGTTCGAGCACGCCGCCGGCGCCGATCTCGACGCGATGGTTCACGCGGGCGAGTTCACTGAGATTGGTCGCGCCGCCGAGACAGCCCATCTTGGGGTCCGGCACCGCGTAACAGACGCGTTTGAGCCGGGCCATGAGCGTCGCGCCGCTGCACATGGGGCAGGGCTCCTTCGTCACGTAGAGCGTGCAGTTCTCCAGGCGCCAGTCGCCGATGGCGGCGGCCGCCTGGGTGATGGCCAGCATCTCGGCGTGAGCGGTGGGATCGTGCGCGGCCTCGACGGTGTTGTGCGCCATCGCGAGGATCTCGCCGTCGCGCTCGATGACGCAGCCGATGGGCACCTCGTCGCGACGCCAGGCGTCGATCGCCTGGTTGTAGGCGAGCGACATGAAAAACGCGTCGTCGCGCACGAGCTGCGAGGGAAAGCGTTTTTCGAAAGGGCAGGGCGGAGGCGTGGGCGCGGGCGAAACCATGCGGACGGCGAGGGAGGAAAGCCTTGACTAGGGGGGCGGCCATACGGCTTACAAGTGTCCTTTACGTTCCGCCCACGCATGACCCTATCTTCCCTCCTTGGCCGCCGAGCCGCCCATTATGGCTACTGACGACAAATCCGACGGCAAATCGATCGAGGTGGAGGGCAAGATCGTGACGGTTCTCCCGGGCACGATGTTCAAGGTGGCCTTGGCCAACGGCCATGTGGTGCTTGCCCATATTTCCGGCAAGCTGCGCAAGAACTTCATCCGCATCTCGACGGGTGATCGCGTGAAGATGGAGATGAGCCCCTACGACCTCGAGAAGGCGCGCATCACCTATCGCGTGCGTGAGCAGAACCCGAATCATGTGCCCGGCCCGCGCCGGCGCTACTGAGCGGTTCGCACGGCCATTGTTTTATAGCGCCCCGGTCCTCGGGGCGTTTTTTATGTCCGCATGGCGAAGTCCGTCTCCGTTTCGAAAGGCCCTTCCCCGAAAAAGCCCCGCGGATCCGGGCCGCGCGCGGCCCGCGAGAAGGGCGGGGCGGCCGCCGGCTCGGAGGCCCCGGAGGTCCCCGACGCGATGCGCGTCGTGATCGAGGATTTTGGCAACGTGCTGACCTTGGAGCGCGGGCGTTCCGACCACACGCTCGCCGGCTACGAGAGCGATTTGCGGCAATGCGCGGCGTGGCTGGCGGCCCGGAAAGGCGTGCGGGACTGGAAGGAGGTGGGGCCTTCCCACGCCATGGACTGGCTGTATTCGCTGAGCGGTGACGGCGTCGCGGTGGCGAGTCTGGCGCGGAAGCTTTCGGCGTTGCGGGGCCTGGCCCGGCACCTCGTGCGCGAGGAGGCGCGGACCGACGACTTCACCGCTCTGTTGCAAGGGCCGAAGCGGGTGCGCCGCGTGCCGGGCATGCTCTCCATGGGCGAGGTGGAGAAGCTGTTGTCCGCGCCGCAGGGTGGCGACGCCTTCGCGTTGCGCGACCGGGCGCTGCTGGAGTTGTTCTACGCGTCGGGCCTGCGGGTGTCTGAGCTGGCGGGGCTGACCCTGCAGCAGCTCGACCTGGAGAACGGCTATTTGCGCGTTTTCGGCAAAGGCGCGAAAGAGCGCGTGGTGCCGGTGGGCGGGAAGGCTACGGAGGCGCTTCGTCTCTATTTGGAGGCGGGGCGACCGGCTTTTGTTAAGGCGAAGACCGGCAGCTCGCTTTTCCTCAGCGAACGAGGCGGCGCGCTCTCACGGAAGACGCTTTGGGTCATCGTGCAAAAATACGCCGGGAAGGCGGGCATCGCGCGCGGGGTGAAGCCTCATCAACTCCGCCACAGCTTCGCGTCCCACTTGCTGGGGGGCGGCGCGGATCTGCGCGCGATCCAGGAGATGCTCGGGCACGCCAACCTCGCGACCACCCAGATCTACACGGCGGTGGAGGAGAAGCGCCTCGTCGAGCAGCACGAACGGTTTCATCCGCGCAACCGCGAGTCCTGAGCCCGCCCGGCATCGAGGGGAATGTCTCGCGGATCGGGAGGCGCGGGGCGATCGGAACGGGCTTTGCCGTTTTTCCGGCCAACCATGGGGCCGGGCGGGGCGAACCGCGGTCGTTCGCGACCGGGGGAACCGGCTCCGGCATTCTTTGGGCGCCATATGATCGTCGTGCCCCGTCCGGGCCCGTCCCCGCCTCGTCGGCCGGCGAAAAACGTCGTTCCAGGGTGGCCAGCGCGTGAGTTTTGCGTCCGGCTCGGGTCTAACTCCCGTGTCCCTTCCCCACGCCAAGCTCTCCGTGCTCTATCGCCAGCTGGCCCAGCAGTTGTCCGCCGGGCTGACCCTCGCCGAGGCGTTGCGCGCGCCCTCGCCCGCGCCGTCCGGCGAACGCATGCGTCTGGCGGCCATGGCTGAAGCCGGGAGCGGTGTGACCGAAATCATGGAGAAGGCGGGGGCTTGGTTGCCGGTGACGGACCGCCCTTTCCTGATCTCGG
Organism: uncultured Akkermansia sp.; assembly: GCA_966251015.1. Lineage (GTDB taxonomy): Bacteria > Verrucomicrobiota > Verrucomicrobiia > Opitutales > Opitutaceae > IMCC26134_A. The sequence goes on along the minus strand of CBINJQ010000257.1, from coordinate 3,025 downwards.
GAGCGGCGTCGGGCCGCTTGCCCCTCGTGCTGGCCAATCTGGCCGACCGGCACGCTCAGATGGCCTCGACCAGGCGTCGCGTGTTCATCGCTTCCGCCTATCCGCTGGCCGTTTTTCATCTCGGAGCCCTGGTGCTGCCGTTCGTTCGGATGATCGATTTCGAAAAGGGGCTGGTGTGGAGCACGACCGGTTATGTCGGCGGTCTTTTGGCGATCTTGTTGCCGGTGTATGGATGCGCCGCGTTGCTTTCCGTGCTCATCCGTCGCGGGAATCCGTTCGCGAACGCCTTGCTCGACCTTCTGCCCGCCATCGGCGGCTACCGGCGTCATCAATCGCTCGCGGATTTCGCCTTCGCGCTGGGCAACCTCCTCGAAGCGGGGACGCCGATCGGCAAGGCGTGGCTCGATGCCGGGGAGATTTCCCGTTCCCCGAGATTGCTGCGCGCGGCGAATCGGATCCGGGCTCGCATCGAGCAGGGCGAGGCCCCGGGGGCGCATATGGGCGCGACCGGCGCGTTCCCGTCGGAGTTTGTGGCGCGTTACCAAACCTCGGAGCGCGCCGGCGCCCTGGAGGAATCCCTTCTGGCCCTGGCCGCCGAGCACCAGGAGCGCGCCAACGGACGGCTCGCGGCGGCGTCGATGCTTTATCCCGGGCTCCTCTTCGCGGCGGTGGCCGCGATGATCGCCTACCTCGTGTTGGGCTTCGTGCTCAAATACGTGAACACGCTGAATGGATTGATGCAGGGCCTCTGACGGCCCCAAGTGTCGGCCTTATCCTTTCTCCATGGACCAATCAGCCCGAGACCCCCTGCACGGAAAAACGCTCGAGCATATCGTCACCGCGCTCGTGGACCACTACGGCTGGGAGGAGCTGGGGCGACGCGTCGAAATCCGCTGCTTCACCCACGATCCCAGCGTCAAATCGAGCCTGGTCTTTCTGCGCAAGACTCCTTGGGCGCGGTCCAAGGTCGAGCAGCTTTACGTGCGGCTGATCCGCGCCCCGGGGAGTTGATCGACGACCGCTCGCGACCCGGCGCGCGGAGCCGGCCGGGATCGGGGCGGGTCGCACGCGCGAGTCGGGCGCGCTTGCGCGCCGCCGCGTCTGTGTTCTCGTGATGGATCCATGCCGCTCGCCTACGACGCCCTGAAGGACGCCTTCGCAAAGACCTCGCTTTTCGAAGACAAGACATGGCGGCTGGCGCCGGAAGCGTGGCCGCTCACTACCGCGCAGATCGACGATTTGCACGGGATCGGCGCCGCCTGCCTCGACTATCATCGCGCGCTGGAGACGCTTTATCTGCGCAGCGCAGCGGGGAAGAATTTGTTGCGCAACAAGCCGCTGCTCGCGCCCTGGGTCGCGGAGTATCTTGATCGCGGCAAACCGGAGGCGCTGGTGTCCCACGCGCGAGATCCGAAAAACCGCGGCGCCATGCCCGCCGTGCTGAGGCCGGACCTGCTGCTGACCGACGAGGGCTGGGCGCTGACCGAGCTGGACTCGGTGCCCGGCGGCGTCGGGCTCACGGCCTTCCTGAACCGGCTGTATTCGGAAACCGGCGACATCGTGGGCGCGGGCGACGCCATGGTGAGGAATTTCCACGAGGCCGTCGCCGCGCTGCGCTCGGACATCCGCAATCCGCTGATCGCCCTCGTGGTCAGCGAGGAGGCCGCCACCTACCGGCCCGAGATGGAGTGGCTCGCCGAGCAGCTGCAGCTGCTGGGCAAGCGCGTCTTCTGCCTGTCCCCGGACGACATTTTCCCGCTCGGGTCCTCGCTCTGCTTCGACGTCGAGGGCAATCCCGAGAAGATCGACATCATCTACCGGTTTTTCGAGCTCTTCGACCTCGAGCGGATTCCGACCGCGCACTACTTTTTCGAGTCGTGGGCGGCGGGCGAGGTGGTGATCACCCCGCCGATGCGGGCGTTTCAGGAGGAGAAGCTCGGGCTTGCGTTGTTCCATCACCACCTCTTGCAGGACTACTGGGCCGAGGCCTTGCCGGCGAAGTCGCGCGAGCGGCTCAAGGCGCTGATTCCCGCCTCCTGGGTGGTCGACCCGGCGCCCCTGCCGCCGGGGGCGACCTTGGTCGGTCCGAGCGTCGGCGGCCGGGCGCTCGCCGATTGGCGCGGATTGGTCGAGGCGTCGAAGAAGGAGCGCGAGCTCATCCTGAAGATTTCCGGTTTCCATGAGACGGCCTGGGGCGCCCGCAGCGTCGCCTACGGGGCGGATTGTTCGCGCGAGGAATGGCAGTCCGCGGTCGACATCGCGATCGCCGACGCCCCCCGCAACCTTCATGTCCTGCAAACCTACCGGAAGCCGCGGCGGGCGGGCCATGCGCTCTATCCCGCGACCGGAGGCGAAGCGGCGCAGGAATCGGGGCGTCTTCGACTTTGTCCCTATTATTTCGTCATCGGAGACAAGGCCGGGCTGAGCGGCGCGCTGGCGACCTTTTGCCCGCCGGACAAGAAGATCATCCACGGCATGCAGGACGCGGCCCTGCTGCCCGGGGTGCGGCGCGACGCGACCCCGGTCGCCGACGTCCCCGTGGCGTGAGACTCAAATAGGAGGGCCGGGAAGATTGATGTTTACTCGAACCTGGGTGACGTTCCATAACGTCCGCCCTTTTGGTTTTGGGGCAGTAGCTCAGTTGATAGAGCGCTTCGTTCGCAATGAAGAGGTCGTGGGTTTGATTCCCATCTGCTCCACCAAGGGAAAAACGCCCGGGGCGCAAAATCACGCCGACGTCGCTTTCGGGAAAACGGGCAGGCCGGGGGCGGTTCAAAAAAACGTCCGGTTCCGGCGAGCGAGCGTTATCCTCGTCGGGCGGCGTCGATCTTGGCGACGTCGATTTTCCCCATCTCCATCATCGCCTCGAAGGCGCGCTTCGCCTCCTCGCCGCCGGCCATCATCCCTTCGATGAGCGTGCGCGGCGTGATCTGCCAGTTGAGGCCCCAGCGATCCTTGCACCAGCCACACGCGCTCTCCTGGCCGCCGTTGCCGACGATGGCGTTCCAGTAGCGGTCGGTCTCCT
>CBINJQ010000256.1:0-6629 GCA_966251015.1 uncultured Akkermansia sp. | reverse complement strand
GTGGTCGAGCACTACGCGGGTGCTCGATCGAGCGTGCTGGGCTTCAGCGAAGGCTCGATCATTGGCTACCAAAGCCGCGCCTACGGAATCTCCGCCGACGGCGCCGTGATCGTCGGCTCGGCCGCGACACCGCTCTACCGAGACGCGCCGCTCTCCGGTTATGATCACGCCTTTCGCCACACCGCTTTCCCCGGATTGGTGGACCTCGGCTACATCCATACCGCCACAGATTCCCACGCCCCTTACGCCCTCGACTATTGCGCCTACGCCGCCTCCGCGACCGGAGAGGTCGCCGTCGGCTATGCCCGGCTTTTGGACGGCGAAAGCCGTGAGGCCATACGCTGGACCTCCGCGACCGGCGCCGTCAGCCTCGGCGACCTGCCGGGCGGCTACCTTTACAGCGAAGCACGCGCCGTGTCCGCGGACGGAACCATCGTGGTCGGCCTCGCCAATCGAGGCGACGGCGACGACGGCGCGTTCATCTGGGATCCCGTCAACGGCATGCGCAGCATCCGCGAGATCCTCACCCAAGCGGGCCTCGCCGACGGATGGTCCATCGGCGCCGCCACCGGCGTGTCGGCCGACGGCGCCAAAATCGTGGGCTACGGACGCAAAAACAACACGATCCAAGCGTGGCTTCTGGATCTCTCCGCGTCCGATAACATCGGGGTCCGTCAGACCATCGACTTTCCACCCATCGCTGATCGCGACTTCGGAGTATCGGAAAACACGCTGGTGCTCTCCGCCACCGCGTCATCCGGTCTTCCGGTTTCCTTCTCGATCCTCGCGGGGCCGGCTACCGTCAGTGGTGACAATCTCCAGATCACCGGCCTCGGCACGATCACCGTGCAAGCCACCCAGGCCGGCGACGCCAACTACGCCCCGGTCACCGCCATCCGCTCCTTTGCCGTCCTTGGGCGGACCTTCCAAACCGTCGCTTTCCCCGAGATACACGACCGCGCCTACAACCCCCTTGATAACACGCTCGTCCTGTCCGCCACCGCGTCGTCGGGTTTGCCCGTTGTCTTTTCAGTCATCTCCGGCCCCGCCACCGTCAGCGACAATACGCTGACCATTCTCGCGCCAGGCACCATCACCGTGCAGGCCGCCCAAGCCGGCGACGCCACCTACGCGCCTGCCACCGCATCCCGATCATTCACGGCCACAAAGACACAGCAAACCATCGACTTTGCGTTCATCGCCGATCAGGGGGAAATCATAAGTCACCTGGGGATGAATCTCAAAATCCCCCTTGTCGCCACCGCGTCTTCCGGCCTCCCCGTCTCATTTTCCATCCTCTCCGACCCGGGCTTCGCCTCGGTGAGCGGCAACACGCTGACCGTCTGGAACCCAGGTTACTTTACCATTCAAGCAAGCCAGGCCGGCGATGCCGTGTATGCTCCCGCCATCGCCACCCGATCCTTCACGGTGTACTACAAAACGCCCCAATCGATCGACTTTACTGCGCCAGCCACTCGCACCTTCGATCCGGCGAATAATATCGTCACGCTATCCGCCACCGCCTCCTCCGGCCTCCCCGTTTCCTTTGGGCTCCTTCCCGGATCTGGATCAGGAACCATCATCGGCGACAGCCTCCACATAAGTGGCGCCGGCACCTTCGTCCTTCAAGCCGCGCAAGCCGGCGACACCACCTACGCGCCCGCTTCCATCACGCGCACGTTCACGGTGGCAAAAGCGACCCAGACGATCGCCTTCGAAGCCCTGCCCGATCAGGGCATCTCATCGCCCGCCTTCGAACTCTCCGCCACCGCCAGCACAGGCCTGCCCGTTTCGTTCTCCGTGGTGGGGCCCGCGAGCCTCGGAGCGGACGGCAAGACCCTGTCTCTCACCGGCGAGACGGGAGTCGTGACCGCCACCGCCACCCAACCCGGCGACACCAACTACCTCGCCGCATCCGTCGCTCGCACCTTTTCCGTGGTCGAAGGCGCCCCGCAGACGATCACCTTCGCCCCCCTTCCCCCTCGCCTAGTCGGCTCCGTCTTCACCCTTTCCGCCACCTCCGGCTCCGGCCTCCCCGTCGCCTTCTCCCTCGTCGAGGGCCCCGCCACCCTGGGCTCCGACGGCCAAACCGTCACCGTCGGCTCCTCGGCCGGCGTCGTCGTCATTCGCGCCACCCAGTCCGGCGGAACCCATGACGGCGTCATCTACGCGCCCGCCCCCTACGTCACGCGCTCCTTCCAGGTAAGCTCAAAACCGCTCGCTCAAACGATCACCTTCGCCCGCCCCTCCGCCCTCGCCTACGGCGCCGAACCCTTCCCCCTCGCGGCTTCCGCCAGCTCCGGCCTCCCCGTCGTCTTCCAACTCGTTTCCTCCACCCCCGCCGGCATCGCCACGCTCGAGGCCGGCATCCTCGCCATCCATGGCGCCGGCCAAGTCGTCGTCCGCGCCACCCAACCCGGGGACGACACCTTCAAGCCCGCCGCCTCCGTCACCCGCACCATCACGATCAACAAGGCTCCGCTCGCCGTCGGCTTCGAGCCCGCCTCGCGCCTCGTCGGCCAAGCCAACCCTGTATTCATTCCTCACTACACGGGCTTCGTCAACGGCGACACCGCCGCCGACATCGACCGCGCACCCCGCGGCGTCACCAAGGCCACTCGCTCCAGCTCCGCCGGCGATTATCCCCTCACCTTTACCGGCGGCTCCGACCTCGATTACCGCTTCGTCGTGGGCGAGCCCTCTTTCCTCACCGTCGAAGGCTTCGCCGGCTCCTACGAGGCCCTCTTCGTCGACGACTCCGGCACCGCTCGCGGCAAGTTGGAACTCCTCGTCCCCAACAACGCCCTCACGTTCACCGGCACCCTGAGCCTCGCCGCCTTGCCCGCCGCCATCCCCGTCCGCGGCAACCTCACCGCCTCCGACGGCGGAGCCGCCCAAGCCACCTGGAGCCCCGCCCCCGCCACCGGCATCACCGGCCTCTCCCTCGGCTTCGAGCTCACCGGCGACACCCTCGACGGCGAGCTCTCCTTCACCGGCGCATCCCCCGCCAACCTCTCCATCGCCTCCGGCTCCCGCGTCTTCGTTCAGCGCGTCGTCTCCGGCAAAAAGCAGAACGCCCCCTGGACCGGCCTCCACACCCTCGTCCTCCGCGATCCGGTTTCCCTCGCCGAGTCCGACACCCGCCCCCTCCCCCTCGGCGCCGGCCATGCCTCCGTCTCCGTCGCCGCCACCGGCGTCATGACCTTCAAGGGCAAACTCGCCGACGGCACCGCCCTCACCGGCACCACCCGCCCGGCCTTCCTCGCCCCCGGCTCCGAAACCACCGACGGCCTCTTCCGCGTCTTCCTCCGCCCCTACGCCAAGCGCCTCGACTCCTTCCTCTCCGGCGAACTCGAGCTCGTCCCCCACCCCGACCAGACGCGTTTTCCCAACCGCTTCTTCGTCCCGGAGACCGACGGCACCCTCGCCTGGTCCAAGGCCGCTCTCCCCGCGTCCACCAAACCCTCCTCGCAGGACAAATCCTACCGTCTCGGCTTCGCCGCCAAGGTCTCCGCCGCCCTCGATCCCTGGCTGCCGCCTTTCGCCGCCACCGCCTCGGCCCCGGCCTTCACCCTGCCCGAGCGCCTCGACTTGCTCCCCCGCGGCTCCGGCACCGACGCCCCCTTCGGCCTCGATTTCCTCGGCGGCTTCCTCACCGAGTCCGAACTCTCCTCCCTTCCCGCCGCCCTCTCCCTCCGCGCAAAGGGCTCCATCACCCTGCCCTCGCCCAACCCCCGTTCCTTCCAATTGACCGTCAACTCCACCACCGGCGCCCTCTCCGGCTCCTTCTCCCTGAGCGACCAAGTCTCCCCGCCCCCCGCCAAGCCCGTCACCCGCAAGGTCTCCGTCTCCGGCACCTTCCGCCAAGGCCCCGACGGCTCCGACGACTCCCTCGGCCACGCCCACTATCTGCTCGACCCCAACCCGGCCGACTCCGGCCCCTCCGCCAACGAACTGGTCTCCGGCGAACTCATCCTCGCGGCTCCGTGACATTCACGGGGAACGGCCCAGCGCGTCCCTCGCCACCGCTCGGCCCGACCTCCTTTGCAACACTCTGGCCGCAATGATCGCGAGATCCTGAGTTTGAACGGCCGTCCAGCCGGGTCTCGTATTTACAAGTAGATAAATCGCCCCACGACTTGCGGAATCACCATGCTTCGCAAGCCGACTACCGCCGCTCTTCGCCCTTTCGCGCCCCTGCGCATCCTTTCCTTGGCAGGCTCCGCGCTTGCCTCGCTCGGCCTCGTGCCGAGTCGTGCCGACACCGTAACCTCCACCTGGCAAGGCGGAGCAATCGGCGACTGGAACACGGCGGCCAACTGGTCGCCCTCGGCGTTTTTCCCCCACAACGGAAACGAAGGAAACACTTACGCCGCCTTTATCTCCGAGGCCGAGGTCACGTTGACCTCCCATATCGACGTCGACGGCCTTTCACTGACGGACGTCGCCCTTTCCGGCGAGCATACGCTCACGACTGGCCATCTCGGAGTTACATTCGCAGGCGCCAACCAGCTCGCTTCAGGTCTGACGCTCCGCGTCACCGGTCAACTTGGGTTCTCCAACTCCTCCGCGTCCCTCACCAATCACGGCACCGTCCAGTTCGACGCCTCCGGTTCCAGCGCCTACTCCGCCTCCGACGCCACCCTCACCAACGCCTCCGGCGGCGTCATCCGCTTCCACCCAGACTCCGGCACCTCCGTCGGCACCCTCTACACCTCCCCCTTCAACCTCTCCAACTCCGGCACCGTCCTCGCCGACAACGGCTTCGCCAACTACCTCTACGCCCCGGTCACGAACACCGGCCTGATCCGAGTCCGGTCCGGTTCCTCGCTCTTCCTCGGAGGCGACTTCGTCCAGACCGCCGGCGAGGTAAGAATCGAAAACGCCGGTCTCTCCGCCGACACGGGCCGGACGCTTGATTTTCAAGGCGGTCTCCTGCGCGCCGACGGCTCGATCTCGGCCGACCTTTCGCTGGCCGACACCGCCCTCGAAATCGGCTCCGCCTCGACCGCCTCGGCCCTCCATGTCTTCGGCGATGTTCTCCTCCTCGCGGACACCTCCGTCTCCTTCGATCTGAACGGGAGCGATCCAGGTTCCGGCTACGATTTTCTTTCGGTCGACGGCACGGTGACCCTCGGCGGCGAGCTCTCGCTTCGCTTCTCCTCCCCGTCCTTCCTCGCGACGCTCGGCGAGCTCGACGAATTCACCATCCTGTCCGCCACCTCCATCGGCGGCAGCTTCTCCAACATCCAGTCGGGCGATCGCATCTCCCTCCCGGACGGCGCGGGCAGTTTCCTTTTCACCGACACCGGCTCCGAGCTGAAGCTCAGCGCTTTCTCGCCCGTCCCCGAACCCTCCGGCTACGCCGTCCTCGTCGGCCTCGGCTCGCTTTTCGCCGTGGTGCGCCGTCGCTCCGTCCGCTTGACCCCCCGTTGATTTCATCGCCCGAAACACGGTCTCGCTGCTCGCTGGCGCCACGAGCATCCGCTGTTCGGGATCGCTGCACTCCAGCCGGGTGCTCACGCCGACAGGTCTGCCGCTGGGCTTGGCGGCGGTGAAGTTTTGGACCCGAAAGGAGTTCAAGGGCGCCAGCCGCTGACGCGGAAGATAAACCCCACGCGCGCCCCCATCGAGCAAAAGGAAAGCCTGCGACGGCTGCTCGACAGCCCGCATGCCACCGCGCTGGTCGGCGAACCTCGACGCTGCGTCCACATCGGCGACCGGGAGAGCGACCTCTACGAGTTGTTTTGCACCGCGCACGACGCGGGCGCGCGCAAGAACAAGGCATGCCGCCGTCGCCACGATGAGGGGAATAAGGCCTCCGCCTGAGGACTTTCCCTGAGTAAAAAAACTTTTAACCGTGATAAGCTCAGTGCCGATCCCTCCGCGTTTTTCGTTCGCAGTCAGCCGCTTGCCCTCCCCTTCAAAAACCAAGCCTTCGTGCCCCTCCGGTCACGAGCAGGCGACGCGGTTTCGCAAGTCACACTCCTCCGCTTCAACCCCATGCCCCTCCCTCATCGTCCGGCTCCGCACTCGATCACCGCATCCACCGTCTTCCGTCTGGCTCTTTCCTGCGCCCTTCCCTCCGCTTTCGCCGTCTCCTCGGCCTACGGGGCCTTGATCGCCTCGGAGTCCTTCAAAGCCACCAGTTCCGGAACCGGCGGCACTTACGACGCCGACGTCAACCTCGGCGCCTCGCCCAATCTCTCCATTGTCACGGGCAACTTCGGGTTCGATTCCGTTGTCGGCAAAAGATGGGTGAACTCGACGGCCGGCGCCCAGGTCAACCTGAACGGCCTCTCTCATTCGTTCGTGCCGGGAACGCTCGAAGCCGGCGGCGTCCGCTTGGGAAATCTCACCGCCAACATATCCCGTCGCTCCTACCGTCCTTTCGCCGGCCTGCCGCCGACGGCGGACACGTATTTCTTCAGCGGCCTGGTCAATCTGCCCGCGCAAACGAGCCTCAACGGCGTGAGCCAGAGCTTCGCGGGCCTCACCGTTTCCACCGGCACGACGCAGGACACCTTCAACATCGCCAGCGGTATCCACTACGGCCTTACAAAAAACGCCTCCAACGAGATCTACCTGTCGGTCGCCGTCCTGTCGCGTACGACCTGGGAGCTCGAGCG
>CBINJQ010000255.1:0-6640 GCA_966251015.1 uncultured Akkermansia sp. | reverse complement strand
GGGACCGCGAAGCGGTGGAGGGGGCGAATGCCGCGCGCCGGCGCTCGCAATCGGCCAAGACATTCTTCGCAACCTTCGACAGCGAGCCCCTGCTCGGGGGGCCCCCCCCCCCCCCCCGGGGGGGGGGGGGGTGGGGGGGGGGGGGGGGCAAGTCCGCCCTGACGGAGGGCGGACGACAAGAGGACATCGGGGAATCAGAGCGGGGGAATCCTCTCAATCGCCCGCTTGGTCTAATAATAGAGCGTAAACGAGGGCGCCGGTCCGGCCGGAGGCCCGCCCGCGCGTCTGCCGCGGCTCACGGCGTGAAGAGCGCGAGGTCCACCGCGTCGGCCATGGCGGAGTATCCGGCGGGCGTGATGTGGAGGTTGTCGGCGTTGTAGGCGGGCAGCAGGTTCACGGGATTCGCCGGATCGCGGACCGCCGCGTCGAAATCGATGCAGGCGTCGTAGACCCCGCTCGTCACCGCCGTGGTGCGGATCCACTGGTTGATCGACTGCCGCGCCGTCTCGTGATCCGCCGAGTAGTAGCCGCTGCCGCCGAAGGGCGTGATCGTGGCTCCGTAGACCTTGAGGCCGCGGGCGCGCGCCTGCGCCGCCATGTTGGAATAGGCCGCGACGACGTTGTTCACGATGGTCGCGGGCGCGGCGCTCGAGCCGCCGATGTCGTTCACCCCGATGAAAATCACGGCCCAGCGGGCGCCGTTCTGATCGACGATGTCCCGCCGAAAACGTTCCTGCGCCAAGCCCACGCCCGTGGCGCCGATGCCGAGATTGCCCACCGCGACGTGCGCCGTGGCCGCGTTGCCCGCGAGCCGGTCGGCAAGGAAATCCGTCCATCGGTCGTTGCCGTTGGTGGTCGACCCGCGGCCGTCCGTGATCGAATCGCCGATGACCGCGACGGTGCCGGAGGAGGCCGCCGGCGCGAGCACCTCCAGCCCGGTGATGAGATACCAACGGTCGGTGCGCGTCGCGCCGCTCATCGTCGCCGCCGAGACCGCGTCGCCGTTTTGAATGAACGACGTCGTCCGTGATCCTCCGTGGCTCGTGATGACCGTGCTCGAAATCGCGCCAAAATGAACGCTCACCGCGACCGCGCCCAACGGCGGCAGGTCAAACGCCAGAGGGTCCGAGTAAAGCACGCCCCCGGGCGGAATCACCGCGCCCGGCGCGCCGCGGAATCGCAGCGCCCGAGACGAGGCGCCGTCGATCTCACCGGTCCCGAGCGGACCCGCCGCGCGAGCCAGACCCGCGGACTGGATCACCACCGGCGAGTTCCCGTAGGCGTTGGAAAAGCGGAAGCGCACCAGACCGCCGCCGATCGAGACGCGAACGAACTGGCGCAGCGTGTTGTGGGCGAGCGGCGAAGGCGGCAGGTTCTCCGCGCTCGTGGATTGCGGCGCGGTCGTCCACGTCGTCACCCAACGCCCCTCCGCGCCCGTCGCGACGAGCGGGGCGAGGGCGGACAAAACGCAAAGGCAAAGACCTGAGAAAAGACGGGCGACCCGGGTCGGGGAGAAAAGGAAACGCATGGGGGACGAAAAAATCAGGGGTTCGCGCGCAGCCGGAAAAAACGACGCGGCGCGCCTTGCAGAAGCTCCGTGTGGATCAGGCGGCCGCTGGCGTCCGCCGGCGCGGTCAGCACGGGCAGCCAGGACGAGGGCTCGGCGAGGTCGGAGGTCGCCTCGATGGAATAAGTGGAGAAGGGTCCGCCGAGTCCCGTCACCGTCAGGCTCGGCGCCCCGCCGCCGAGCGATGTCGCGGCGATGTCGATGGAGAGGGGCAACGGTATCGCGAACACCACTCCGGTGCCGCCCGGCCCGCCCGAGACCGCCGTGCCGTAGAGAACATCGCCCGCCCTCAGCACCTCGGCCGCGGGATGCGCGCCGCGCGCGTTCACGCCGCCCTCGGCCAGCGGTTCGAAGTGGTGCAGCGCGCGCAGGCCGGGCTCGGTGACATCGAGCGAGAAGACCACGCCCGTGCCCCCGGCCCCGCCCGCCGAGGCCGCGCCGTAGAGCATGTTGCCCGAGGCCGCCAGCCGGCCGACCACCGCAGCGCCGTCGGCGTTCGCGCCGACGGCGGGGTCCGTCGGGGAAAACGCGTGCAACACCGTGAACGCGGCGCCCGTCGTGGAGAGTCCGTAGACGACCCCGCGCCCGCCTTCGCCTCCGCCCAGGGTGGCGCCGTGCAAGCGGTCGCCCGCCAGCACCAGTCCGTTGCTCGGGAACGCGCCGCCGGGGTTCGTCGCCGTCGCGGCGTCCAACGGGGAGAAGGAATGCAGCACCGCGTAACCCGCGCCCGAGGTTTCGATGGAGAACACGACTCCGGCGCCTCCCGCGCCGCCGGCCGCGGCGGTCCCGTAGAGCTTGGAGCCGGAAAGGACCAGGCCGCCGCAAGGCTGGGCGCCGTCGACGTTGTATCCGGTTGTCGGCGACACCGCGCCGAACTCCTTCAGCACCGCGAAGCCCGTTCCGTCGACCCCGATGGAAAAAAGCACGCCCTGCCCGTTCGCCCCGCCGAGCGCGGTCGCGCCGTAAAGCGTGGTCCCGGAGAGCAACAACGGGCCGATCGGCGACGCGCCGCCGACGTTCAATCCGGTGTGCGGCGCCAGCGAGGAAAAGCTCCGCAGGACCGACAGGCTTCCGTCCGCGTTTCTGCGAAAAACCGTTCCGGTGCCGCTCGCCCCGCCGGTTTGCGACACGCCGAAAAACACCCCGCCCGCCCCGGGCGTCAGTCCGCTCTGCGGCCGGCCCGGGCCGATCTCCACCGGAAGCGTGTTGACCGCGTCAAAGGTCTCCCCGTCGAGGTCGAGCCGATAGATGGTCCCGGCCCCTTGGAGTCCGCCGCCCGCGGCGACTCCCCACAGAAACCCGTCCCGCATAACCAACGCCGACGCGGGTTGCGCGCCTTCGTGGTTGGTCGCCTTGTAAGGCTCGTCGAAACGGTGCAACGCCACGCCGTCCGCGCCCGCGTAGGAGTCCGTCGGCGGACGCTCCGGCAGGACGCCCGACTCGAGCTCCGCGACGGTGAGCGGCACGTCCGCCGGCGCGAAGGCGAGCTTGTCGATCGAGAAGCCGTCCTCGCGCGATCCGATCTGGAAGGTCTGCGTCAACGCGCCCTCGTTCACGGTGAAGAAGGTTCCGAACTTCACCCATTTCCAAACCTGCGCGCCGGCCGATCCGCCGCCGACCACGATCTGATCCGACGCGGCCGTGTAGCCGGTGTCGGCGAGCCCCGAAAGCACGGCCACCCAATCGGAGCCGTTGGTCGGAGACTTCGCCCCGAAGCTCGAAGCGTAGAAGAAGCTGTCGTCGTTGAAGGTGCCCGGCCCCACATGCACCCGCACGTAGAGCTGGTAGACGTCGGCCTTCGGAAAAGAGACGCTGTAGCTCGCCACGCGGGACGCCGCCCCGGGCGTGAACGCGCTGTTGTTGACCGTCGGCGAGATCGCGGTCGCGCCCGACACGGTCGACACGGCGTAATCGGAACCGAGAGCACCGGACTCCGCCTCGATCAACGGAAAAGTGGCGCCGCCGTAGGCGGACACGCGCAGCCCGTTGATGAAGATGTTCGGCAAGCCGCCGGAACCCCCGGCGGCCGCCGCGCCGGTCAGACGAATCACGCCGGCGGAGTCGGCCTGGGCGGTAAGCGTCGTGACGTAGCTCGCGAGACTCGAGGGGGCCGGCGAAGTCGCGCCGTCGAAGGAAAGACCGGCGCTGTTTCCGGTGACCGAATCGGTCCACGTCGCCGCGCGGGTTCCGGTCGAGTTGAAGTCGTAGCTCCAGATCTCGACCGTGTATTTCGTGTCGGCGGCGAAGCCCGAAAGCGTGGCCGTCGCCTGCGCGCCGCCCACGGTGCTGTTCGCGACGAACCAAAAGTCGCGCCACATCGCCGCGTCCGCCGGGAACTGGCCCGCGTTGCGATCCCGGTCCTGGCCGTCGCCCGTCGTCGCGAGCACCAGCGTCCGCACGCCGTCGCCGCCGCTCAGCGTGTCCGCGGGGTCCGACGATCCCGTCACCGCCACCCAGCCCGCCGCGACGGGCGACGCCCCCACGTTGTCGACGACGTCGAACTGCACGATCGACGCCGAGGTCGCGATGCATGCGGAGAAAAGGAACGCGCCGGACAAACCGGCGATGAAACTGGGAGAACGCATGGGGAAAGGCGGCATGTCCGCGAACCGGCCGAGGACAGAACGAAGGGGAAACCGTCACGAAGCGCCGCGCGCGCGCGACCGGCCAGCCACCCGTTGCGCTAATTTTTGACCGCGCGGTTCGCGGAGGCCCGCGGGACGACCGGCGCGCGCGCCTCGCGGTCGCGAAAAAGCGCTCCGCGAACGCCGAAGTTCGCCGCCGCCCCGTTCTATTACCCCGGAAATAGCGCCCTCTGTCGGTGCCGCAAAACGCGCGTCTTTTTGCCGCAAACCGCACGTAGCCTCCGGAGTCGCCGGCTGCTACGATCAAGGCGGCGTTCATCAACATCAGCGCCGGCGACGCGGCAATCACGTCGCCTCCCCACAACAAACTGAAACACCCCCAAAAACATGAAGAAACTAATGCTCCTGGCCGCCCTGGTGGCCTCGCTGTTCCCCCTGGCCAAACAGGCCCACGCCGGAGGAACCAGCGGATACACCGGCGGATTCTACTACTTCACCTACTACACCGGCAGCGGCACCGCCTCCATCAGCGGCTCCGGCGGCAACTTCGCGGGCTCATGGACCGCCGGCATCACCGACGCGCTCGTCGGAAAGGGCTGGTGGCCCGGCTCGGTCCGGAACGTCGGCTACAACATCGGCTACCTCGGCGGCTCGTGGCACCTCGCCGCGGTCTATGGCTGGGCGCCCTACCCCGGCGTCGAATGGTATATCACCGAGAAGGGCACCAACAGCGGCACCTTCAGCGGCACCGTGAACAGCAACAGCGGCACCTACAACGTGTATCGCGGCCAGCAGGGCGGCGGCCCTCAGTATAAAAACGACCGCCAGGTCGACCAGCCCACGGGACAGAACAAATCCGTGACCATGTCCAACCACGTGAACTACTGGAAATCCCGCGGCTGGAGCTTCGGCACCATCCGGGAAACCGTGTTCATGGTCGAGGCCTTCACCGGACCCGGCGGCTGCAACGCCACCGTCTGGTAAGCGCCCGCGCGTCCAAGACGCCCGCATGATCCAAGACCGGCGGTCGCCATGGCCGCCGGTCTTTTGAGCGCCCGGACCAAAGCCATATGCGCGCTTCCGTTCCCACACCCCGCCACCCCGCCCCATGTCCCGAGATTTTCTCCACAAAGCATCCTTGCTGCTCAACGTCGCCCTCGCCCTTGCGGCGGTGGCCGTCCTGAAAAGCAAAACCGACGCGCCTTCACGCCCGCCCGCATCCCTTGTGTCCGGCACGGACCCGGTCCTCGCCCAAGCCGCCCGCGTCGCGGCGGCGGACCGGGACTCCTCGGGCGCCCGCCCGTCTTCCTCGCGCGGCCTGCGCTCGATCATCGACGAGCTCCGCGCCATGGGCGTCCCCAACGAGATCCTGGCGCGGATCGCGCTGACCGATTTCGAGGCGCGATGGGATGATCGCTTCGAAGCCGTCAAGGGCGACATGACCAAGACCGCCGCGCTTCAACTGGAAAAAGAGCGGGGCAAGGACTCCGCGATGACCGAGGCGCTCGGGGAGGAGGGCTTCCGGGTTTGGGACCGGAACTACATGCTCTGGGAGGCGATGAGCACGCCCGTCGCGGTAAACCCGGCGGAGGCCGAAGCGATCTACGCGCTCAAGAAATCCCTGCAGCGTCACAACCTCGATCTGGAACAGGCCCGACTGGACGGCACCATGGACGAGGCCGCGATCAACGCCGCCAACGACAAGGCCTACGCCGAACACTTCCGGCGGTTGACCCAGATCCTGGGCGACGAACGTTACGCGATTTCGCAGCAACTCGACGAGGCGTTCACGGCCGACCTCCTCCGGAACAGGCTGGCCCGGGCCAACCCCTCGGACGCGCAGTTCCGCGAGCTCTACAAAATGGAACGCGATTGGAACAAGGTCCGCATGGAGCTGGACCACCAATTCCAGAACGACCCGATGTCGGCGGAATACAACGCGAAGAGCCGCGCCCTCGACCAGAAGCGGGACCAGGAATATCAGCGCGTGCTCGGCGCCGACGTCTACGCCGCCCTGCAAAAAACCCAGGACCCCGCCTACTCGCAGATGAAGAAGTTCGAGACGCTCTGGGGACTGGACGACAAAAAGATCGACTACGTTTACGACACCATGCGGACCTACGAGGAGAGCGTGGCGACCTATCGAGGCGAGGTCCTCGCACGCCAGACCCAAGGCGGAAACGTGGACTGGGAGGCGGTGAACCGGGATCTCCAGAACTTCGCCGAAACCACGCGCACCGCGCTCCGGACGGAGCTCGGCGAGACAAGCTTCGAAAAACTGCAAAACAACCGGGTGCTCAGATTCATCCAGGTCCAGCGACGCGCCCGCTGAGCCAAAAGCTGAGCCGGCCGCGAAAAATCCCGAGCCGCGTCGCCACGCCCCCGCCCGTCGTAGTTCCCCCTTTATGAAGACCTCGTTTCCCCGTCGCCTTTCGCTCTCGCTCAATCTCGTGCTCGCCCTGGTCGTAGTGGCCGTGTCGTTACACAG
>CBINJQ010000254.1:0-6679 GCA_966251015.1 uncultured Akkermansia sp. | reverse complement strand
ACTTGGAAACGCAGATGACGGTGACGCCCTTGGCGGCGAGCGTCTCGGCGATGGCTTTGCCGATGCCGCGACCGGCGCCGGTGACGAGGGCGGTTCTGTTGCTAAAGGTCATGGGAATTTATGATTTAAGATCGATGATTTATGATTTGGCGGACCGAGACGCGCGAAGAGCGCGCCCGATCATCAATCCAAAATCATAAATTGAGCGCGCGGACGCGCGCTCAGTAGACGTCGCGCTGGTAGCGTTTGTCCTTCTTCATTTCCTTCACGTAGGCCTGCGCCTGCTCGATCGGCATGCCGCCTTGCTCGGCGATGATGTCGTGGAGGGCTTGGTCGACGTCCTTGGCCATGCGCTTGGCGTCGCCGCAGACGAAGAAAGAGGCGCCGCCCTTGATCCACGCCCAGAGCTCGGCCGCGTTGGCGCGCATCTTGTCCTGCACGTAGACTTTCACGCCCTGGTCGCGGGACCAGGCGAGGTCGAGCTTGGTGAGTTTGCCGTCGGCGAGATACTTCTCCCACTCCTCCTGATAGAGAAAGTCGGTCGCCTGCTTCTGGTCGCCGAAAAAGAGCCAGTTACGGCCGGTGGCTCCGGAGGCGACGCGGTCCTGCACGAACGCGCGGAAGGGGGCGATGCCGGTGCCGGGGCCGACCATGATGCAGTCGACCGCGCCGTTTTCGGGCGGGCCGAAGTGCGAGTTGGAAACGAAGACGGGCGTCGGGGTCTCGTTCACGACCACGCGGTCGGCGAGGAACGTCGAGCACACGCCATGACGCTCGCGGTGGTTGGTGGTGTAGCGCACGACCGCGACCGTGAGGTGGATCTCGTTCGGGTAGGGCTTCGACGAAGAGGCGATGGAGTAGAGACGCGGCATCAGCTTGCGCAGATGATCGACGAACTCCTGCGGCGTGAGGCGGGCGGAGGGGAACTCGGCGAGGAGGTCGACGTATTCGCGCTCGTCGAGGAAACCGGTGAGCTGCTCCTTGTTCTCGGGTTTGAGGAGGGACTCGAGCTTGGCCTTCTCGCCGACATCGGTGGCCTTGTTGAAAAGCGTGGTGACGATCTTCGCGGTCGGGCCGGCGAGCGCGAGACGGTGGCTGAGCGCGTCGCGCAGCGAGATCGGCGCGGGCAACTTCAGCATGGCGGGCGAGACGAGCTCGTCGCCGGTCGCGTGGAGCCGGTCGATCAGTTCGCCGACCTCGGAGGCGCGATTGGTCGGGAAGACACCGAGCGAGTCGCCGGCCTTGTAGGAGAGGTCGCTGCCTTTCAGGGAGACGACGAAGTGGCGGGTTTCCTTGGCGGAGCCGGGCTTGTTCAGGAGACGATTCTCGGTGACGCGAGCCGGGAACGGGTTCTCTTTGCTGTATTGGGAGGCGGCGACGGGAGCGGACATAAAGGCCAATAAGTCGCGCCCGCGCCTCGCCCGCGCAAGCCCTTACTTTTTGCTCCCGCCGACCCGCTCAAAATCGCATCGATTCCCCGCGCTTGCGTCGCGCCCCCGCATGCCGCCAACTCCTCCGCCCATGCCCGAAACGACCATCCGCCTGCAAAAGTTTCTCGCCGACGCCGGCATCTGCTCCCGCCGCGCCGCCGAGCAACTCATCGCGCAAGGCGAGGTCCGGGTGAACGGCCGCCCCGCCGAGCTCGGCCAAAAAATCGACCCCGCGTCGGACAGAATCACCGTCGAGGGCCGCCAGGTCCGCGCCGCCGCCGTGCAGCCCAAAATCACCCTCGCCGTGCACAAGCCCCGCGGCCTGATCTGCTCCAACGACGATCCGCACAACCCCGAGACGGTTTTCACCCTCCTGCCGCCCAAGTTCGCCAAACACCGCTTCTTTTGCGCCGGCCGTCTCGACAAGGACTCCGAGGGCCTCGTCATCCTCACCACCGACGGCGACCTCGCCCAGCGTCTCACGCATCCGAGCAACGAGGTCACCAAACGCTACCTCGTCGTCCTCGAGCGAGGCTTCCCGCGCGAAAAGATTCCCCGCCTGCTCAACGGCATCATCGCCGACGGCGAACGCCTGAAAGTCGAATACGCCAACCTCATCAACGTGAGCCCCGGCGGCCTCGCCACGTCGCTCGACGTTCACATGCACCACGGCAAGAAGCGCGAGATCCGCCAGCTCTTCCTCGGCCTCGGCTACCCGGTGAAACGGCTCAAACGTTACCAGATCGGCGCCTTTTCCCTCCGCGGAATCTCTTCCCGCTCCGGGAAACAATTGTCGCCCGCCGAGATCGAATCCCTTTTCGCCCAGCCGCCCGCCGTTCCCCAAGAACATGTCAAACGCGCGCCTCGCCGCGCCCCCGCCGCCAAAGGCCTCGCCAAAGCGCGACGCCCCGACAAAGCGTCGGAATAACTCCCGTGGCGCCCGGTTCCGGGCGACGCCCCCCTTCCCCCTTTTCCCTTTTATCACCGCCGCCATGAAGCGCTTCGTCCTCCAAGCCCTCGCCCTCCTAGTAGCCGCCGTTTCCACGCCGTCCGCGCACGCCGCCGCGCTCGAAGCCCCCCTGCCCGCCTACGCCTCGCCCGACGCGTCCGCGCCCATCCTCGGCACCGCTAAGGCCGGCACCCGCATCGCCGCCGGCACCGCCCCCTCCGGCTGGGCCGCCGTCGAGCTCGCCGGCCCCCACACGGTTTACGTCACCGACAAGGACACCTTGAAGAATTTCGAGGTTCGCCCCGGCGCCGCCTACTACTCGCAGCCCAAGGCGAACGCTCCCGTCATCGGTCTCGCCGACGAGAAGGACCCCGCCGTGTTCGCCGACATCGCCGGCAACTACAACAAGTTCTCCCTCAACAAGGCGCTCATCGCCTACGTCCGCATGCCCGTCTCCGCGGTAGCCCCCGTCGCCGCCCAGCCCGCCGCGAACCCCGCCCCGAGCGTTCCCGCCACGACACCGCCCCCCCTCATGGACGATCTTCAAGGCACCCTCCACCAGGACATCCCGGCGAGCCGCCCCGTCACCCCCGGCCAAGGCCTCGAGGCCGGCGAGCCCCGCCTCGCCCGCACGTTCTTCGGCGTGGTCGCCTCCAGCCGCAGCGCCCTCCGCCCCCGCCGCCCGTGGGATTACCAGATCAACGACGACGGCGGCGCCCGTATCGCCTACTTGGATATCTCGAAGCTTCTCCTGACCGAGCAGATCGACGCCTTCCTCGGACGCCCCGTCGCCATCCTCGGCACCGCCGAGACCATCGGAACCGATCTCGTCGTCCACGTCGAGTCTCTCAAACTTCAATAACCCCGCGCCCGGCGCCCAGGGTGAAAGCCTCACTCCGTTTCCTCCACCCGGCTCCTCCGAGCCGGGTTTTTTATTTCCTCTTCACCTTCCCCCTTCTTTGCCTCCTAAGTTTAACATCATGCAGCTCATCGACGGCAACGCCATCGCCGCCTCCATCATCGCCGAACTGAAAACCCAGGTCGCCGCCCTCTCCGGCCGCAAGCCCTGTCTCGCCCTCGTGCGCGTCGGCGAAGACCCCGCTTCGGTCTCCTACGTGAAGAAAAAGGAAAAGACCGCCGCCGAAATCGGCATCGAGAGCCGCGTCATCCTTCCGCCCGTCACCATCTCCCAGGCCGAGCTCGAAAAGCTCATCGACGATCTCAACGCCGACCCGACCGTCGACGGCATCCTCGTCCAGTCCCCCCTCCCCAAACCCCTCGACGAACTCGCCGTGTTCCGCCGCATCGCCGCGCACAAGGATGTCGACGGCTTCCACACGCTCAACCTCGGCAAAATCGCGCAGGAGGACGAGACCGGTTTCGTCGCCTGCACCCCCGCCGGCGTCATGGAACTCCTCGCCCGCTCCGGCACCGACCTGAAGGGCAAGCACGTCGTCGTCCTCGGCCGTTCCCTCATCGTCGGCAAACCCGTCGCCCTGCTCGCCCTCCAGAAGAAAGCCGGCGCCAACGGCACGGTCACCATCTGCCACTCCGGCACCAAGGACGTGGCCGCCCTCACCCGCCTCGCCGACGTCCTCATCGCCGCCATCGGCAAGGCCGAGTTCGTCAAGGCCGACATGGTCAAACCCGGCGCCGTCGTCATCGACGTCGGCATCAACCGCGTCGCCGACGCGTCCAAGAAAACCGGATACAAGCTCGTCGGCGACGTCGACTTCGCCGGCGTCTCCCCCGTCGCGTCCAAGATCACGCCCGTCCCCGGCGGCGTCGGCCCCATGACCGTCTGCATGCTCATGCAAAACACCCTGAAGGCCCGCCGCCTCGCCGCCTCCTGATATCATGGAGGGACGCCGTCCCCCGGCCTTCCCTTTCCGCTCCCTGCTCCGTGCTTCTCCCTCCCTTGCCCCGCCCCCCCCCCCCCCGTGCAAAAACCCCCGCCCCCGGGGTGGCCGCCCCCCCGGGGACCCCCCCCCCCCCAAACCCGCCCCCCATGACCAAACCCCGAGTCCTCGTCGTGGACGACCAGCCGGTGAACGTCCAGCTCCTCAAGCGCGCCCTCGAGCGCGAGGACATCCAAGTCATCCCCGCCTACGGCGGTCAGGAGGCGCTCGATCTCGTCGAACGCGAACACCCCGACCTCATCCTCCTCGACGTGATGATGCCCGAGATGGACGGCATCGAGGTCTGCCAACGCATCCAGGCCAACGGCGCGCATCAAAACATCCCGGTCATCTTCATCACCGCGCGAAGCTCGAAAGAAGGACGGCTCGCCGGGCTCGGCGTCGGCGCGGTCGACTACATCACCAAACCCATCGACCTCGACGAGACCATCGCGCGCGTTCAGACCCAGCTCCGCGTCGTGCAGGTCAACCGCGACATGCTCGACCTCCAGCGTCGCCTCCAGGAGGCGCGCCGCGCCGCCTCGATCGGCGCCATCACGCAAGGCATCGCGCACAACCTGAACAACCTTCTCGGCGTCGTCCTCGGTTATCTGGACCTGATCAAGACCCAGGCCGCCAAACCGGATTCGGTCCGCGCCAACGCCGAAAATCTCGAGGCCGCCGTGCAGCGCATCGTCGGGATCATCCGCCAGCTCACCTCGCTCGTCGTCAAGTCCCGCCTCCCCACCGTTCCCTGCGCGCTCGACGAGCTTCTCGACGCCTCCATAAGCCGCTTCCGCGCCGAGCACCGGCACCAGGACGAGATCACCCTCGACAACCCCGTCGGCCCGGTGCTCATCCACACCCATATGGAGATGTTCGAGGACACCCTCGGCAAACTCCTGCTCAACGCACGCGAAAGCTACGGTGAAGAGCATGAAGGGCCGCGTCCGATTTCCATCCGGGCCTCTTTGGTCGAGGCCACCGGGCTCGAAGGCCGCATCCTTTGCCTCCGGATCGAAGATCGCGGCCGCGGCATCGATCCCCAGCTGCGCGACCACATGTTCGAACCGTTCATCAGCAGCAAAAACACCGTCGGCGTCGGCATGGGCCTCACCGTCGCGCGTCACGCGCTTCGCAACATGGGCGGAGATCTGGTGCTTGAAGATCGCCCGGGAGGTGGCGCCACCGCCATCCTCACCCATCCCGTCGAGCGCCGCCGCCGCGCCACCGGCTGATTTTGGAGGGACTCCGTCCCCGGCGTCCAAACCCGCGCCGCCCGCGCTCGGTCCCGCGAAGTCCGTCGGTCCGCGCCACCACCGTTCCACTCATGCCTCAAAAAATCGCCTTCCTCGGCGCCGGCCGAATGGCCTCCGCCATCATCGACGGACTTATTGCAACCAAAGCGGCCGCGCCCGCCGACATCGCCATCCTCGGCGGCTCCGGTCCCAGCGCAGCCGCGCTCGCGACTCGCACCGGCGTGCGTCTCGCCACCGGGCTGCCCGATCTCGTGCAAGACGCCGATCTCGTCGTCATCGCCTTCAAGCCCCAGCACCTCGCCGGGGCGGACCCCCGTCTCGCCGAGCTCACCCGAGGCAAGCTCGTCTTGTCCGTTCTCGCCGCGAAAACCCTCGCGCGACTGGGCAAAACCTTCCCCCACGCGCGCAACCTCGTGCGCACCATGCCCAACACCCCCGCCGCCATCGGGGCGGGTGTCACCGGCTGGGCCGCCCTCCGCGAGCTCGCGCCCTCCGACCGCGCCTCCGTCGTCGGCCTGCTCCGAGCGATGGGTCGCGAGATCGAATTGCCCGAGGAGCAAATCGACGCGCTCATGGCCGTCAGCGGTTGCGGCCCCGCCTTTGTTTTCGAGTTCACCGCCGCGCTCCGCGAAGCCGGCGTGGCCTGCGGTCTCGCCCGAGAAACCGCCCACCTGCTCGCCGTCGAGACCGTCGTCGGCGCCGCGAAACTCATGGCGCACACGGGCACCGAGCCCGAAGACCTGCGCAACCAAGTCACCTCGCCCAAGGGCACGACTTACGCGGGCCTCCAAGTCATGGCGGCGCGCGATTTCCGCGGCCTGCTCCGCGACACCGCCTTGGCGAGCAAGGCCCGCTCCGCCGAACTCTCGTCACAGGAATAGAGCGGTTCGAACGAAGCCGTAACCGCGTAGGCCGCCCGCTCGCGGACGCTTCGTCACGAGACGACAACCGGAGGAGCGTCCGCAAGCGGATGGCCTACGTTGAAAACACGACCACGTCTCCATCACGAACACGGTTGATAATCCGCCAATCGTAACCGCGTCCACAGAGATAAACTTAGATCCCGCAGATGGATAAACCGCTAAGACACGCTAAGGGTCGCTAAATGAAAGACTAGGGCCTCTGGACTGCGAATTTCATTTT
>CBINJQ010000253.1:0-6724 GCA_966251015.1 uncultured Akkermansia sp. | reverse complement strand
TCCTTCCCTGGAATCCGAAGGCGCTCAAAACCGTCGCCGTCCTCGGCCCCACCGGCGCCGACGTTTCCACGCTCCTCGGCAACTACAGCGGCGAACCGAGCCGCAAGGTCACCCTCGTCGACGGCATCCGCGCCAAGCTCGAGCCGCTCGGCGTAAAGGTCCTCGCGGAGCCCGGCGTCCCGCTCGTGAAGGGTTTCCGCGTCAGCGGTCAGCCTTTCCCCGCCGGCGTGCTCTTCACCGCCGCCGACCGCGCCACGCCCGGCCTCCGCGCCGAGGTCTTCGCCCACGACAAGCAGGACTCGAAAAAACCGCTCGTCGACGGCCGCGCCGTCGGAACCCGCGCCGACAAGCAGGTCGACCTGCAATGGGACGAGGCCCAGCCGATCGAGGGTATTCCAATCACGAATACAGGTGTCCGCTGGACCGGCGTGCTCGTTCCCCACACCTCCGGCGAACACGTGCTCGGCGTCGTCGCCGAGGGCGCCGCCCGCCTCTTCATCGACGACAAGGCCGTCATCAACTCCTGGCGCAAGGACCCCGAGCGCCCGCTCAGCACCACCGTGCAGCTCGAGGCCGGCCGCGCCTACGCCGTGCGCCTCGAATACGTGCAACTCACGCCCAAGGGCCGCGTCCAGTTCGGCTGGATCGCCCCCGGCCAGGACGACGGCCTCGAAAAAGCCCTCGCCGCCGCCAAGGCCGCCGACCACGTCGTGCTCACCCTCGGCATCACGCCCGATCTCGAGGGCGAGTCCATGAGCGTCACCGCCGAGGGCTTTAAGGGCGGCGACCGTCTCCACCTCGACCTCCCCGCCACCCAGCGCGAACTCCTCGCCAAGGTCGCGGAGCTGAAGAAACCCACCGTCGTCGTCCTCACCACCGGCGCCGCCATCAACCTGGACGAGTCGAAAGCCAACGCCGTCCTCCTCGCCTGGTATTACGGGCAGCGCGGCGCCGACGCCGTCGCCGAGGCCCTGATCGGCGAGACCAATCCCGCCGGCCGCCTGCCCATCACCTTCTACCGCGACACCGAGGGACTCCCCTCCTTCACCGACTACGCGATGACGAATCGCACCTATCGCTACTACACCGGCAAGCCCCTCCACGCCTTCGGCCACGGTCTCAGCTACACGTCGTTCTCCTACGAAAAACTCGCCCTCTCCGCCACCACCGCGCTCCCCGGTTCCGTCGTCTCCGTCTCGGTCACCGTGAAAAACACCGGCGCCCGCGACGGCGACGAGGTCGTGCAACTCTACGCCACCGCGAAAAACGCCCCCGTGCCCATGCCGTTGCGCCAGCTCGTCGCCTTCCAGCGCGTCCCGCTCCGCGCCGGCGAGGCCAAGACCGTCAACCTCTCCGTCCCCGTCTCCCTCCTCCGCCGCTGGGACGAGGCGAACGACCGCTACGTCGTCGATGCCGGCGCATGGCACCTCGACGCCGGCCCGGCCTCCGACCGCCTGCCGCTGCGCGGCGTGCTCCAAGTCTCCGCCAAGTAACCCCGTCCGCCCGCCATGCATTTCCCAACCTCGCGCCTTGTCGGCCGTTTCGTCGCCCGCCTCGGGCAAACCTTGCTCGCCGGCTGCGTCCTCGTCGCCTCCGCCGTCGCCGCGCCGGAGCCGCTTCACATCGTCCTCGTCGGCGACTCCACCGTCACCGACAACGCCGGCTGGGGCCTCGGCTTCCGCCAGTTCCTCGGCGACGGTATCACGTTGACCAATACCGCTCGCGGCGGACGCAGCTCCATGAGTTTCATCAAGGAGGGCTCCTGGGAAAAGGCGCTCGCGCTCAAGGGCGACTACTACCTCGTCCAGTTCGGCCACAACGACGAGCCCGGCAAACCCGGCCGATCCACCACCGAGGAGGAATACCGCGGCTACATGGAACGCTACGTCGACGAGACCCGCGCCGCCGGCGCCAAGCCCGTCCTCGTGACCTCGCTGGTGCGCCGCCAGTTCAAGACGCCGTCCGATCTCCACAAGATCACCTCCAGCCTCCAAAGCCGCGCCGAGATCGTCCGCGCCATCGCCCGCGAGAAAAACGTCCCGCTCGTCGAGCTCCACGACCGCAGCCTCGAGCTCTGCGAAAAGCTCGGCCGCGACGGTTGCCTCGTCTTCAGCCCGCCCAAGGAGAACGGCCAGTTCGACGGCACACACCTCAACTCCGAGGGCTACGTGATGTTCGGTCGCCTCGTCGCCGACGAGCTGCGCCGCGCCGTTCCCGAGCTCGCCCCCCGCCTCCTCGTCGAGCCGCGCAACGCGAGGCCCGTCGCGGCGGAAAAGCGTTACGACGCAGTGGTCGCCTTCGACGGCTCCGGCACGCACACCACCGTGCAGTCCGCCATCGACGCCGCGCCCGCCGACGCCACCGCCGCCAAGCCGCACCGCATCCTCGTGAAGTCCGGCGTCTACAAGGAACACGTCGTCGTTCCCGCCGAAAAGCCCTTCGTCCAACTCCTCGGCGAGCCGGGCGAAGCCGAGCGCACCGTCATCACGCTCGACACCAACGTGAAGACGCCCATCCCCGGCGACGCCTCCGGCAAGACCCTTTCCACGCCCGACAGCGCCACCGTGCTCGTCCGCGCGAACGACTTCACCGCCGAGAACATCACCTTCGAGAACACCACCCCGCGCGAAGCCCGCGTGCAGGCCCTCGCCTTCTACGTCACCGGCGACCGCGCCGCGCTCCGCCGCTGCCGCTTCCTCGGCTGGCAGGACACCCTCCGCGCCGATTCGCCGAAGGGCGGCCCCGCCTCGCGCCAGTATTTCGCCGAGTGCGAGATCACCGGCCACGTCGACTTCATCTACGCCGCCGGCACCGCCGTCTTTGACCGCTGCCGCATCCACTCTCGAGCCGACGGCTACATCACCGCCGCCAGCACGCCCGAGGCCGTGCCCTTCGGTTACGTCTTCCTCGACTGCACCGTCACCACCGCGCCCGAGGTTTCGAAAGGCGTCTACCTCGGCCGACCTTGGCGCCCGCACGCCGCGACCGCCTTCCTGCGCTGCGATTTCCAAGGCAAGATCCTCCCCGAGGGCTGGCACAACTGGGGCAAAACCGAGAACGAAAAGACCGCCCGTTACGCCGAGTATAAGAACACCGGCCCCGGCGCCGACACTGCTCGCCGCGTCGCGTGGGCCAAGCAACTCACCGACGCCGAGGCCGCCGCCTACACGGTGAAAAACATCCTCGGCGGCGCCGACGGATGGAATCCCGCCGCCCGCTGACGAAATTCAACCCCTCATTCCGCCCCGATCCGCCCACCCCATGCGCTTCCGCCCCCTCCCCACGCTCGCCGCGTTCGTCGCCACGTTGCTCGCCTCGGTAACCGCCACCGCGGAGCCCACGCTTTGGTATGAACGCCCGGCCGGCCAGTGGGTCGAGGCGCTCCCCGTCGGCAACGGCCGTCTCGGCGCCATGGTCTTCGGCGGCGTCAACCAGGAGCGTCTTCAGCTCAACGAGGACACGCTCTGGGCCGGCGGCCCCTACAACCCCGCCAACCCCGAGGCGCGCGAGGCCCTGCCCGAAATCCGCCGCCTCATCTCCGCCGGCGAATGGAAGGCCGCGCAGGATCTGACTCAGGCGAAGTTCATGTCGCGGCCGATCCGCCAGATGCCTTACCAGACGCTCGGCGACCTGCTGCTCACCACGCCCGGAGGCGAGACCGCCCAGGATTACCGTCGCGAGCTCGATCTCGACACCGCCGTCGCCCGCACGACCTTCCGCCTCGGCAACATCGTCCACACGCGCGAGGTGTTCGTCAGCCCGGTCGACCAGGTCGTCGTGGTCCGCCACTCCGCGCGCAACGCCAAGCGCCCCGAGCAACCCGCCACGTTCGATCTCTCGATCGCCTTCGCCTCGCTCCAGGAGTCGTCCGTCCGCTCCGAGGGCGGCGACACCCTCGTCTTGAGCGGGAAGAACGGCGCCGCCCACGGCGTCCCGGGCGCCTTGCGCTTCGAGGCCCGCGCGCAGGTTTCCGTCGAGGGCGGGAAACTCTTAGCCGACGCCGGCCAGCTCCGCGTGAGCAGCGCCGGCTCCGTCACCATCGTGCTCGCCGCCGCCACCAGCTTCCGCCGTCACGACGACGTCTCCGGCGATCCCGCCGCTCTCAACTCCGCCACCCTTTCCTCCGTATCCGGTAAAAACTACGACGCGCTGCTCGCCGCCCACCTGCCGGAGCACCGCCGCCTCTACCGTCGCGTGACGCTCGACCTCGGCGAAAACCCCGAGGCGGAAAAGCTGCCCACCGACGAGCGCGTCCGCCGCTCCGCCACCGTCGACGACCCCGGCCTTGCCGGGCTCTATTTCCACTACGGCCGCTACCTGCTCATCAGCTCCTCCCGCCCCGGCGACCAGCCGGCGAATCTGCAGGGCATCTGGAACGACCACCTCAATCCGCCCTGGGGCAGCAAATACACGATCAACATCAACACCGAGATGAACTACTGGCCTTCCGAGATCACCAATCTCGCGGAGTGCGCGGAGCCTCTTTTCGCGATGGTGAAGGATCTTTCGGAAACCGGCGCCCGCCTCGCCCGCGAGCACTATGGCGCGCGCGGCTGGGTCGCCCACCACAACACCGATCTCTGGCGCGCCACCGGCCCCATCGACGGCGCCTTCTACGGCACCTGGCCCACCGGCGGCGCCTGGCTCTCGCTCCACCTCTGGGAGCACTACCTCTTCTCCGGAGACCGCGAGTTTCTCGCCCGCGCCTACCCGCTGCTCAAGGGCTCCGCCGAGTTTTTCCTCGATACGCTCGTCGAGGACCCGCGCACCGGCCGCCTCATGACCAGCCCCTCGATCTCGCCGGAAAACGCCCATCACGCCGGCGTCTCCATCGCCTCCGGCCCCGCGATGGACAACCAGATCCTCCGCGACCTGTTCTCCGCCTGCATCCATTCGGCGAAAATCCTCGGCATCGATTCCGACTTCTCCGCCCGCGCCGCCGCCGCGCGCGACCGCCTCCCGCCGGACCGCGTCGGCGCCGCCGGCCAGCTTCAGGAATGGATGGAAGACTGGGACGCCTTCGCCCCCGATCAGGCCCACCGCCACGTCTCCCACCTCTACGGCTTCTACCCGAGCAACCAGATCACGCTCCGCCGCACGCCCGAGCTCGCCGCCGCCGTCAAAAACACCCTCGAGACCCGCGGCGACATCTCCACCGGCTGGGCCATCGCCTGGCGGCTCAATCTCTGGGCCCGCCTACAGGACGGCGAACGCGCCCACCGCATCCTCCGCGCCCTCCTCGGCCCGGAGCGCACGTATCCGAATCTCTTTGACGCGCATCCGCCCTTCCAGATCGACGGCAACTTCGGAGGCGCCGCCGCCATCGCCGAGATGCTCCTGCAATCGCACGAGCCCGTCGGCGGCGGTGGCGCATCTGAGATTTCAGATCTCAAATTTGAAATCGAACTCCTCCCCGCCCTGCCCTCCGCCTGGCCCGCCGGCTCCGTGACCGGCCTCCGCGCCCGCGGCGGCTTCGAGGTCGATGTCGCGTGGAAGGACGGCAAACTCGCCTCCGCCACGCTCCGCTCCGCCAAGGGCGGCTCCACCCGCCTCCGCTGCGCCGGCGTCGTCCGCGAATTATCGCTCCCCGCCGGCGGCTCCTTCACCTGGGACGGCCGCCCCTGAGCCTCGCGCCTTCCCCGTCGTTCCCCTCCCGCCCGAAACCCCGGCCCGCGCCGTCTCCCGCCATGCGTATCCGCCCCGCCACCCTCGCCCTCGCGGCCCTCCTCGCCGCCACCCCGGCCCTGTCGTTCGCGCAACCCGCCGACGCCGTTCGCGTCCCCGTCCCCACGCTCCCCGCGCTTCCCGTCCCCGCCACGGCCGACGCCGTCGTTTCCACCGCGAAGGACGCGAAGTTCAAAACCGTCCAGGAGGCCGTCGACGCCGCGCCGGACAACGCCACCAAGCCCTACGTCATCCTCGTCAAACCCGGTCGTTACCGCTGGCAACAGACCTTCATCCCGAAGACCAAGCGCTTCATCCACCTCGTCGGCGAAGACCCGAACACGACCTTCGTCAGCTATCACCTCAACGTCTACGAGACGCTGAAAGACCGCCGCCTCGAACGCTACGAGGGCACCACGCTCATCGCGCTCGGCGACGATTTCCGCGCCGAGAATCTCACCTTCGAGAACATCTCCGGCGACCACGGCCAGGCACTCGCCCTGCGCGTCGACGGCGACCGCGCCGTGGTCCGCAACTGCCGCCTCCTCGGCTGGCAGGACACGCTGATGGTCAACTCCGGCCGCCACTACTTCCGCGACTGCTACATCGAGGGCCGCGTGGATTTCATCTACGGCTCCGCCACGGCCGTGTTCGAGAACTGCGAGATCCGGAGCAAGGCCGGCGGCCACGTCACCGCCGCAAGCACGCCCGAGGAGAAACCCTTCGGCTACGTCTTCCTCCGCTGCCGCCTCACCGGCGACGACCTGCCCTGGGACCCGCACGCGCCCGCCGCCAAACGCCGTCCGCTCGCCACGCTCGGCCGCCCATGGCGCCCGCACGCCGCCGTCGCCTACATTGAATGCGAGATGGGCGACCACATCACCCCGGCGGGCTGGGACAACTGGCGCAAACCCGAGAACGAGAAGACCGCCCGCTACTCCGAATACAAATCCACCGGCCCCGGCGCCAAACCCGAGGCCCGCGTCGGGTGGTCGAAGCAATTAAGCGACTCCGAAGCCGCCGCCTACACCGTGCAAAACGTCCTCGGCGGCACCGACGC
>CBINJQ010000252.1:0-6727 GCA_966251015.1 uncultured Akkermansia sp. | reverse complement strand
CCCCCAACCAACGGTTTTGGAGACCGCTACTCTACCAATTGAGCTACACGCCTGTAAGAAAAAGCTTTAGACGACGGAGCCGAGGCCCGGTGGGGGGGGCCTCGGCGGTCGCTGAATGTCGTAAAAGATCTCGCGAGCCTTACTCGATGATCTCGGTGATACGACCGGCGCCGATGGTGCGGCCGCCTTCGCGGATGGCGAACTTCTGGGTCTTCTCCATCGCGATGGGAACGATCAGGTCGATCTCGACCGCGATGTTGTCACCAGGCATGATCATCTCAACGCCCTTGGGCAGATTGATGATTCCGGTCACGTCCGTGGTGCGGAAGTAGAACTGGGGACGATATCCGTTGAAGAACGGGGTGTGGCGGCCGCCCTCTTCCTTGGAGAGAACGTAGATTTCCGCCTTGGCCTTGTGGTGGGGGGTGATGGACTTCTTGGCGGCCAGAACCTGGCCACGCTCGATGCCATCCTTGTCGATACCACGGAGGAGGATGCCGACATTGTCGCCAGCCTGACCGGAGTCGAGGAGCTTGCGGAACATCTCGATGCCGGTGACGACGGTCTCCTTGGTGTCCTTGAGACCAACGATCTCGACGGTGTCGTTGACCTTGATGACACCGCGCTCGATACGACCGGTGGCGACGGTGCCGCGGCCGGTGATCGAGAACACGTCTTCGACGGACATCAGGAAGGGCTTGTCCATCTCGCGAGCAGGCTCGGGGATGTCGGTATCGATCGCGTTCATCAGCGCGCCGATGGCGGCCTCGCCTTCAGGCTTGCCCTCGAGGGCGGCCGTGGCGGAACCACGAACGATCGTCGCGTTGTCGCCGTCGAACTGATACTTGGAAAGAAGTTCGCGGATCTCCATCTCGACGAGGTCGAGGAGCTCCTTGTCGTCGATGAGGTCGACCTTGTTGAGCCA
Organism: uncultured Akkermansia sp.; assembly: GCA_966251015.1. Taxonomy (GTDB): domain Bacteria; phylum Verrucomicrobiota; class Verrucomicrobiia; order Opitutales; family Opitutaceae; genus IMCC26134_A. The sequence continues at coordinate 5,802 of CBINJQ010000252.1, read as the reverse complement.
GACGACGATCTTCGGAACGCCGACCTGACGGGCGAGGAGGATGTGCTCGCGGGTCTGGGGCATCGGGCCGTCGGCGGCCGAAACAACGAGGATCGCGCCGTCCATCTGGGCGGCGCCCGTGATCATGTTCTTGACGAAGTCGGCGTGCCCGGGGCAGTCGACGTGCGCATAGTGGCGCTTGTCAGACTCATACTCCACGTGGGCGACGGAAATGGTCACGATCTTCGAAGCGTCACGCACGGTGCCGCCCTTCGCGATGTCCGCGTAGGTCTTAACCTCAGCCAAACCCTTGCGTGCCTGCACGGCGAGGATGGCGGTGGTGGTGGTGGTCTTACCGTGGTCGACGTGGCCGATGGTGCCTACGTTGACGTGGGGTTTCTTGCGCTCGAATGTGCCTTTGGCCATGGGAGTTAGGAGACGTTGTGTGTGGGTGGATTAGGAAAATCCGATTTTTGACCTGGAGCCCAGAACCAGATTCGAACTGGCGACCTCGCCCTTACCAAGGGCGTGCTCTACCAACTGAGCTATCTGGGCGAACCGGAAAGGGTCAAAAAACGAAAAGGGCGCTGAACGTCTAATTCCACCCCATGGCCGTCAACTGCAATTTTGGCAGTTCAAGGAAATAAATTTCCATGCCCCGCGTCAGGGGCCTACGACGAGGTGATACGCCCCGGGCCGCAAGCGCAAACGTGGAAGAAGTTCCTGCTTCACGACAATCCGGAGGCGCTCGTCGATCTGATCCACCCCGGACCCCTTCGTTATCACGGGAGACGTCAACGCGCCGGCCGCGTTTATCAGCACGCTCAATTCGACGGGTTGCCAGATCTCCGCGTTGAAGATCGGATCATCCGGGACCGGGATCGATGCCACAAATGTCGCTTCAGCTTGCGCATACACGTCCATTTGAGCCCCGCCGATGATCGACGGCGGCATGGTGCCGTCGGCCTTGGAATCGCCTCGCGCCATGCCCTCGAACCAACGTGACGCGGTCACTCGCGCCTCCGCGTCGAGCGGTGTCTGAGGGAGAGGCGGGTTCAACACGTTTCGAGCCGGCCCCGAGTCCGCAAAGACCAGCATCGCAGGCGCGTTTTCCGTCACCCCCCCGCCGGGCCGATCAATTCCCCCGTCCAGTATCTCCTCCATGGCCGTCCCCCTCCCATCGGGCATAAACAACGGGGTCGGATCCAGCAGACGCAGACGTTCCCTCGCCTCGTCGCCCGCTGGTAGCCAATCGATTCGGGTGACTATAAGCGAAGGAATCGCCCCCGGCGTCCTTCCTCCCGCCACGTCCCCCAAACTCCCCGGCACGCGCACGGCGCCGGCCAGAACCGTCATCAAAACGCCGCCCGCCACGGCGGTAATTCCAGGCAACCCCCACCCGCCATGTCGTTGGCGAAGGACGCTCTCGTTCCGGGCGGATGTTTTCATCGGTCGATGACGGGGCGCTAGCGAACGCCCGCCGCGTCGTCCGTCGCCAGCAACACGCCCCCGAATCCCGCATCCGACGCCAGCGCATAAAGTTGAGCAAGGTCGCGTGCGGGCAACGATCCTGACGCGTGCACCAGCAAACGCTTTTTCTCCGCATCCCGACCGGAGGCCGAGCCCGCCTGCGTTCGCAGCCACTCGCCAAGCCCGTTGAAGTCCACCACGGCGCCCTCCACGATGGCCATGTTCGAGGCGGGAACCGCGATGACTACATCGGTGACCGATCGGGCCGTTGCGGCCGTGTTCGCCTGCGGCAGGGCAAAATCCACCGCCAGCCCGGGCGCCAAGACGAAGCGGGAACCGAAAATATAGAAAAACACGGCCAACACCGCGACGTTCACGTAGAACAAGGCGTCGACGCCGCGAGGCACCGGCCGCAGGCGGGAAGCAAGATCCAGCGGACGCGTGATCATGGCTTTTTCGCCTCAGAGGACAACTCACGGTAATCGATCAGCAGGTAGCGCATGATCTCGTTTCCCGCCCATTCCACGTCGCGCACGATCGCGCGAACCCGCCCCTGAAGGAGGTGATGCCCGAGATGGGCCGGGATGGCCAAGGCGAGCGCGGCGCCGGCGACGATCAACGCCTGCCACATCCCGCCGGACAAAGCCTGCGCCGTCGCATAATGACCGCCATCCATAAACGCCCGAAACGTCCTCGCCATTCCCAGCACCGTGCCGAGCAAGCCCACAAGGGGCGCGACATGCGCGATCGCCGCCAGCGCCCCCAGCCGCCTTTCCAAGGCGGGCAACTCCGTGACGGCCGCGTCCTGGACCGCGTAGCGCATCCGCACCTCGTCGTCCTCGGAGTGCAGCAACGCCGCCTTGACCACCGCCGCCACCGGGCCGGGAGCCTCCTCGCACACCGTGACCGCCTCGGCCATGCGTCGTTGCGCGAGGATGTTCTTTATGCCGTCGACGAACTCCGTGGAGCGGATCTGCCCCCGATGCAGGTAAAGCAGCCGCTCGACGAAAACAGCCAGCGCGAGCGCGCCGAGCGCGAGGAGCACCCACATGACGGGGCCACCGCGCGCGAGGAGACTGAGTTGGGACAGGTCCATAAATGTTACCCGGGTTACGGCGTAGTTATAACAACACTACAAGGGCGGCGCCTCCGCCCGTTCGTCGGAGTCGGGCCGGGCCTCGAGCCGCGCCCTGGCCAGCGCCGCGCCGGGCAGTCCGCGGCCCGCCACAAGCCGCCATGCCTCCCGCGCCTCGTCCTCCCTGCCCGACTGCTCGAGCACCCCCGCCATCCGCACCAAGAGCCGACCGATCCAGTAGCGGCCCTGCGCGCCCAGGCGCGCGGACGAGTCCGGCTTCAGCAGAAGCGAGTCCACGACCGGCCACCAAGCCGCCAGGGCCGAGGCCGGATCCCGCGCCGCGAGCATGTCGCCAAGCTTGAACCCCGCCTCCGCGCGCAGATCCGCCGGCGCCCCCGCGAGGTCGCGCAAACGCTCCAGGATCGTCAGCGCGCTTTCAAAATGCGAGGGATCGCGCGCGGCCTGCGCCCGATGGCAATCCGCCAACGCCATCTGCGCGTCCAGGATGCGCTCGTGCTGGGACTGGTTGTTCACCAGGTCCTCGTAGATCTGCTGCGCCGCGGCAAAATCGCCCAGGCGCCGCAACAGGTCGCCCTGCTTCATCCGGGCCTGGAAGATCAGCCGGCTGCGCGGATAACGCTTCACCAGCTGCTCCTCGAGCAGACGGTAGGCGTCCTGGAAAAAAGCCGCCTCGCCCCGCCGCTCCGCGTTCAGCGCGGCGAGAAAAATCGCGTCCGGGGCATACTCGTGATCGCGATGTTCGTCGGCGAAACGCACCAGCAACCCCTGGGCCTCCACCAGCCTGCCGGCGGCCGCGAGATAATCGGCCTCGACCAGAAACGACTGCAGGGCCGCCTCGGTGCCCGCCTCCGTCGCCCTCAGCGCGCGCAACGACCGCATCGCATCCTCCCCGCGATCAAGCCCGAAAAGCGCCTCGGCCTCGACCAGTCGCGCCTGCCCGGAGATCTCGCGAGCCAGAGGCTCCTCCACCCCCGGCAAGGCCGACGGCACATCCTTCGCGAGCCGCAAGGCCGCCTCCGGATCTCCGCTCTCCTGCGCCAGCCGCGCCTCCAGCCAGGCCATGCGCGCCCTCAAGGCCGCGGGACGAGATTCCGCCCCGGGCTCGGCGCGAAGCCGCGCCACGCGCGAGCGCGCGATCTCCTGCCTGCCCGCCGCCTGCAGGGCGCGCGCCAGGTTCCACTCGGCCTGCCAGCGCGCGGTGGCGTCGAAACGCGGGTCTGATCCGCGACGATCGATCTCGTCGGCCGCCTCGCCCAGCCGCCCGCCCTCGATCCGCGACATGACGCCCTGGAAAATCACCGACGCCGGCGACACCCCGGCGGGAGGCGTCTCCGCCGCGACCGCGTAGGCCTCCGAGGCGCTCGTGTAGTCCTTCGCCCGATACGAAGCCTCGGCGGAAAGCAGGCGCAACGCGGCGCGCCCGTCCACGTCCTCCGCGGCGCCCGCCGCCTGCGCGGCGTAGTCGGCCGCGGTGCGAAACCGCTTCAGGTCCCACGCGACGGAAGCGAGCTGGGTCAGCGCCCGCGCCCGTTGCGTCGAGGCCGGAAACCGGACGAGCAGATCCCTCGCGTCCGCCTCCGCCCGCGCGTAGTCCTGGCCCGCCAGCGCGAGCTCCGCCCGCGCGACCAGCAGATCCTCCGCAAGCGCATGCTCCGGCTTCGAGGCGAGCAGTTCGTCCAGGACACGACGCAGGCGTTGCCTCGAATCGGCCGACTCCGTGCCCTCCGCCAGCAATTGCAGCGCGATGCGCTGTTCGCCGACGTCGACGCCCGCGGTGAGGATTTGCTCCAAAGCCACGCGCCCCGGCCCCTGCGCGGGCCCCGCGATCAAGCCTAGCACGAGACGCAGATCGTCGCGCGCCCCGGCCAATCCCTCCGGCATGAGGCCGATCTGCCCCTCGAGATAGGCCGTCGCCGCCTCCCGCCGGCCGAGAAGGTGGAGGGCCACCGCGTATTGCGCGGAGTAATCCGCCCCCACGCCGCGCCCCGCGTAACGCTCCGCCTGTTCGCGCAGGGCGTTGGCCTGGTTCTCGGAAACCTCGCCCTGCGCCAGGCGCAGACGCTCGCGCGTGAGGCGCAGCCGCGCCCGCTGCCACTCCGAGGTCGCGACCGCCAAGGCCTGGTCGTAGGCCGCCGCCGCCCGGGGCGCGTCCCGCTCCGCCTCGGCCACCATGCCTTGCAAAAGAAAGAACCACGCCCGCTCCTCGGCGGGCAAAAACTCGGGGCGCAACGCCGCCGCCTCGGCCTGCGCCGCCGTCAGCCGCCCCTGGCGCGCAGCCAGCAGACCCGCCCTCAACCGATAGGCCGGAGGACGCGTGTCGCCATGTTGCGCCAGCGCCCGCTCGACCCCGGGCAGATCGCCCAGCTCCAATCGGGCCGTCGCGAGCAGAAGCGCCGCGGCGTCCCGCGCCGCCTCGCCGGCCGCCGTGTTGGCGAGAAGACTCTCCGCCTGCGCCGCCGCCGTGGTCGCGAAACCCAGGGCCAGCGCCCGCCGCGCCGTTTCCTCGTCCATGATCAACGCCCCGGCCGTCGTCGGCGTGGGAGCCAAGGGCACCGGGGGAAACAACGATTCTTCGGCCCCGGATTGCGCGCGCCCTCCCGCGGTCAACGCGAGCAGGCAAAGAATGAACGGAAGACGGCGCGCCATCACGGGACGAGGAAAAGCGTTTTGTGCGACAAGGACAGGGATCAGCGGTTCGGAGAAAAGCCGGCCAAGCTGGCGGACCCCTCGCCCCCATGGCAACCGCGTTTCGCCCCGGCGCCGAAGGCCCGTTGCCCTCCCCTCCTCGACCCGCCGGACGCTCCCGCAAATCCCCTCGCCACCATGGCTTAAATCCATCACTTCCCCGCCATGAGTTCTTCCATCGTCGCCTTGGTGATCGTGCTCGGTCTGGGCCTCGTCCTCGTGCTTTGGGTCGTCGGCCTCTACAACGCCCTCGTCACGCTGCGCAACCGCTTCAAAAACGCCTTCGCCCAGATCGACGTTCAACTGAAGCGGCGCTACGATCTCATCCCCAACCTCGTCGAGACCGCCAAGGGCTACCTCAAGCACGAGCGCGAGACCCTCGAAGCCGTCATCCAGGCGCGCAACATCGCCGCCACCGCCGCCTCGCAGGCCGCCGCCAACCCCGCCGATCCCGCCGCCCTCAAGCAGCTCGCCGGCGCCGAGACCGGTCTCGTCGGCGCCCTCTCGCGCCTCATGGTCGTCTCGGAAGCCTACCCCGACCTGAAGGCCAACCAGAACATGCTCCGTCTCAC
>CBINJQ010000251.1:0-6738 GCA_966251015.1 uncultured Akkermansia sp. | reverse complement strand
CCGGCCTTTCGCACGGACAAAATGGGCGCGGCGGTCCGGCGCAATATGTATCGGTTATTCAACTACCACGTCGGCCGCGCGCAAAGCGTCCAGGCTCGCGGAAGGTCCTTCCACGTGGATCCGGGCGACCTGCGATGGGCTCAGCGCCCCGGAATAGATCATAAAGGAGAGGATGTTCACCGCCGCGGATCCGTCGTTCCGAAACGCGGAGTTCTGGACGCCGCCGATGGCAAGGCCGTTGGTCAGGGCGGCGAGTCCCCCGAAGCCGGGCGTGTTCATCGTCCCCACGTGGAGCCCGTTCAGATAAGCGGTCATCACCCGGCGCGAGCTGTCGTAGGTGATCACGTAGTCTTGCGCCGAAAGCGGCTTCAGTCCCGCGCCCATGACCGCGTCCATGGTCGCTCCCCAACGGCTTCCGTTGCCCGTCACGGGTCGCAGGAACTCGGCCTTGCCCCTCTTGTAGTTGTAGCCGAGGAACAGGGCCTGGTCGCCCGCGAGGCTGTCGTCGGCGGACGCCGAGGTGGTGCCGCCGTAGATCATCGTGTCGGGCGTCGCCTCCAACGAGGTGATGAACCAGACCTGCAAGGTGAAATCGGACGTGTATCCGGCGAGGGCCGACGCGGGGATCAACACCCCGGTGTTCGCCGCGCTCTGCTCCGTGTCGATCGTCAACCCCGAGCCGTCGAGGGAGGCGCCGACCGGTTTGAGCACGCCCGGAGTCTTGCCGTGCTTGTTGCTCACGAGGCTGGAGCCCGGGGCGACCGAACCGTATTGCGTGAAGTCGAAGTAACTCTCGAGGACGGCGGCCCGCGCGGCGGCGGGACCGGTCAACGCGGCGAGCAGAAGCGCGGAAACGAAACGGGTGTTTTTCATCTTTAAATTTCTGGAAACAGATTCCGGGATCTTGCGTCGCTCATCGACGGCGGCGGCGAAGGGAGGGCCGCTCGGAACGCGACGCCGGCTCGTCCCGCCGCGGGTCGTCCCCGCCCTCCGAGAGTCCGGTGGCGGGAACCGTTTCGGCCTTCGGCGCGGCAGCCGCGAACTCCGTCACCGCCACGCCCGCGCCGCGCAATTCGTCGAGCGCGGCATGCGGGCCGAAAGCATGGATCTTGGCCGCCTGTCCGGCGTCGAGCGCGCCCCGATACATCAGGAAGGAGGAGATGGACACGGCGGCGGACCGATCCGCCGCAAAGGCCGAGTTCTGCACGCCCCCGATCGTGAGCCCGCCGGCAAGGGAGGGCAGGCCGGCGAAACCACCCGCCTCCATCGTGCCCGCCAAGGAGCCGTCCATGTAGGCCGTGATGCGCCGGGCGACGCTGTCGTAGACGATCACGTAGTCGTGGAGCGTGTCGGGGGCGACGCCGGTCCCGGCGGGGGTGTCGCCCATGTGCGCGCCCCAGCGCGAGCCGTTGCTTGTGATCGGACGCACGAACCGCACCCGCCCCCTGTCGTTGTTGTAACCCACGAACAGGGCCTCGTCGCCCGCCAGGCTGTCGTCGCCGATGGCCGAGGTGGTGCCGCCGTAAAGCAGGGTGTTGGGCAGCACCTCCGGGCCGGTTCGATACCAGACCTGAAGCGTGAAGTCGCCGGCGAAGGCTTTCAGCGCCCCGGCGGGCAACACGACGCCCGTCCCCGCGGCATCGAGATCCGGAGGGACGGCGAGGCCCGGGCGGGCGGAAGCCCCGATGGGAGTCCGCACGGTCGCGACGACGGCGCCGTGGACGTTGCTCGTGACTGTCGACCCCGCGGCGGTTTCGCCATATCGGGTGAAATCAAAATAAGCCTCAAGCGTGGCGGCCCGCCCAAGGACGGCGGACGAAAGAGTTCCGATGGTGATCAGCGCGAGCGCGAAGGGGTGTTTCATGATGCTGGAGAAAAGCGCGACCGTGCCCGCCCGTCTTCGCCGCACAACGGCCCGGACCGCTTAACCTGTTATCACCCCGCCGGGCGCCCGAGGCCGTTCCGCGCGAGGTCGCCGCTTCCGCCGATCAAGCCCCGCTAATTGGGTAAGCAACCATCTCCGGCGACGCCGGCCCCCCCGCGACCTTTAACTCCAATTAGTAGCTCTGGTCGGTCCCATAACACGAACGCCCCTCCCTCTCGCCCCGCAATCCCGCCCGCCAGTGCGCGCCCAACGCCCGGTCTGCTCGGCGCCCGCAAGCATTCCCCTCCCCCTTTTATCCCCCATGCGCATCCCCTCCCTCATCACCGCGCTGCTCGCACGCGCCGTCTGCCTGCTCGCGGCCCTGGCCGGCCTTTCCCTCCACGCCTACCCCTTCCGGCATCCTTGCATTCCCCAAACCCTCGAGGAACTCGACACCATCAAGGCCAACCTCGACAAAGAGCCGTGGAAGACCGGCTTCGCCGCGCTGGCGGCGGACGGGCGCTCGAAGCTCACCTACGGTATGGGCGGCCCCTTTGAGGTGGTGAAACGCAACCCCAACGAAAATCTCTGGCCCTGGCGGAGCGACATGTCCGCGGTCAACAACCTCGCGCGCATGTGGTATTTCACCGGCGACGAGGCCTACGCGCAAAAGGCCCGCGACATCCTCGTCGCCTGGGCCACCACCCATAAGGTCTTTGGCGGAAACGAGTCCGGCCTCGACCTCGGCGACTACGCCCTCGCCTACGGCGGCGGCGCCAGCATCCTGCGCGGCACCTGGCCCGGCTGGACGCAGCAGGACACGATCACGGTCCAAAACTACTTCCGCAACGTCCTCTGGCCCGCCACCGCCGCCCCTTACAAGATCTCCGGCCCAGCCAACAAAGGCTCGCTCAACCTCGCCGCCGGCGCCGTCATCGCCGTCTTCTGCGACGACACCGCGATGCTCGACCATGTCGTGGACGTCTTCCGCAACTACCCCGGCGCCGGCCTGCCCAACATCACCGCCATCGGCCAGATGGGCGAGACCGGCCGCGACATGGGCCATGGTTTCAACGACCTCTACGCCCGCACCGTCACCGCCGAAATCCTCTGGAAACAAGGCGTCGATGTCTTCTCCGAATCGGACAACCGCCTGCTCGCCGCCGGCGAGTATCACGCCCGCAACACCTCGTCTCCGGCGGACACTCCCTTCGTCCCTTACGGCACCGTTGACTATAACTACTATGGAAATTCCGGAGCCGTGGTCAGCCAGGACCGGGGCGCCTACTACCTCCTCCAGAACGCCTACAAAAACCGCTTCGGCCTCCCCACCCCCTGGATCGACCGAAAATTGACGGAAGCGGGCATCCACGGCGGCAACTTCATCTTCGCCAAGACGGCCGACTTCAGCACCGCCACCCCGCCGCCGGCCGATCCGCGCCCGCCGGTTTCGCCCGCCTCGGACGGCCTCACCCTCACCACCCTCGGCACCCAGACCGCCGGCCGCAGCGCCTCCTACGCGGACGGCGTGTGGACCGTCACCGGCCTCGGCGGCGGAGTCTGGACCGATGGGACGGACGACACCCAGTTTGCTTACACCACGATGACGGGCGACTGCGCCATGGTCGCCCAGGTCACCTCGGTCACCTACTCCGGCTCCCAGAACGGCAAGATCGGCCTGATGATTCGCGACAACCTGATCGGCACCGTTTCGCAGCGCTCCTGGATCTCGATCACGCCCACCGCATCCGGCGATAACTTGATCGAAGCCCGCTCCACCGGCTGGACCGCGACCTGGGGCGGGAGCAACTGGGCCCGCCGCTCGCAAGGCCTGCCGCTCCCGCTGCCCTACTGGCTCAAGATCGAGCGCAAGGGCACCGTCCTCACCACCTACACCTCGCAGGACGGCACCACCTGGTCGCCCACCGTCAGCTCGGAGTTCGGCAACCTGCCGCCCTCCGTCCATGTCGGCCTCTTCGTGTGCAGCGGTAATGCCACGCCGAATACAGCCACCTTCGCCCACCTGTCCTACACCGGCGGCGCCGGCGGCCTCGTGACCACCCCGCCCGCGCCCGCCGCCATGCTCGCCAGCGGCTCCGCCAAGGCCATCACCCTGCGCTGGCTGCCCTCCTTCGGCGCCACCGCCTACGACATCCTCCGCTCCACCACCTCCGGCTCCGGCCACACGCTCCTCGCCGGTGATCTGCCCGCCGACAAGACCAGCCACGTGGACACCACCGCGGCCGCCGGCACCACCTACTACTACGTCGCCCGCGCCAAAAACTCCGCCGGCACCAGCGACGATTCACCCGAGTTTGGCGCGGCCCTGATCTCCCCGCCCTTGATCCACCTCGCCTTCGGCGGCACGGCCAGTGACAGCGCCAACGCGGGCGGGGCGAATGCCGGCATCACGGCTTTCGACCAAGACTTCGGCTCGTTTTGGTTCCCGGGCGTGCCGACCGGCTGGTTGCAGTATGACTTCGGCGCGAACTCCGCCCACGTCATCAAGCGCTACACCATCACCAGCGCCCCCCTCATCCCCGAGCGCGACCCGAAGAACTGGCAGTTCCAGGGCTCCAACGACGGCGCCACCTGGACCACGCTCGACACGCAGACCGACCAGACCTTCCAGTGGCGCACCTACCAGCGGGTCTTCGACATCACCAACACCGACGCCTACCGCTACTACCGGCTCAACGTCACCGCCAACAACGGCGACGCCTCCTTCCTGCACCTCAGCGAACTCGGCCTCTGGGGCGATAGCGGACGCGTCGTCCCGAGCGGCTCCTACGTCCTCGCCGTCCGCCACACCAACCAGGTCGTGGACCTCGCCGCCGGCGCCACCGCCGACGGCACCGCGACCGTCCAATCCACCTGGGCCGCCACCGACACCCAGCGCTGGCAACTCGACTGGCAGGGCGACGGCCTCTATCGCGCCACCAACGTCGCCACCCGCGCGAGCGGCGCCAAGGCCCTCGACAACGGCGGCTCCTCCACCGCGGGCGACAATCTCGCCATCCAGCCCGCGGGCGGCGGCACCGGTCAGCTCTGGAAAATCACCCCCGACGGCGATGGATTCTTCCGCGTCGAATCCGCGAACAGCGGCCTCGTCGCCGAGGTCGTCGGCGGCTCGACCGCCAATGGCGCCAACATCGTCCAATCGCCCCGCAGCGGCGTCGACAGCCAGCAGTGGCTGGTCGGCGTCGCCGCCACGCCCCAGCCCATCCCTTCGGCACCCACCGGCCTTTCGGCCACGGCGGTCTCGATCAGCCAGATCAACCTCGCATGGACGGCCGGCGACGGAGCGGTCAGCTACCGGATCAAACGCGCGACCACCAGCGGCGGTCCCTACGCGACCCTCCCCGTGCCGGTGAACACCACGAGCTACTCGGACACCGGTCTGAATTCCAGCACCACCTATTACTACGTCGTGTCGGCGGTGAACGGCAGCGGTGACAGCACCGACTCCACGGAGGCCGGCGCCACGACGCTGACCGCCCCGCCCGACGCTCCGACCGCGCTCACCGCGATCCTCGGCACCGGCCGCGTCTCCTTGAGCTGGACGGCCAGCGGAGGAGCCACGAGCTACGCCGTCAAGCGCGCCACCGCCCCCGGCGGCCCCTACACCACCGTGGCCGAGGGCATCACCGGCACGACCTACGCCGACACCGGCATCAGCCACGACACCACCTACTACTACGTCGTCGTCGCCGCCAACGCCGATGGCACCGGCCCCGACTCCTCCGAGGTCGCCGTGGCCTCGGGCACCCTCGTCGCCCGCCTCGCGTTCGACGAGACCGGCGGCGCCGTCGCCACCGACTCCAGCGGGCGCGGCCAGCACGCCGCGCTCGTCAACGGCGCGGGCTTAACCGCCGGCACGCTCGACGGCGGCCTCCATCTCCCCGCCACGGCGCTCCAGCACGCCACGCTCCCCGCCGGCATCGCGAGCGGCCTCACCGATTTCACCGTCGCCACTTGGGTCAAGGTCAACGCCTTCGCCACCTGGCAGCGCATCTTCGACTTCGGCTCCGGCACGGGCACCAACATGTTCCTCGCCGCTCAGGGTCCCGCCGGCGCCGGCCGCCCCCGTTTCTCGATCCGCACCTCGGGTGTCGCCGAGCAGTTCTTCGACAGCACCGTCGCGCTCACCGTCGGCGCCTGGACCCACGTCGCCGTCGCCCGCTCCGGGACCACCGTGCGCCTCTACGTCAACGGCGTCCTCGCCGGCACCGGCACCGCGACCCTCAGCCCCGCCGACCTCGGCTTCACCACGCAAAATTACCTCGGCAAATCGCAGTTCACCGACCCCTACCTCAACGCCACTCTCGACGACTTCCGCATCTACGCAAACGCGCTGAGCCAGTCCGAGCTCACCGCCTTGGCCCATCCGCCCGTCGGCGCCCCGTCGCGACTCGCCGCCGCGCCCGGAAACACCAAGGCCACGCTCACCTGGTTCCCCAACGCCACCACCACCTACACCATCAAACGCTCCACCACCAGCGGCGGCCCCTACACCACCCTCGCCACCGGCATCACGGACCTAACCTACGCCGACACCGGCCTCACCAACGGCGCCACCTACTATTACGTCGTCGGCGGCGCCAACGCCCAGGGCCCCGGCCCCGACTCCGCCGAGGTCTCCGCCACGCCCAATCCCCTGCTGATCCATCTCAAGTTCGACGAAACCACCGGCGCCCTCGCCACCGACTCCGCCGGCGGCGCCCGCCACGCCACGCTGGTCAACGCCCCCGCCTTCGGAACCGGCAGGATCGACAACGCCCTCAACTTCACCGCGACGTCCTCCCAATACGCCACCCTGCCCTCCGGCATCGTGAGCGACCTGAGCGACTTCACCGTCTCCACCTGGATCAAGG
>CBINJQ010000250.1:0-6774 GCA_966251015.1 uncultured Akkermansia sp. | reverse complement strand
CAGCACGACGGCGACGACAAAGCCGATGAGGGTGATGTAACTGAGGATGGCGACGGTGCGATCCTCGGACGTGGACGGAACAAGCGGAGGGACCTCGGTGGACATAAGATCGGGAATGGGTTCGGAAGATGGACTGGGGCAAGCGCCAACGATTGTCGATTCCGATGACAAGGGGGGCTTACCAAACCCGGCCCGCTTTCTTCGCCTCCAAACCGATCTCGGCCTCGTCCGGCAGCTCGCTGAAGAAATCCAATCCGGTCCGGCGCTCGATCTCGTCCACGCTCGTGAGAAAATCTTCCAGGTCCGCGTCTTCCGACGGCGTTTGCGGCAGCACGAATGCCAGGCTGCGGGCGCGCCCCTCGCTTTCGTCCACGACGATCATATAGCAGGCCTCCGGAACCGCCGGCGCGGATCCGCCCTTTCCTCCGGGCAATACCGCGGGGCGTTTTCCGAGGATGGGTCCGGCAAGCACCCAGACCTCGCCAAAGCGCGCCGGCCAGCTCGTCGCGATTTCCAGTTCGAGGCGTTTCCACAGGCCGGCGTTGAGGCCGTGCCGCTGCGGCATGACGTTGCTCATCAAAAACGTCTCGCGCTGCCCGGCCGCGCCGTGGCGCGTGGCGATCGCGTAGTTGGGCGCCAGGTGTCCGCGATCGTATCCGGAGTTCGTATACGCTTCCGGCTCGATCCGGGCCGCGGTCCGGCGATCCACCTCGAAGCGCTCCGGCCGCTCGGGCGCGGCCGGCAGCGGATCGACGTCCGCCATCCGATAGGCCGCCCAGAGGGGAACGCCGAACGCGTCCGAATAGCCGACCATATAGCCGCGGTTGACCAGCAGCCGTGTCCCGGGAGCGCCCGCCGACACCGGCGCGCCCGCGTAGAGGTGGGTCCGATCTCCCGCCACCGGTGCCGCCGCGACGAAGTCCGGGCTGGAGTAGAACTGGAAGACGTCCCACACGACGTCGACCAGCTCCACGCGTTTGTTTTCGGCGAACGCGTTGCGGACGAGAAGCCGGACCTCGGCCTGACGCGTGGGCGTCTGAAACAAATACCAACCGCCGAGCCCGAGACCGAGCACGAGGTTCAGCCACAAAAAGGCCCGCGTCCGGCGAAAAGGCCGGAGGCGGGCCGAAGGCTTGGAGGAACGGGAAGCGGGCTTGGATTTGCGGGCCATGAGGTCCGCGCACCCTTGCGGGTGAGAAAGCCGGGCACCAGCCCCGGCTTTCCGTTTCGCGCGCGTATCCCCGGGTTAGAAGCTATACGCCGCCGTCACGCCAAACTGGCGCGGATCGGCTTTCGACTCGTAGCGTTGGCGGCCAAAGCCGTTGTCGAAAAAGAACACGCGTTTTTCGTAGTCCTCGTCGAAGGCGTTTCGCACCCAGGCGGTGACGCGCCAGCTCGTCCAGGCGTAGCCCAGGCTGGCGTTGACCACCTCGTAGGCGCTCCGCCGCTCGGAGTGGGTGTTGGACTCGTAATAATCGTCGCGCGCCACCAGCTCGGCGTTGCCGAAGAAACCCCGGGTGGGCGCACGACGCACACCGATCGAATATCCGTAGGACGGAACGTTCGAGAGTTCGCGCCCGCCGCCGACGTCCACGCCGTTGCTCAGCGTGAAACGATCGATGTCGGACTCCATCAACGCGAGGCCGCCATAGACCGACCAGTGTTCGGCGACGAGGTAGCTGATCTCGTCCTCGAGCCCGTAGGTCTCGGAGTCGCCTCCATTGTCCGTGTAGAAGTAAAAGTTTCCGCCGAAGCCGGCCGAATCGCGAACCTGCGTGTCTTTACGGCTGATCCAGAAGGCCGTCACACGGTTGGTCAGTCGCTTGTCGAGCGCCTGGCTGCGCAGGCCGATCTCGTAGTTCCAGAGCGTCTCGGAATCGTAGCTGCGAGGATCGCCCGCGCCCAGCCGGGTGTCGGTCGCCACGCCGCCGGCCTTGTAGCCTCGGGTGACGGAAACGAAGCCGGTTTGGTTCGCGGTGAAATCGTGCTCCCACGCGGCTTTGCTGCCCCACAGGGTGTCGTCGAAACCGGACGCGATGCTGGACTCCGACTCGATCCACTCGCCGCGAAGCCCGAGGGTCAGGCGATCCGCCGCGCCGAAGTCATGTCCGACCTGACCGAAAAGCGCGGCGTTCCGGCTCTCGTAGTCGGTGTTCATGACCGTGAACGGATCGGTGTAGAGCCCGTCCTCCTCGATCACGGAGCCGTAGGCGCCGAGGGTCCAGCGGTCGACCCAGCCAAGCGCGTCTTCATCGACCACGGAATCGAGGCGCGCCTCCTGGCCGTAGACGCGGCGGTCGCGGCGCAGGTCGCTCACCCAGGTGTAGTTCGAACTCGGCAAGGAGCCGGTGCCCCAGTCGGCGTCGTAGTGGTAGACGGAATCGGTGCCGGAAACGCTCGACACCAGAGTGAGCCGGACGTCCTCAAAACCCGAATACACGCCGCGCAGGCTGCCGGCGACGGATCGCTGCTCGTCGCGGCCGGCGTGGTCGCCGTAGGTGAAGCGGCCGTTGTTGTCGTTGGCGAACTCGTCGTAGCCGTTGTCCGCCTGCGCCCAGAGCACGGTGGCGTCCCAGCGCCAGAGTTCGTTCGGGTTCCAGGTCAGCTTCACCCGCGCCATGTCCTCGTCGCGGGCGTTGGTGTCGGAATCGAGCGTGACGTTGCGGCGGAACCCGTCGCTTTCGGAGTGCTGCACGGCGACGCGCACCATGAGCTTCTCCGGCGTCTTCGGCGTGAGCGTGCCGCCGGCGGCGACTCCAGCCTCGCGGAGATTGTCCTCGCCGACGGTGAGCTCGGTGTGGCCGTTCCAGTCGGGCGTCGGATCGTTGGTGACGACCTGGATGACGCCGCCGGCGGCGTTCGCGCCGAAGGCGCCGGCTTGCGGGCCGCGCAACACCTCGACCTGACGGACGTCAAAGGTGCTGCCGATGCCGCCCAGGCCCGTGAAATCGAGATCGTCGACCTTGAACGCGACCGCGGAGTCGGGCGTCTCGCCCTCGAACTGCGAGTTCTCGCCGACGCCGCGAATCTGGAAAAAGCGCGGGCGCGAGGTGCCGCCCGTCCAGGTCAGATTGGGAATCTGGTCGGCCAGATCCCCGAAGTGACGCACGCCGGAGGTCTCTAGCGCGGCGCCTTCGTAGACGCTCACGCTGGCGGTCGTTTTTTCGAGGGGCGTTTCCCAAAGGTCGGCCGTGACGCGCACGGGGTCGAGTTGAACGACCTCGCCCATCGACGCGTCGGCGGCAGGCCCCGGAGCCGACGTCGCGGGCGTCGGCGCGGGCGCGGTTTCGTTGGCTCGGGCGCCATTCGTGAGAATCGCGCCGAGGAGAAGGATCTGTGTCGGGAGTCGCATGGTGTGACTGTGAAGCCCGACCCAAATCGGACCCCCGGTTGAGAAAGAGGCCGGCGCCCGCGCGAAAATCGCACGGTGAAAACGCCGCCCTGCTGTTTCCTTCGCCGGTATAATCCGTTTCAGGTTCGAAGGGTCGAGCGGCCGGTCGCACCGCAATCTCAGTCCGCCGCGGCGGACACCCCTACAGGCAAGCGGTCCTCAAAGCGCCCGCTCAAGAAACGGGCAAGCGAAACTTTTCCATTCCCCCGGAGGATGGCACGCGCAATGCGGTTTCACGTCGCAGATTGGATGATTTCGCCATAAATCTATGGAACCCGTAAATCGGATGCGTTTTTACAGTTCGGTATTTCCACCGGGACTTCACTCGGCTTCTAAGAACACGCCCCCCAAAACAATCCACCCGCCATGTCTACCCCTCGCAAAAGACGCGTGACCGTAACGGCTTATAATCAGAGAACGTCAGCTCCCCAGCCCCCGGAGCGGGTGGTCATCGTGGTCGGTCCCGAACGCGAATGCGCGGAGACGGTCGCCCAAGGCTTCGCCACCCAAGGCGAGCTCATGCGGGTCGTGTGGTTTTCCGAAGCCTGCCAGGCGATGGCGCTTGGCGCCCAAAATGCCCTCGCCGGCGTGATCGTCTGCCACCGCCCCGAGCAGACCCCGCAAATCGACATCAACGAATTGCGTCGCGCCTGGCCGGACACCCCGGTCCTGGCCTGGCAACTCGCCTCCTGAGGCGCGGATCGGGAGGGGGACGGGCGCGCGTGGCATCGCCGCCCGGGGGAGTGGAACGGAGCCGGGAGGCGCCGCCTCGGCATCGACAAACCAATCTCAGGCACGGAGGTCGTGCGGCGAGGAAAGCCGCCCCTCGGCGGCAAGCCCCGGGCCCGGCACGGGAGTGGCGCCGAGCGGGTAACGGAAGGTCCGGCCCTCGTAGTTGCGGAAGACGATCTCCTTGTCGTCGACGCTCTCCACGTAGTCGGGATTGATCGGCACCTTGCCCCCGCCCCCGGGCGAATCGATCACGTATTGAGGAATCGAATACCCGGTGGTGTGGCCGCGGAGCGCGCGGATGATCTCCAGCCCCTTGCGGACATCGACCTTGAAGTGCGAGCCGCCGGTGATGAGGTCCATCTGGTAGAGGTAGTAGGGCCGCACCCGCATGCGAAGCAGACGGTGAACGAGCGCCTTCATCGTGTCCGCGTCGTCGTTCACGCCGCGCAGCAGCACCGACTGGTTGCCGAGCGGAACGCCGGCGAAGCTCAGCCGCTCGCACGCCGCCTTCAGCTCCGCCGTCGCCTCGCGCGGATGGTTGACATGAATGCTCATCCAGACCGGTCCGTGCTTCTTGAACACCTCGCACAGCTCGGGCGTGATGCGCTGGGGAAGGAACACGGGGATGCGCGAGCCGATGCGGATGAACTCCACATGCGGGATGGCGCGGAGGCGGCCCAGCAGGTGGTCGAGCTTGCGGTCGCCGAGCAGGAGCGGGTCGCCGCCGGAGAGCAGCACGTCGCGGATTTCGGGATGGGACTCGATGTAACGCAGGCCCTGCTCGTATTCGGGATGGAAATTGTAGTCCTGCGCGTTCGAAACCAGCCGGCTCCGGGTGCAATAGCGGCAATAGGCGGCGCAACGGTCGGTGACCAAAAACAGCACGCGGTCCGGATAACGATGCACGAGGCCCGGCACCGGCGAGTGTTCGTCCTCCCCCAGCGAATCGAGCATCTCCTCCGCATGCAGCCGTGATTCCCCGGAGCGCGGGATCACCTGGAGGCGGATCGGGCAGTTCGGATCGTCGCGGTCGATCAGATTGAAAAAGTAGGGAGTGATCGCAAGGGCCAGCTTCTGGCTGGCGAAGAGCACCCCGGCCCGCTCGTCGGGCGTGAGCGTCATGTAGCGCTCCAGCTGCTCGAGGGAGGTGATCCGGTTCTTGAGTTGCCACGTCCAATCCCGCCAGTCGCTCGCCGGCACATGTTGCCAGAGTCCTTGGCCCTCGAACCAAACCGACCGGTCTTCGCTGTAAGGCATCGGACGAAAGGCTGCCATCGATGGCCACCCTGTCAAATCGCGGCCCCGCTTCGCCGCCTCGGCCGCGGCTCAGCCGATCAACGCGAACAACTCGTCGCAAACCTGCGGCGTGCCGGCCACGAAAGGCGTGCGCGCCATCTTCAGGTCGAAAACGCGCAGAGGGAAAAGGGGCTCCCCGAGGTAACGCACTTCCGCTCCCGCGCCTTGGCAAAAAGGGACCGCCGCGGCGATGTCCCAGACCTTGACGTTGTAGTCCACCATGCCGTCAAAAATGCCCGTCCCGACGTAGGCCAGATGCAGCGTGCTGCTTCCCAGCGCCCGGATCTTGAACCGCTCCACCAAAAGCGCGGCCTGGGGCGCGAAGCGCTTGTCCACCGGACTGTGGAAGCCGAGCATACGCTGGCCGGCCATCGGTTCCATCCTCGCGCGGACCGGACGGTCCCCGTCCCAAGCGCCGAAACCGGGCCCACCGTGCATCAGGACGGAACGTCCGAGATCGTAGATGACACCGTAGACGGGCGTGCCGTTCTCAAGCAGGGCGAGGGATATGGCGCAAACCGGCACGCCGGTGGCGTAGTTGTTGGTGCCGTCGATCGGATCGAGAATCCACGCGAAGCGGGCCTTCAGCGGGATCGGCGCCGCGCCGTCCCCGAGCTCCTCGCTCAACAGTTCGTCCTCGGCAAACCGCCCGCGCAACTCCTTGAAGATCGCCTCCGAGATCGCGATGTCGGCCGCGGTCACGCGCGTGCCGTCGCTCTTCCACTCGCTTTTCACGCGTCCGAACTCCCGGCGCAGAAAATCGGCCTGCGCGAGGACGGCGCGCTTGGCGGCTTCGATGCGAACGAGGAGCTCGGGCGAGGACATGGGAGAAAAACACGGAACGAAGGCTTCGGCCGCGTCCGAGGGGCGTGAACGGCGAACGCGGACGTGGCTACACGAAAATCAATCGTAGTCGTAAAGCTTCGGATCGCGGCGCGGCGCGGTCGTGGCGCGCCGGATCTTCCAGCGCATGCGCGCCTCTTTCGCCTCCCTCCCCGCTTTGGACGCCGCGTCGGGGGCCGAGCCCATGCCAAAAGGATCGCCCTCGCCGTCCTCGCCTTCTCCGGGGGCCGCGCCCAGCCGGTCTTCCAGCGCCTCGGGATCGGCGCCTTCCTCGAGCTTGCGAACGACCTCCTCCATCTCGCCGTCGATTTTCTCGCCGGTGAGTTCGGACATGCGCCGCATCATGCGCGCCATGGCCCTGGGATCGTTTTCGTCGATCGAGGCGAACTCCTTCTCCATCGCGGACATCGCGGCCTCCATCCGTGCGTCGTCCGCCGAGTCCCCGGCGGGCTGGTCGGCGTCGGCCTTCGGCTCCTGCGCTCGACCGGTGACGGCGAACTGCGACACGGCGC
>CBINJQ010000249.1:0-6804 GCA_966251015.1 uncultured Akkermansia sp. | reverse complement strand
CAGATCGACTCCAGGCCCGGCAGGACGCCCGCCACCGCCGCGAGCGCCGCCACGCCGCCGGTCCAGGCAAGGAGGCGGTTCTCCGGCGCGATCAACACGCGCGTCCGCTCGCGCCCGGCCGGCGCGGAGGGAGAGGGAGTCGGTGCGGCGACGTTCATCGGCGCTGGCTCAACGCGGCACCGCCACCTGGTCCAGGATGCGGGCCAGCACTTCCTCGACGGTCACCCCTTCGATCTCGAACTCCGGGCGCAACACGAGGCGATGGCCGAGCACGGCCGCGGCCAGACCGCGCACGTCGTCCGGCGTGGTGAAATCGCGTCCCGCCACCGCCGCGCGCGCTCGCGCCCCGAGCAGCAGGGCCTGCGTGGCGCGCGGGCCCGCCCCCACCAGCACGCTTTCGTGTCCGCGCGTGGCTCGCACCAGATCCACCGCGTAGGCGGCGAGTTCGTCGCGAAGCAACACCTGGCCGAGCGTGGCGCGCAGGCGCGCGAGTTCGCCCGGCCCGAGCACCGCCTTCACCGCGCCGTCGGCGAGTCGTTTCTCCGGGCTCTCGCCCGAGAGGATGCGGCGCGCCAGCTCCAGCTCCTCGTCGCGCGCGGGCGGCTCCATGCGGATCTTCACCATAAAGCGGTCCTTCTGCGCCTCGGGCAGCGGGTAGGTGCCCTCGGAGTCGGCCGGATTCTGCGTCGCGAACACCGTGAAGTTTTCGTCGAGCGCGTGCGTCTCGCGGTCGATCGTGACCACGCGTTCCTGCATCGCCTGAAGCAGCGCCGCCTGCGTCTTGGCGGGCGCGCGGTTGATTTCGTCGGCGAGCAGGAAGCTCGTGAAAACCGGTCCGCGCACGAGCGTGAAGCTGTTGTTCTGAAGGTTGAAGACGTTGGTGCCGGTGATGTCCGCCGGCATGAGGTCGGGCGTGAACTGCACGCGGCCCGAGGGAACTCCGAGCACGTGGCCGAGCGTGCGCACGAGCAGGGTCTTGGCCACGCCGGGCACGCCCTCGATGAGCGCGTGCTGGCGGGTGAGCAGGGTGATGAGCGCGAGCTCGACGACGGCGTCCTGCCCGATGATGACCTTGGCGATCTCGGCCCGGGCGGCGGCGAGAGTCTCGGTGGCGGTGGCGAATTCCGGATTCATGAAAGGTGTTTTTTGGAAAGGGCGCGCGTGGCGGCGCGGTGCGCCTCGACGGCGTCGGCCGCGGGCGAGGCGGGGACGTTCTCCAGGCGGCGTTTGTCCGCGGCGCCGGCCGTGGCGCGCCACGCTTCGAGGCAGGCCTCGTGCAATTTTTCGGGCGGCACCGCGCGGCGCAGCAGCGATTCCAGTCCGGCGGTCGGCGCGATCGTCAGGCGCAATTCCGTCTCCTCCGGCGGAACCGGGGCCAGGGAGCTCGCGCGTCGCCACATCCAAAGTCCCGCGAGCAAGAGGAACATCAGCGCGGCGCCGCCCAGCCCGTAGCGGCGCGCCAGCACGGCCACGCCGCTCTCCGTCTCGACCCCGAGATGCGATTCCACAAACACGATGCGGCGCGCGTCGCCGAGCAGGCCGGCGAGCAGCGCGGTGGCCCTCTCGCGCTGCGCGGCCTCGTTGCTCAAGGGAAAGCTGTCGGCGAGAAGCGTCACCCGACCCGCTCCGCGCGAACGGCTCATCATCACGATGTCGCCGCCGCGACCATACCACGCGCGCCAGCCGTCTTCCGCGCGCGGCAGGAAAAACAAATCCGACCGCCAGCTCGCAAGCGTCTCCGGCCAACCGGGGGGAGCGTCCTCGTCGCGCCGCGCGTCGGATTCCTCCTCGCGGGTCAGCAACTCGCGGCGCGCGAGCCGGAATCCCCAGCGCCGCTCGTGCTCGGACGCGTGACGCGGGGGCGGCCCCTTGAAAGATACGCGGGACGCGGCCGTTTCGCGGGACCCCGACTTCGAGGCGTCGTCCTTGGCGTCGGATTTTTTGGAGGGCTCGGCCTTCGCGTCCGGCTTCTTCTCGCCGGTCTCCTTCTCCGCGTCCTTTTGATCGGCCTTCGGCAGGGCCCACGGCGCCTCGCGCACCGCGCGCACGACGCGGGCGTCGTCCGGTTCGCTGGACTCGGCGTGCCAGGCGGCGACCACCGAGGCTCCCGCGATCGCCGCGCGGTCCAGCGCTTTCCAATACTCCTCGTCCAGCTCGCGGCGGATGCCGGCGACCAGGATCAGATCGCCCGGGCCGGCCTCCAGGCGAGACGCGGGACGCGTCCAACGCTCGACGCGCCGGCCTGGGAGAAGCCGCGCCGCGTCGTGCAGGGCGCGCGTCCCCAACGGGTCCGCCCGCAGCGTGGAATAGGCGGGAAACAGATCGCCGCGCGCGACGCGCAGACGATACACCGAGGTCACGCCCCAGAGAAGAAGCAGCCCGAGGACGAAGACGAGGACGAGGGCTCCGCGACGTTTCATGCCCGCCCTCCCGCACCGGTCGCGCCGCGCGTTTCGAGTTCGGCCATCCACGCGCGGACTTCCGGCTCCGCCGCGAGGTCGCGGCCATACCACACGCGCTCGAAAGCGAGACGACGCGCCCGAAACCGCGCGAGAAGCTCGTTCCGCCCGGCCGCGCGGCGGGCGAGTTCGCGCTCGTAATCGAGATTGGTCTTGGCCCGGGCGAGCGTGACGAGGCCCTCGGCCCCGAGCCCGGCGAGCGTGGCCAGGTAGAGCGCGCGCAGAGCCAGCCGCCATTCGCCCCGCGCGATCTGCTCGCGGGCGAGCGCGAGCCATTCGTCCGAAGGCAACCGCGACGCCTCGAGTTTGTCGTCGTTGAGATCGGGCGGAAGCACCGCGGCCGACGCCGCGGCAAGCGCGCGAGGCAGGGTGCGGCGCCTCTGTTTCCAACCGGCCCACAATATCCAGAGAAGCGCGAGCAGGCAGAGCCCGAGCAGGAGGTAAAGCAGCGCACGCGCGAGCGCGGCGAAGGCGCCGGGGGTGGGCTCGCGCGTCTTTTTCTCCGGCGAGTCCTTGTCCTTGTCGAAAAGGCCTTCGAGCCAGCGGACGAACCGCTCGATCATCTCCCCGCAGTCGCGCGCGAGCTGCACCATCCAATCGATGCCGGCGCGCACGAAAGCCTTCAGCGCGCCCTCGTCCTCTCCTTCGATTTCGGGCAGCGGCAAGGGCTCGAGTCGCCAGCGAAATTCGCGTTCGCGCAGCGCGTCGTCGAGCGCGGCATCCAGCTCCGCCGGAGTGACCGGGGCCGAGGCCGGCGGCGGAGCCTCCTGGGCGCGGAGGCCGCCCGCCGACGAAGCTCCGTCGACGAAAAGGAAGAGAGCCAAAGCCGCGAGCGTCGCCTTCGCCGCCACGCGTCCGGCGCGCGAGGCGGAGGCGGCGCCGCGAATCTCCAGCCGCAGATCGTCGCCGCCGAGGCGCGCCTCGCCGTAGAAGGTCCGCAGCACGTGATACGCCTTCACCAGGGGATCGACCGCCAGCCAGGTCAGCGCGGTGACCAGCGCGAGAAAGGTGCTGTTGAACGCGGACCACCCGTCGAGCGCGAAGAGGTTGTCCAGACCGAACAGGGTGCGCGCCAGCCACGGCACGACGTAGAACGTGCTCGCGACGTTCACCCACGCGCACAGCCAGAGGCCGGTGAAAAGCAGCAAGGCCAGATGCGCCGCCGCAGGCCAGCGCCGGGCTTCGCGCGCCGCGCGCTTCTCCAAGGTGTCGCCCGGGGCTTCGTCGGTCGCGGCGAGCGCGGTGGCGTTTTCGAAATACATCCACGCGAAGCCGGCCGGAACGGTCAGGACGGCCGCCACCGGGAGGACAGGCGCGGCCCAGCCTTGGACGCGCGCCTGCCGCGCCGCGATCCGCAGGAGACTCCGCGCGCCGAAACGCGGCGACGGAGCGCCGACGCGGCGCGCGCGCAAGCTCGCGCAAAACGCGGCCTGCGCGGTCTTGAGCCACACGAACAAAACAACCAGTCCCATCGCCCGCCAAAGTATGTCCGCGGGCCGCGGGGCGAACCAGCTGGCCGAAGCCCAGAACCACGCGAGGCCGACCAGCCAGGGCGTGACGCCCGCCAGATAGATCGCCCACGCGGAGGCCGGCGTGCCGCGCAGCAAATGCACCGCCTCCTCGACGAATTCCACCGAGCCCGGCCCGGCGTCGCTGTTCCTCGGGCGAGCGCGGCTCATTTTCCGAAAGTCTCCTTCCAGATCGTGCCGTCGTGAAAATCGCTCGGTATCGCCGCGAGGAGGCGGCCAAGAAGATAAAACCCCAGCACGAGGCAGAACAACGATCCCGCCGTCAGCGCCGCGCCGCGCATCCGCGCCCAGGGGATGTGACGCGCGCGCTTTTTCTCCCCCGCGACGTGTTTCGCGAAGCAGGGCCCGCAGTAGATGCGATCCTCGTGCTCCGTGACGCACTCGCGGCAAAAGCCTCCCCCGCAGGCCGTGCAACGCGCCACCGCCTCGCGCTCCTCATGACGAACGCAACGCCGCCGGGGCGCGGACGCCCGGCCCGGGACCGCAGGCGGGATAAACGCGTCGGACGGCGTCATGAGCCGGCGGATACGTCGGAGCCGGTCGTCGGAGAATCGATGACGGCCGTCGCGGTCGCCTCGGCCGATCCCGCGACGTCCGCCTGTTGCGCCTCGCGGATCAGGGGTTCCAGCCGGGCGAGAAGCTTCCGCGCCTTGCGACGGCGCGCGACGTTGGGCCACTCGGTGCGTTGCACGGCCGTCACGACGTAGAAACGGCAGGTCCGGGCGGAAACGAGCCCGTAAATCAGGATCGGCGCGCTCATCGCGGCGAACACCCAGCAAACGATGGCGACGTCGGCGTCGGCCACGGCAAGCGCGCAGACCGTGAAGAGCAGCACCAAGCCGACGCCGACCGCCGTCACCCAGCCGGCCTCCCGGCTCGGACGCGTGAGAAACCCCTGG
Source organism: uncultured Akkermansia sp. (assembly GCA_966251015.1). Lineage (GTDB taxonomy): Bacteria > Verrucomicrobiota > Verrucomicrobiia > Opitutales > Opitutaceae > IMCC26134_A. The sequence goes on along the minus strand of CBINJQ010000249.1, from coordinate 1,917 downwards.
ATGTCGCGCAGCCAGACGCGCTGGTAGCGCTCGGTCATCATGTTGCCCTCCGCGAGGAGCACGTGCCCCTCGCCCAGCCACAGGCTGAAACGACTACCTACGCTGCCGCGCCAGCCGACCAGTTTTTGATAGAGACGAGGAGTGCGGGCCATGATCGCGGCAGGTGTCAGAAGTTCGACCAGAACGAGACGCCAAGGGTGGCCCACCCGCCGATCTGCAACGACGCGATCAGCCCGGCCACCACGAAACGCCAGCGCCCCGGACGAAGGAGGCTGCGCGGCTTGCGCCAGCCGACGATGATAAGCCCTAGCGTCAAAGGAGCGGTTACCAGCGTGACCGGCCACATGATGATGGGGAGCAGCGCGGTCGTCATCGCCAGCTGATCGTAGACCACGATCTCGTCGGCCTTCTGAACGACTTTCTTGCGCGCGGACGACACGCAGGGCGGACAGAGGACACGACCGTTTTCCGCCGGCACCTCGCACACCGTGCAGACGTAGCGGCCGCAACCATCACACACCGCCGCCGCATGATTCACCGGGTGAAAATAGCAGGTCGCGTCGCCGTCCACGGAGAGCGCCGCCCGCGCCACCTGCCGTCCCCGGCGCCGCGCCGGGAACACCGTAAACTCCAGCGGTGTGGCGCAGCGCTCGCAGACGCCCTCGCCGGTCTCGCCGGCTTCGCCGAGACCCCGCAGCGGCGCTTTGCACTTGGGACACGGAGGCGCGAAGTCCTCGGGCGGGGCCGGCGACTCGACTAGGGACATGGCGAGATCGATATGCGGCGCGGCCTTGCTAGCTCATCACCACGCGGGTGTCGCACATGCGATCATGCAGCCCGCGGCGCTGCTCCTTGTCGAAGGCTACCATGAGATAGCCGACAAGCAGTATCAGTCCGCTCACCATCTCGGCGAAATAACGCCCCACGATCCGGCCTTTGGAAAGGCTGGAACCGTCGGCGCGCAGGACCTTCATCCCGAGCACCTTCTTCCCCGGCGTGGCGTCGTATTTGCGAATGAAGAAGAGCGAATAGGAAAGCGCGATCACGATACCGATGACCTGCGCGACGACTTGGATCGCGATGATCGCCCCGACCGCGCCTTCCGGGTCCTGCATCCGCCCGGCCATCGCCGCGCCCATCGCCCCGCCGATGACGCCGCCGACGACGGCGTTCACGACGCCGACGATGATCGAGTCGATGATCTTGGCGCCGACGCGCCGCCAGAAGCCGGCGTAAACGAACTCGCCGGGCTGCGACACGCCTTCGCGCAAGCGTTGGAAAAACTCCTCCTTGTGCTCGGCGCTCACCCAGCGGCCCTCGAACTCGAGCATGTCACGCTTCGGGCGGCGTTGCCCGCTCACGGCGCACACCGCCGTGTCGTCGCCGAAGCCGGAACCCGCGGCGGGCTGACCGGCCGGGGCGGCGGCGTCCCTCGGACCGTAAGGGCGCCACTCGGGCCAGCCCTCGCGCCATACGAGCGTGTCCGCCCGCACCGCGCCCGTTTGCACGAGCTTGGTGAATTCGTCGTCCGACACCGGGCCGCGTTGCTGGCCATCAACCGCGTAATACCATGCCATAGTATAACCACGCAGGGCGGAAGTTTCCCCGGAGGCAATCCCTCAGTGCGCGGCGGTTTGTTTTCCGGCGCGACCGCGCCCGGGGCGCGCCGGCCTGTCATTCCATCCCGAAGGCCTTTCGCAGCTCCGCGAGCGCGTTGTCCGGCATAGGGACCAGCGGTCCGAGCGGCCGGCTCAATTGCAAGGCCTCCGCCGTCGCCTCCAGCACCTCCAGCCGGTCAAAGGCCTCCAGCAACGTCCGCCCCACGATCAGCGCGCCTTCGTTTTCGATCAGCAGCACCGGGCACTTCTTCAACGACATCTTCGCCGCCAGCGCCTCGGCATCGGTCACCACGTCCGC
>CBINJQ010000248.1:0-6826 GCA_966251015.1 uncultured Akkermansia sp. | reverse complement strand
CTTGGCCACCTCTTCCGTGGGGCACATCAGGGCATCACCGTAGTTCTTGCTCTCCCCCGTGGCGATTCGGGAAAAATACCTGGCGTAAATAGCCGCCTCGCTGCCGCTTACATCTCTGCCAACCTGGGACCAAGCCACGTCGCGATTATTGACGATGTAGTAGGTGTTTTTGTTCTCGGCGGCGTAAAGGTTGATCGCCATGCCCCACTGGCGGAGATTGTTGGCGCACTGGGTTTGCCGCGCCTTCTCGCGCACCGAGCTCACAGTGGGAATAAGAATCGCCGCCAAGATGCCGATGATGGCGATCACGGTGAGCAGTTCGATCAGAGTAAATGCCGCGACGGAGGAACTCCGGGCAAGGGTGGACTTTTTCATGTGATTCGGTTGTGGGATCAACGACACACATCCTTTCACCAAGCTGGAGCCGCAGACCGTAAGTCGGCTCGGGGCAAGGCAGGGGACGGGGCGCGATAGGGGGTATTTTCTGCGACGTCCGAACATCAGCCGCGAAGCACCTGAAGGGTAAGTCGGGATAAATCTTACAGTCCGCAGACCCGTAAACCAGCCGACTTCAAGCTCCACACCAACATCTTAGGAAGAAAAAAGCATAACTACTCATACCGACGATAAAACGGGCTTTTTGATCGGCGAGTTTCACGTTTTTTACGCGCTCCCAACAACCCCAAGGGGCTGGTCTCCTTGGCGCGAGACATCGCCACCGGCGAAGCCGAGGGCAAAATGGGGCGGCCAACGGGATTCGAACCCGCGACCCCAAGAATCACAATCTTGTGCTCTAACCAACTGAGCTATGGCCGCCGTGAAGAGGGGCAGGAGGCTCAAGAGCCCGACGCGTCTGTCAACCCTTCTTCTTCGCCGCGCGATATTGCGGCGGCGCGCGCGCCGCCCGACCGTGCGAATCATGTTCCTTCTGAAAAAGATCCTCGGGCATTTCCTCATGCCCCTGCCCCTCGCGCTCGTGCTGCTCGGCGTGGCGCTCTGGGCCGGGGCTCGGAGACGCCGGGGCCTGGCCTGGTCCGCCCTTCTTCTCGGCTGGCTGATCCTCCTCGCCTGCGGAAACCGGGGCTTCTCCGGCGCGCTCGTTTCGTCATTGGAAAACCACTACAGCCCGGTTCCGCCGCTGGCGCGTCCGCTTTCCCGGCCTTCCTCCCCGGCGCCCGAAGCCGGACCCGAAGCCCTCGCCCCGGAGCCGCCCGCCTGGCCGCGCGAGCTGCGCGAGGCGGGTTTCGTGGCCGTCCTCGGCGGCGGCCACGGCGACTCGGACCGGCTCGCCGCGGGGCAACGCCTCAGCCCTTCCGCCCGCGCCCGGCTCGTCGAGGGCGTCCGCCTCGCGCTCGCCTTGCCCCAAACCTGGCTCGTGGTGTCCGGCCCCGGCCCGGCCGGTTCGTCAAGCGACGCGAATGGCAACCGGCCCGCCGCGCCGTCGCACGCCCGCGTGCTCGCCGACGCGGCGGCGGAGCTGGGCTTCCCCCGCGACCGTATCGTGGAAATCGATACGGCGCGCGACACGGCCGAGGAGGCCGCGGCCCTGCGCCGTCTCGCGGGCGGGGATAAAATCGCCCTCGTGACCTCGGCGTGGCATCTCCCGCGCGCGATGCGACTCGCCGCGCGCGAGGGCCTCGACGTGTTCCCCTGCCCCTCCGACTACCTGGGCGGAAGGGACAAGCCTCCCGGAGCGCTCGCGTGGCTCGCCTGGAACTCGGAGTCGCTCTCAAACAGCACCCGCGCCTGGCGCGAATACCTCGGCCTGGCCTGGGCGGGGATCGTCGCCTGGTGGCGAAATTAAGCGCCTCGACCCGCGCGCCTTCTTCAAGCCGCGTCCTGCGCCTCGGACGAGGAGTTGTCCGCGCTTTCGGCGGAGGCTTTTCCGCCGCCGGCCTTGCGACGAAGCTGCGGGCGGCGCTTGCCCGCGACCACGGAGGCGTCGACCACGACCTCGGCGACATCGTCGCGCGTCGGCAGCTCGAACATCACCTCGAGCATGATCTGCTCCAGAATCGAGCGCAGCGCGCGCGCGCCGGTTTTCAGCGCGAGGGCTTTTTGCGCGATCGCCCGGATGGCGTCGGGCGTGAAACGAAGGTTCACGCCGTCCATCGCGAAGAGCTTGGAATACTGCTTCAGGAGCGAGTTCTTCGTCTCGTTCAGGACCTTCTCCAGATCGGCCAGCTTCAACGGCGCGAGCACCGAGACCACCGGCAGACGGCCGATGAACTCCGGGATCATGCCGAACCGCACCAGATCCTCCGGGGCGAGCGAGCGCATCAAGGCCTCGGCGGCCTCGTCGCCACCCTCCGCGGCGGGCGATTGCGAGACGGAGGAACCGGTCTTCACGTGGGCGCCGAAACCGATGCCGCGCGCGCCGAGCCGGCGTTGCACGATCGAATCCAGCCCGACGAAAGCGCCGCCGCAGACAAAGAGGATGTTCTGGGTGTTCACCTGCACCAGCTCCTGGTTGGGGTGCTTGCGGCCGCCCTGCGGCGGGACGTTGCAGACCGTGCCTTCCAGGATCTTGAGCAGCGCCTGCTGCACGCCCTCGCCGGACACGTCGCGGGTGATCGACACGTTCTCGGTCTTCCGCCCGATCTTGTCGATTTCGTCGATGTAGACGATGCCGCACTCGGCCCGACGCACGTCGTAGTTGGCGTTCTGCAGAAGCCGGAGAACCACGTTTTCCACGTCCTCGCCGACATAGCCGGCCTCGGTGAGCGTGGTGGCGTCCGCGATGGCGAAGGGCACGTCGAGCACGCGCGCGAGCGTGCGGGCGAGAAGCGTCTTGCCCGAGCCCGTGGGTCCGCAAAGCAACACGTTGCTCTTCTCCACCTCCACGTCGTTGAACTCCGGCGCAAGCGTGTTGGCCGCGCGGTCGGGCGACGCGGCGGCGAAGGTCAACCGCTTGTAGTGGTTGTAGACGGCGACGGAGAGCACCTTCTTCGCGTGGTCCTGGCCGATGACGTGCTCGTCGAGCGAACGCTTGATCTCGGACGGTTTCGCGAGGCGGAACACCGGGCGCTGGTCGACCGCCGGCGTGGCCGCCTCGCGGTCGATGATCGTTTTGCAGACGTTCACGCACGCGTCGCAGATGTAGACGCTGGGTCCGGCGATGATCTTTCGAACCTCGGACTGCGACTTGCCGCAAAAGGAACAGAGATTGACGCGCGTTGCCTTGGCCATCGCCGGAAAAGCCTGCGCATCGGCCCCTTCCTGGGAAGTCCTAAAGCGCTGCAATAACACTCAGCCCCTTCTCTCGGAGGGCAGCCCGAAGGGACGTAAATAAATTCACGCCGCCGCGGTCCGGACGCGATCCGCGGTGATCTCGCCCAGCGTCGCGCACCCGCACAACGCCATCGAGGCCTCCAGCTCCGCGCGCAGGAGTTGCAACACGTGCGCCACGCCCGTCGCCCCGGCCGCCGCGAGGCCGTGCACGATCGGACGCCCCGCCAGCACCGCGCTCGCGCCGAGCGCGATGGCCTTGAACACATCCGTGCCCCGCCGCACGCCTCCGTCGAGCAGGACGGGCGCGCGCCCGCCCGCCGCCGCCACGATCTCGGGCAACACGTCCAAGGTCGCGGGCAAGGTATCGAGCGTGCGCCCGCCGTGATTCGACACGATCAAACCGTCGGCGCCTTCCGCCAACGCCCGGACCGCGTCCTCCGCCGAAAGAACGCCCTTCACCCAAACCGGCAGCCGCGTGATCGAACGCAGCCAGGCAAGGTCGTCCCACGTCGCCGCCCCGCGCGCCAGGGCCCCGCCAAACAACGGACTCTCGCCCAAGGGCGCGACTTCCGCCTCCGCCGTGCGAAGACCGCGCAGGTTCACCGCCTCGATGTCCGGCGGCAGCCGAAAACCCGCCCGCCATTCACGATGCCGCACGCCGCTCACCGGCGCGTCGACGGTCGCCACGAGCGCGCCGCACCCGGCCGCCTCGGCCCGGCGAACCAGGCGCTCGAGAAAGACCCGGTCCGAATAAAGATAGAGCTGCATCCACCATCCCGCCCGGGCCTCCGCCGCGATGGGCTCCAGGTCCACGCTCGCCTGCGCGCTCACCACCACGCCGGCCTTCGCCGCGCCCGCGCCCAGCGCCATCGCCCGCTCCCCATCGGCATGGGCGAGACGTTGATACGCCACCGGCGCCACGAGGATCGGGTGCTCGAAGACGCGCCCCGCCAACGTGACCCGCGTGTGCGCCCCCGCCAGGGATCGAAGCACGCGCGGCCGCAGCCGCAGCCGATCAAAGGCGGCGCGATTCTCCCGCAACGTGATCTCGTCCGCCGCGCCTCCCTCCAGATAGGCCCAGGCCTCGGGCGTCATCCGCTCGCGCGCGAGCGGCGCGTAGTCCGTCACGGATACGATCTCGGGAGGAATGCGGGTTAGAGGAGCCGGCATGGATGATTTGAAACGCGACGCCAAACTCAGCGCGCGCCCGGCTCTTGGCGACACGCATCCTGCCGTTTCGCGAAAAGCTCGATCAAGGCGCCGAGCTCGCGCAATCGGGCTCGGCGCTCCTCGCCATGACGTCCGGCGAGCTCGGTGAAGCCGCCTTGCAACAGCTCCTGTCTCGCCAATTCCGCCGCCACCCTCGCCGCCTCCAGCCGCGCATCGTCGCCCGCGCCGACATGACGGTTCAAAAATTCCGCCAACCGCTCCGGCGCGGCCACCCGAAACCACCATGCGCCGAACTCGAAAAGTCGCGTCGCGACCGGCTCCGCGACCCCTGCGCCCCGCCCCCGGGCCGCGTGGTCGCGCAACCCTTCCTCGATCTGCGCAAACAACTCGGCCTGCTCGCCCGCGCCCAACACCCGCCCCTCCGCATGCCTTTTGCCTTGGGCTACGCAAAACGCATGCCTCGCGTGCAGCGCGGCCGCCAAGGCGAGCGGATCGCGACACGCTTCCGGCGCCGCCGCCCGCACCGCCTCGCGCCACGCGCCGAGCGCCGCCTCCTGTTCGCCCGCCGCGTCATGCCACGCGCCGAGATTCAACCAGGCCCCCGCCAGATTGCGCCGCGCCGCCCCATGCCCCGCCCGCGCCGACGCGGAAAGCCGCTTGATCGCGTTCCGCAAGGAGCGCCCCTGCTCGCGAAGGCCCTCATCTCCGTCAAAACCGAGGCGCGCGGCCGACGCCCGGTTCAACCACGCCGCGCCGGCCATCGCGCCGACGATCACCTCCTCCCTGAACTGCACAGGCCGCCGCCGCGCCTCGCCGACGAGGGTTTCATTTTCCAGGATCGCCAAGGCTTCATCGTAGCTGCGCACCGCCTCCCGCGCCTCCTCCGCCCCCTCCATCGCCAGCAACGCGTTGCCACGATTCATCCAGAGCGTGGCCCGGAGGCGTTCCCGCGCCCCCGACATCGCCGCCGTCCACGCATCGGATTCGACGGGACCGCGAGGCGCCAGCGCGTCCAATGCCGCGAGCCCGGCCTCATGGCTTCGCCTCGACTCCACCAAGTGTTCCGCAGTGCGACCCGACTCCAATATCTGGCCCCGCTTTAGAAAAAGGCGCGCACGCACCTCCGCCGACACCCCGTCAATTTGCCATAAAGCCTCGTCGCAAAGCGCCAATGCCGCGGCCGCCCCCTCCGCGCCGCCTCGTCGCCAGCATAGGTCCGCCTCCGCCAGCAGTCGCTCCGCCTCCGCGTCGGGTCCGTTCATTGGTTGCTGGCGATCCTTCATGAAAATGAGACCCAGTCCCAAAAAGAACCTTGCGTCGATGATAAAGAGTCTCATTCGCTTTCCGGCCATATGGTCCAGACCACGCCTTCCTCCACCACTGAACCCACTGCCTTCCAAGCTGATACCTTCGGCTACGGCCGTTCGCTCGCCCGAGGTCTGGCGTGGGTCCCCACTCTGTTCGCCGCCGGCGGTCTCAACGCCCAGGTCGCCGAAACCGCCCCCGAGGCCCCCGACGCGGCCGTCAAGAACGACGCGGTCGTCGAGCTCGACGCGCTCGAGGTGCGTGGCCAGCGCGAGACCAACCCCCTCGCCTCGCCCAAATACACCCAGCCGCTGGTGGACGTCCCGCAATCCATCACCGTCATCCCGCGCAGCGTGATCGACCAGCAGGGCGCGACCACCCTGCGCGACGTTCTTCGCAACACGCCCGGCATCACCTTCCAAGCCGGCGAAGGCGGCACCGCCAGCGGCGACCAGATGACGATCCGCGGCTTCGACGCCCGCAACGACATCGCCGTCGACGGCATCCGCGACGCCGGCACTTTCACCCGCGACGCCTTTAACCTCGAACAGGTCGAGGTCGCCAAGGGCCCTTCCTCCACCCAGTCCGGCCGCGGCTCGACCGGCGCCAACGTCAACCTCGTCAGCAAGACGCCCAAGCTCGGCTCCTTCCGCGCCGGCACGCTCGGCGTCGGCACCGACGACTACCGCCGCGCCACCGTCGACATCAACGAGGACCTCTCCTCGCGCTCCACCATCCCCGGCACCGCCGTCCGTCTCAACGCCATGGGCCAGGAGTCCGGCGTCGCCGGTCGCGACATCACCGAGAACAAGCAGTGGGCCGTCGCCCCCTCGCTCGCCTTCGGCCTCGGCACGCCGACCCGCGCCACCCTCTCCTACCTCCACGCCGAACAGGACAACATTCCCGACTACGGTATTCCGTGGGTGCCCGTCATCGCGGGGACGACCACCGGCGTCACCCCGTCGCTCGGCACGCCCGGCGGCAAGCCCAACGTCGACCAGAGCAACTGGTATGGGCTCGTCGAGCGCGACTACGAGAAGATCACCAACGATTCGATCACCGGCACGGTCGAGCGCGACATCGGCGCCAACACCACGCTGCGCAACACCACCCGCTACGC
>CBINJQ010000247.1:0-6827 GCA_966251015.1 uncultured Akkermansia sp. | reverse complement strand
GCGTGAGCGAGCGACGTCCGTTTTGCGTCCGGCGAAAGCGTTTCGAATTGAACCGTAGCCGCGTTGGGTAGGGCGCGACCGCTGGGCGCGCCGCGTCAGAGCGGGGATCGTTGCTTTAGGGAACTCGCGGCGGTCCCGGCGGCCCCGCCCTACCTAAACCGACGGTTCTCGGTTACAGTTTAATCTGCACCGCTCCGGGGACGAAGCGGCTCAGCCGATGAGCTTGCTGAGGCGGGTGCGGTAGCGCTTCGAAAGCGAGATGTTGGCCTCCATGCCGCCGGGGATGTTCTGGCTGGTGACGAGCGGGAGTTCGTGACCGTGGTCGCGCAGCCAGCCGAGGACGTCGATCATGAGCAGGTTGAGCAGGGTGCAACCGATGAGCGTGGACGTGGGGCCGGCGAAGCGGCCGGGCGTGACCTCGGTGATGGCGTCGCCGGTGACGCCGAGATTATCGAGCGTGTAGTCGGCGATGGCGTGCAGGTTTTTCCCGCCGGGGTGAACGGTGGCGGCGGTGCCGCTCATCGCGAGCGACGTGAGACCGACGACGGTGAGGCCCTTGGCCTTGGCGTAGAGGGCGACCTCGATGGGCGAGGCGTTTTTGCCGGAGTTGGAGATGACGATGACGGTCTCGCCGGGGAGGAAGCCGTAATGGTGGTCGTGGCGCTGGGCGAGGCGTGTGCCGTAGCCGACGATGTTTTCCGAGAAGCCGTAGCCGGGGTCGAAGAGACCGGTGACGGGCATGAGGCCGCCGGCGCGGCCGATGATTTCGCGGGCGATCATCTCGGAGTGGCCGGAGCCGAAAGTGTGGAGCACGCCGCCGGCGGCGATGGAGGCGCCGATGATCGGCACGAGCGCGGCGATGGTCGCGGCGTTTTTCTCGCGGGCCTGGTCGAGGAGCGCGGTGGCGGTGGCGTAGTAGGTGTCGGAGAGAGGCATGGCGGCGCGGAGCGCCGCCAAATGACCAATGACCAAGGACCGATGACGAATGAAAAATGGCGCGGTGGACGACGTGGGTGTCGCATAATGTGATCGGGGCAGGGTGAGCCGCGGGCTCGTCGCGGCGGCGACGGCCGGAGGGACGCGCAAACTTGAAAAGCCGAGAGGGCGCGGAGAAGTTCGCGCCATTATGTGTGGTTGGTCACGGAACGATCATGCGCGACGCGGGCCCGGGGTGAAGTTGACCGGGCCGGTTTCCTTGTCGGTCGACGAGGAACGGGCGATTTTCGCGATGTTGGACGCGGCGGTGGCGGTGGCGGGACGGACCTCGGTGATGATGGCGCTGCGAGGGAGCCGGGCGGAGAAGGTGCGACGGCTCGGAGTGGTGGACCGGCCGGGGCACGGGTTCTACGCGGGGCGGAGCGAGGAGGAGGTCATGGCCAAGATCGACACCTGCTTTCACCGAGGCTGGGTGCGGTTCGAGCACACGCGCGAGGGGTTGCCCTTGATCGTTTACACCGACGCGGGGCTGGAGAAGGCGAAGGGGTTTGTGGCCGAGGCGTGGCTGAAGGAGCTGCGCGGGCAGCGAGAGGCGGTGGCGGCGGGGCGGGGCTTGAAGCTGTCGTTTTTGATGTCGGAGAATCCGCAGCGGAACCACGACACGGCGTTCTTGTTGGTTGATCGGTTGGCGCGGGAGGCGGACGCCAGCTGGTTGCCGCTGCTGCGGGCGTGGAGCGCGGCGGAAACAAGGCGGGTGCGGACGCGGCTGGGGGAGGTTATCGGGCGGCTGGAGGGCGCCGGCTGACGGCGCGTGCAGGGTGAATGCAGGGGAGGGGCGGAGCGGCGGGAATCACCAAACGACGCGTCGATAGCTTCGGCTTGGCCGCTTCCGCAGAGGAGCGGCGGAGGGAGGGGGCCGGCAGTGCGGGGCGGTGGGAGGCGTCTACGCTTCGGCCAGCTCTTCTTCGAGGGTGGCGACGGTGTCGGCGACGAAATCGTGGAAACCCCAGCCGACGGGGCGGGTGATGAACTCGACGTGGTCGAGGCGGGCTTGAAATTCCGGGTAGAGTGAGCGGGCGGGACCACGGAGGAGCTTGGCCAGCTCCTTGAGGGCGGACTCGACGCTGTTGTGGACGCGAATTCGGCGGTGAATTTTGCTCCGTTTTCGACGTAGGTGAGGAGCAGATGGGTTCCCGGGATGTTGCCCGTGGTCTTTTGGTAGTCGCGGATGGCCTTGCGGGCGTCGGCGAGCTTGAGTGTGCCCCATCCGCGCTTGGGGAAGAATTGCTCGACCACTTTCTGGCGGGCTTTTTCGAGGATTGCGGGGGCGGACTCGGCGGGGCGGCAGCGGGTGTTGACGAGGTCTCGGGCGGCTTCGGAGGCGGCGTGGATGTCCTTGATGATGGTGAGCAGGGCGGGCTTGTCCCAGGCTTCGAGGACAGGACGCACGGTTTTCCACGTGGAGGTCTTACGTGCGGGCGGCGGCATGAGGTTGGTGGGCGATGAGGAGCCGGATGACGGCGGCGCGGCGGGGGCGAAGAGCGGAAGGCGCGCCTCGGTTTCGTGACGGAGGAGTTCGGCCTGCTCGGCGAGGAGACGGGCGCGGCGCGCATCCAGCTCCCGCAGCTCGGCGGCGATGGCGGCCAGGCGGAGGGATGACATAGAATGCGGGTCCGAAACCGCGGGTTCTCAGCGGAGGGCGATTATTCGAAACCGGTTCTCTTCGGTGTCGTTAAAGAGTTCGGTGCGCGGGTGCAGAGCAAGGGCGCGACGAATACCGGTGCCAATGCCGCGATACGGGAGCAGCTTTGAGGCGTAGCTTTGGAGGATTGGGTTACGCGGGATGGAGTTGCCCGCTTTCACTTGTTCAACGGTGAGCGAATTGGGCAGGCAGCCGGGCGAGTGAATCTCCACGCGGTCGTCGAAGATAAAGAGCTTGTTTGGGGCGGCGACAAAGTAGTTGCGGTGGACGAGCATGTTCACGAGGAGCTCCTCGAATACTTGCTCGGGGATTTCCCATGCGCCGGTGGAGTTGATGCCGGCGTCGCCTTGGGGACGGCGAAGATTGCGGGCGATGAAGGCCTTCGCTTTGGCGAATTGCTGGGGCAGGGTGCCGTCGATGTCTTCGCTGTCCTGGTAGCCGGTGGCGGTGGCGGCGTCGGTGCCGCGGTAGCAAATGGCCTTGGTGACAAGTTCCGGACGGTAGCGCTGGGGCTGTTGGCCAAAAAAGAGAAGTCCGGTGAGGGTGAGTGATCCGTTGCGGGAGAGGTTGAGGTTTTCCGTCAGGGTCGCGAGCGGCAGCCCCGTGGACTCGGGCGCTTGTTTGAAGTCGGCGTGGTAGAAGGCGGTGAACGCGGCCGTGTCCATGTCGGCTAGCGAAGTGCGAGAAACGGGCTGCTCGTCGGCGTAGAAGACGTGTGCGTCTTGAAAAATGCGGCGGAGCTCCTCGCGCGAGGTGACGCGGCGTTTGTCGCCGAGGCTTTTGACCCAGATGGAACCGTTGGGATCGAAATGGGGCTTGGAGTCGCTTTCGGAGACGCGGACGACGAGGACGTTTTTGCCCTGCACGGTCACGACCTCGCTGGTGGGGTAGATGGGCTCGCGGATACGGTCGGCGGCGACGGTGGCGATGTCGGAGTTGAGGCGGCGCACTTCCTCGGGGGCGAGGCCGGAGATGGTTCCGTCATCCTCGACGCCGAAGAGGATGAGGCCGCCTTGGGTGTTGGCGAAGGCGCAGAGCTCGGCGGCGAGTTTTTCGCGGTTCTCCAGCGTGCGTTTGAACTGCACGGTGGTGGTTTTTCCAACGGAAACGAGACTGATGAGTTCGAGTGGATCAATAGTTGGAAAAGTAGGGAAGGCCGACGACAGGTTGCTCTGGAGGAGATCCAAGAGGGACGCACTTCGTGCTACTCTTGGATCAGTAGATTGAAAGTGTCGGGATCGATGCCGGTGATCCGGCGCACCTTGACATGCCTAAGCTCGGGTTCTTCAGAGAGCTTTTCGGCGATTCGCTTTTCTAGGTCAGGTGCCCCCCTGAGGCCTATGTAGATGGCATTAAGCATAGCCGCTGGATACCTGGCTAAGGTTCTAGCGGGATCGATGAGGTCGTTGGCGTCTTCTTTGATATGCCGAACCAGTCGCACCTCCTGTTCATACGCCCAAAGGGTGGATTTTATGAACAAAGACTTTCTGCCATCGGTTTCGATTTGGGCTCGGTGCGAACGGTATTCGACTTCTGCGTAGTCGCGGTCTCGGCGAGTGCGGTGTTCCGCAAGCCAAGGGTGTGATGCCTCGAATTCGAGGGCGATGCCTGCGTGAGGATGCGTTATTCCGTTTGAATCCGTGTGGGTGGCGTAGTGGCCCCACATGAGAGCCGCTGCTTCCGATTGCGGGTCAGCCTTGGTGAGGCAGAGGATACGGAAGGACGAATCCGCGTCCGCAATCAGCCGATCCCGGTAACGGTGCGTGGCCAGATTTTTTAAGATGCCTTCGGCAACCTGCACTCTTGCTCGCAGGTCATCCTGCTGGGTTAGTTGATCCGCGTCGAAGGGGAGGATTTGCTTCCGGGCATTTTCATAGGCCGGGCTGCTCAATATGGCTTTCGCTGGAGGTATGCCGTCGAATGGGTCGTTGAAGCTGCTTGGAGGACTGAAACGAATCGTGCGGCTCGGAAGGTGGTTAATGAATGAAGTGGAAGTGTATTTGTAGAGGGGCATGGTAGTTTATAGGCTGAATGGGCTCCACAGCGCCGGATAGGGAGCCGCGAAGAGGTTTTTGCCGAAGGGGAGGGAGGTTTCGCCGTCGTAGAAGACCACGCCGCATTTGAATTTTTGGCCGCAGATTTCCTGGAGGCGGCGCAGGCCGGAGAAGTCGGCGGAGGTCACGGTGGACGACGCTTTCACCTCAACGCCGCAAAGGTCCCGGCCGTCTCGCTCGACGATCACGTCCACTTCGACCTGATCCTTGTCCCGATAGTGAAAGAATCGATACGAGGCGTCCGCCCAGGTCGCCATGCGGCGGAGTTCCTGGCAGACGAAGCTCTCCAGCAGGAGGCCGAAGGCGGAGCGGTCCGCCTTGAGCGCGGCGACATCGAGGCCGAGCAGGGCGGCGGCGAGGCCGGTGTCGGCGAGGTGGAGCTTGGGCGTCTTTACCAGCCGGTTGAGACGGTTGTGGTGCCAGGGGGGCAGTAGCTCGACGAGGAAGAGTTTCTCCAGCAGAGCCAGATACTCGCGCACGGTGGGGCGGGTGAGTTCGAGCGGGGCGGAGAGCGCGTTGGCGTTGAAGAGGTGGCTGGTCTGCGTGGCTGCCAGTTCGAGAAGGCGGGGCACGGATTCCAGGGAGCGGATGTTGGCGAGGTCGCGGATGTCGCGCTGGAGGAGCGAATCGGCATAGGCGAGATGCCAGTCGCGACGGCGGCGCGGGGTGGCGCGGGCGAGCGCGGGCGGAAAGCCGCCGGTGGTCACGCGCTCGATCAACTCGTCACCGAGACGGGGTGCGGGGGTGGGGGAAACGGAGAAATCGGCGGCGAACAGACGCTCCAGAAAACCGGCACCGGGCGTGGCTCGCTCGATCTCGATTTGTGCCAGCGGAGCGAGGCGCAGCACTTCCATGCGTCCGGCAAGGGAGTCGGCCAAGCGGGGGAGGAGCAGGACGTTGGCGGAGCCGGTGAGAATGAAGCGGCCGGGGCGGCGGTCGCGGTCCACCATGGCTTTGATGGAGGTGAAGAGTTCGGGCGCGCGTTGGATCTCGTCGATGACGACCTTGGGCGGCAGGTTTGCGCAAAACCCTGCGGGATCTTCGCGGGCGGCGCGGAGGATGTTGTCGTCGTCCAGCGTAAGACAGGTGTGCCCGCGGCGGTCGGCGGCGATTCGGGCGAGCGTGGATTTACCGCATTGCCGGGGGCCGTGTATGACTACGACCGGCGTATCGCCTAGCGCGGCTTCAAGGTGTGGCAGGGCAAAGCGTGGAAAGGGAGGCTCTACGGACACGCCAGAGGCTATGCCTGATACCGTCTAAATGAAAATAAAATACCGTCTAAATGAAAATAAATCGGCGTCTAAATGAAAACAGGAGGGCGTCTGGGTGAATGATTTTGACGCAAAGGAGCGGAGCTCAGGTGGCGAGAATGGCTTGGAGGAATGTGGGTGCGGCGGCGAGGGTGATGGGTTCGGCGAGGTCGGCGGGTTCTTCGGCGCGGTTCTCGATGGCGGTGGCCTGGGCGTGGGCCAGGGCGGCGGCTTGGAGCGGTTCCAGGGCCTCGTCGGGGAGGTCGGCGGCGAGGAGGGCGCGGGCGGCCTTGGCTTTGCGGCGGGCGAGGTCGCGGAGTTGCGCGAGGCGGGCTTGTTGCTCGGGGCTCAGCGGAGGCGGTGGCGGCGGCGGCGCGGGCGGGATCGCCGGATCGGCGGCGAGGAGGTCGCGGGTGATACGGGCCGAGCGTGAGCAGGCCGGCGGCGCGGAGTTGCTCGATGGCGGCCCAAGCGGAGGCGTCGATGATCTGGAGCGTCGGGCGCGTGCCGCGCCAGGGCGTGTCGGCGAGGAGGGTTTCGAGGACGGGGCGGGCGGAGGCGGCATCGGACTGGACGACGCAGAGGAGAGTGGGCGCGTCAGGGGCGGGCGGGGCGGAGGTAGGATCGAAACGGCTCCGCCGTTCCGCCACGGTGTCGGAGGGGAGCCAGATCTCCTCGCAGCGGACGAGGCGGGCGGCGAGGCGTTGGCGCACCGTGGCGGCGAAGGCGGCGGCGGGGTCGGAGGCGGGCGAGGGCGGAGACGCGGGCGCGGGCGGGGGGACGGAACGAAATGGCTCCGCCGTTCCGCTACGCGCCGCAGGCGCGGGCGCGAGGGTTTGTTCGAGGCGCTTGAGGAGGTCTTGGCGGCCGCGTTTGAGGGTGACG
>CBINJQ010000246.1:0-6834 GCA_966251015.1 uncultured Akkermansia sp. | reverse complement strand
CCAGGGCCTCCTCCTGCACAGCGTGTATCACCGTCCGAACGGCTGGGACCACGTCGCCAAGGGCCAGAAGGTCCCGAACGGCGAAGCCTGCATGTGGGGCGACTACCACGCGATGGAGCTCGCCCTCCTCATCCAGCGCCTCGCGCAGGGCAAGTATCTGACTTTCTTCTGAGCCAAGCTCCGGCTCGGGAAACATCCCCTGCAAACCAAACGCGGCCTCCGGAAACGGGGGCCGCGTTTGTTGCGTAAGGATCGGAGTGTGGCCTCGTCCGTCCCCGGACGCGTGTTACTCCGGCGAAACGGCTTCGTCATTCCGCTGCGTTTCGGGCGTGTGGCCGTAGCGGACGCGCGGAGCGCTTCGCCAGTAACCGTCAGTTCCGCGCCGCTCCGTCCGCCTGCGTGAGCGGCAGCGGATCGACGACGGTTTCGCGATAAAACCGGGCCGTCTCGCGTTGCGTCACGAAGGCGAGGCGCAAGCCGTTGAACCATTCGTCGGTGACCGTCTCGCGATGCAACCACCGGCCATTCTCGAAATGGTGTCCTGGGTCGGCATTGAAGCCGACAAACTGCAACGAGACACCGCCGACGACGAAATCGCCGCCGGCGACAGCGGCTCCGCGTTTTAACCACCGAAGATTCTGAATGGGAAGTTCCCGGCGGTTCCAGCTATCGATCATAGCGATCCCGTCGTTCGTGAAGTTCTTTTCGGCGAGATGGGTGGACAGTGGCGCGAAGAAATTGAGCAAGGGGTGGAGGGCAGGAGACCTCGGATGCCGCGCGACTCCGGTGACTGATGCCCAAGTCTCGTCGCGATATATTTTCGTTAGGCGCAGGCCGCGACCATGGTTCAAGCGCACGTTCGATTCTTCCAACGGCACCAGGCCATGCAGTTCGTATTCGACCAAGGCGAACAGCTTTTGGCTTCGTAGCGCTAGGCTGTCGAGGTTGTCACGGAACTCCTGGGGAAGGTCGTGAACAGCCGAGAACCACGATATTTCCTCAAGAAAACCGGTTCCCCGGAAAATCTCGCGCAGATAGTGCCTTCCGCGCGCCACAGCCATGCGGTTGTCTACCTCAAGGTTGTCCGGGCGCCGTGGCATTTTGGAAAGGTCGATGTGTTTGAAAAGACGCGAGGCGTCGCCGAGGTCAGCTGCGTGGTAATAATAGCCACTCGGGGAAATGGGCAGGCTGTCGTCATCGCCGCGACGGAAGGTGAGCTGGGTTTTAAGCGGTATGAGATCCATGCCGAGCGGCGTGGTGGACTGCCAATGCAGCGAAAGACGGTCGATCGGGGATTCGGAATACCGACTCGGGACCAATGTGGCGGAGGCGAGCCGAACTTCAACGCCCCGGGCGTTTTCGGGGCGGTCTTCGGCCCACTTGTCGGGTATTTCAGGCCAGAGATTTAACGGGGAAAAGCAGACCCATGCCGTCGCCATCGCCCAGGTCGCGGTGAGGACGGCGACGGTCTCGCGTGGCCGACGGCGCAGGTTTTGGCAGACGACAAGTGCGACGCAGATCAAAAGCAGACCGCCGCCGGCGATCTGGAATCTCGTTTGCCAGAGGCCGAGCTGGTCCACGTCTTTAAAGAGACGACGCGTTTCCTACCGAATGACGACCGTCATGATCGGGATGAAAAACGCCACGAACAGCGCCCCAAGCCACACGGGCGTCCACAACAGCAGGCGCCGAAACGAATCGACGAGCGATCCAAGCAGAAAGGCGGGCAGGATCAGGAGGGCCTGCACGGCCAGCGTGAGCGTCGCCTCGCGCAAGCAATCCAACGCGCCGAAACCGCAATAGATCCACCAAGGCAGCCAGACCACGACCGGAGCAAGCCCGAGCAGGACGAAGGCTCCCAACGCTTTCGCCGCCAGCATCCCGCCGCGTGAGACGGGGCGGGTGCGCGAGTAGTGGTTGGTGCGCATAGGAGCGTCTTCCATGACCAGCCAGGACGCCAAAAAATAGGTCGCCACGATGTCGACGGCGACGAGGCCGCCATGCAGGTAGTTTAAGAGCGAATACACGCGATAGACGTCGAGCCCGTGCTCAAAGGTGACGCCGACGCCGATCTTGCCGACGAGCACGCCGATCCACGCCAGCCAGAACCAGCGGATGCGCGCGGCGTCTTTGCGCGCGATGTGAAAGAGAAGCTTCATGGGGCGGGGGAAGGGGAGGAGTTGCCGTCGTTGGTTTCAGGCGCCGGGTAAGCGAGCCGCCAGGTCGCGCCAGACAGCCCTTCCTTTGGAATCGAGGCGTGGAAATCGGACACGCGCAGCGAGGCGGCGCCGGCTTCGCCCAGCCTCAAGGCGGAGCGAGCCGGCGCAGGCGCGGAGTCGCCTCCAGGTTGAAGGACGCAGGATGGCCGCGCGACGCCGTCGAAGAGGAAGGAGTGAAAACCCAGCCCGCGCAGGCGCACGTTCATGTCATCTTGCCGGGGGAGGAGCGCGGTGAGTCTCCAGCGCCCGGTCGCGGCGCGTTGCACGCTTCCCGCTTCGACGGGAATCGGCGCGGTCGGCGTCGTGTCGCGGGGACTCGCATCGGGGCGGGCCGTTTGCGGCTCGACGCCGAGCGCGACCAGACCGAGGCCCGCCGCGAGGCAGGCGACGCCCGCGCGGCGGCGGCGACCGATGTATTGCAGGCCGAGAACCAGCGCGGCGGTCGACGCGAGCACGCAGGCGAGGCCGCTCCAGTTTCCCGGGAATCGCCATTCGAGCCAGAATCCGACCGCGAGGAGCAGGGCGAAGGCCGCGAGCCCGAGGATCGTCTGGCTGGCGTTGGCCGACACCGCCGCGAACGTCAGGGCGAGGACGGTGAGCGCGCCCTGGAGGACGGCCCAGCTCGCGGCGGCGAGCACGATCTCTCTCGCGCCAAAGCCCGCCGCCAGCCACGCGGGGAGGAGGAGAAGGAGGGGCAGCGCCGTCAGCATGAGCGCCGCGCCGGCGAGCTTGGCCGCGAGCAGGCGGCGGCCGGAAACGGGACGCGTCATCCAGAAGGTCCTCGGATCGCAGGGGTTGTCCTCGAACACCAGCCATGTGGCGAGAACCATGCCGACGGCCGCCTCCATCCAGTTGGCGTAAGTCACCGCAAGGCCGAACGATTCGCCCGGCCAGGGCAGGTCGCCGCCGGCGTAGGCCACCAGGGCCGCCGCTTTCCCGGCCACCAACGCGAGCCAGAGGCCGAGCGGGACTGAGAGGCGACGCAGGTCCTTGCGGACGATGTGCGCGAACGTATTCATGCCACGCCTACGGGTTGGCGGTTCTTCGCGCGGCCGGCGCGGGCGAGCACGAGAAAGATCTCGCGCAGGGTCAGCGGCATCGAGGAGACGCTCGCGCCGGGAAAGGCCGCCGCGCAGGTGCGCTCGGTGGCGCCGGCCGCGTAGCGCGTCTCGATGAAGGTCGCGCGTTGGCCGGCTTGTTGAAACTCCAGCCAGCGATCCTCGCCCGGCCGATCCGCCGCCGGCACCCGGAGGGCGGGGAAGACCTCGATGCGACGAAAGCGCGCGAGAAGGGATTCGGTCGACTCGTCCACCTGTTTGCGGCCGGCGTCGAGCAGGACGACATGGTCGCAGAAACGCTCCACCTCGTCGATGTCGTGCGAGGAGATGAAGACGGTCCAGTCGCCGAGGCCCGACACCTCGAGCAGGCCGCGCACGAACTCCTCGCGCACGAGCGGGTCGAGCCCGGCGAAGGGCTCGTCGAGCACGAGCAGCTCGGGCCGGTAGGCGAGCGAGGAGAGGAGGTTGACCTTCATCAGCATGCCGCGCGAGAGGTGGGAGAGCTTGCGGTCCTGCGGCAGATCGAGCTGCGCGAGCAAGGTGCGCTCGAGCTCGCGATCCCAGCGCGGGTAGAAGGGCCGGCAGTAGTCGAGGAAGCCGCGCACCGTCATCCAGAGCGGCAGCTCCTGGTTTTCCGAGACGTAGCCGATGCGGGCGAATTCGCGCGGACCGAGCTTGCGCGAATCGACGCCGAGCACGCGCGAGGAGCCGGCGGTCGGCGTCAGCAGATTCATCAGGAGCCGGATCGTGGTCGATTTGCCCGCGCCGTTGGGGCCGAGCAGGGCGGTGACGCCGCCGGGGGCGAGCGCGAGGTCGAGATCATGCACGGCCTCGGTGTGGCCGAAGGTCCGGGTGAGACCGCGGGTTTCGATGATGTTCATTGGGGATGGACGAAAGAGATGCGGAGAGAGGGAGCCCCGGCGCGCGGCTGCGGAGCGGCGTTGCGCGGGGGCGGGTGGGCGAGGGCGCGGCGGTCAGCGCCCGAGACGGTTCCAGTGTTTGGTCAGGCCGGCCTGGACTTGTTCGAGATCGAGCCCGAGGCGCTTGGCCTCGACGACGAGGCGTTCGAGTTCCGGACCGAGCAGCTCGGCGCGTTCGCGAGTGCCGCCCGCCGTGGGCTCGGCGACCACGCTGCCGACGGCCGGGGTGGTGACGAGCACGCCCTCGGCGACGAGCGCGGCCACGACCTTGTGCGCGGTGTTGGGGTTGATGCGCAGCTCCTGGCTGAGCACGCGCACGGAGGGGAAACGATCCCCGGGGCGGAGTTGTCCGCCGACGACGGCTTTTTTCACCGCGTAGAGAATCTGCTCCGCCACGGGCTGGCCGGGTTTGATGTCGACGGCGAAGGGAAGCATGGTGTCCTAGTTGAACTAGGACAGATGGGACGGCGAGGAAAAAATGAAGACGCGGCCGGATCGGCCGCGTCTTTGGGGGTGGTGGGTCTTTGTGTGGGCGGGCGGGCGCGTCACTGCGCCCGCTGCGGGACCGCCGGCAGACGGGCGGAGGGACCCGCCCGTCCACCTGGATTGTTTTTTAACCGGACATCAGGGGCTGGTGAAGCGGACGCGCAGGAAGCGGCGGACCTGGCTTTCGAGCGCGGCGGGATCTTCCACGGTGACGCGGACCAAGTCGCCGGCCGGGGCCTCGTCGACCGTGGCCGATCCGCTCCAGTCGTCGGCGCCGACGGGCAGGCTGGCGACCGGGGTCCAGGTGGAGAGTTCGGAGCTGGCCTCGACGATCGTGGCGACGACGGCGGGGCTCCGGCGGGTGAAGGTCAAGGTGAGGTGCGGGATGCCGTCCTCGCTCGTGCCGGCGACGAGCAGCGGGCCGGTATCGGCGGATAGCGGGGACGAGCCGCAGGCGTATTCCGCGAGGTTGGCGCGGCCGTCGGCGTCGGGGTCGGCGTCGTCGGCCGCGAGACCGGTCGCGTCGGTGGCGCCGAAGTGTTCGAGCCGCCAGCCCATGGCGGGGCTCAGCGGCCGCGCCGAGACGGGCGCGGAGGCGTCGCCGGCGCCGACGGAGTTGGTGGCGCTCACGGTGTAGTGGTAGGTCGAGCCGTTGTTCAGGCCGGTATTGTCGACGTAGGCGGTCGTGACGAGTCCGCTCGCGAGCGTGACGTAGGGGCCCGAGGCGGCGTCGGCGCGTTTCACGGTGTAAGCGGCGGCCCCGGCGGTGGCGGACCAGGAAAGCGAGACTTGGGCGTCGCCGGCCGTGGCGGCGAGTCCGGTCGGCGCGGGGGGCGGCAGGCTGGCGGGGGTGGTGGTCACCTCGTCGAACCAGGCCTGGCAGAGCGTGCCGTCGAGGTGGCTGTTCACGGCGAGGCCCATGTAGGCGGAGGCGCCCATGGTCACGGTGACGGGGGAGCCGACCAGGGTCCAAGTGGCGCCGTTGGCCGATTGGTAGGCGGTGAAGGTGGTGCCCGAGCGGACGAGGCGCACCCAGTGCGGGGCGAGCAGGCCGGCGGTGGCGGCGGCGGTGGTGGAGCCGCCGTTGGCGGTGCGGCGGATGAACTCCACGCCGGCGCTCGGGGTGAGGTTGACCATCGCGTGGGCTGAGCCGGTGGTGAGCGATTCGCGGATCATGACGCCGCCTTTGGCGTTGGGGTGGACGTTTTGCAGGTAGCGCACGCGGGCGGTGATGGTGCAATCGCCGGAGACGGGGACGTAGGCGTAGCGGATCTCGTCCTCGGCGAACCATACGTCGGCGCCGGAGCCGGTGAGCAGGAAGGCGCGGTTGGAGTAGCCGCCGGAGCCGGCGGCCGCGACCGCCCCGACGTCTTGTTGAGCCCAGCCGGAGGGCAGGGTGAGCGGGGCCGGGGTCACGGACACGGAGGCGGAGGGCGCGCTGGTGCCGTTGGTGTTCACCGCCTGGATTTGATAGTGGTAGGTCGCGCCGTTGCTCAGGCCGGTCTGGGTGTAGAGCGTGGTGGTGAGCCCGCTGGCGACGGTGGCGTAGGGGCCGTCCGCCGCGGCGGCGCGTTGGACGGTGTAGCTGGAGGCGCCGGTGGCGGGCGCCCAGACGAGCGTGGCCTGGGCGTTGCCGCCGAAGCCTCCGAGCTGGGTCGGCCGGTCGGGCGGGGGCAGCGGGCCGACGACGAGGTTGGTGGCGATGACCTGGTTAAGCGCGCCGTCGTTGTTGCTGCAAACCACGAGCCCGGCGTAGACCGTTCCGCTCATGGAGAGCGTGGTGGTGTTTTGCAGCGTCCAGCTGACGCCGTCGGCCGAGTGGTAGGCGCTGAAGGTGTTGCCCGAGCGCAGGAGGCGCAGCCATTGGGGAGCGGCGACGCCGGCTTTTTCGCTGATGCCGCCGGCCGCGCCGCCGGCGGTGGCGCGACGCTGGAACGCGACGCCGTTGGCGGGGGAAACGAAGTTCATCGCGTAGGCGGAGTTGGCGTCGAGGGACTGGCGGACCATGACTCCGGCCTTGGCCCAGGCGGACGTGTTTTGCAGGCCGACCACGCGGACGGTGACGGCGCAGTCGCCGCTCATCGGCTGGTAGACGAAGCGGAACTCGTCCGCGCTTCCCCAGATGTCGGCGCCCGAGCCCTCGACCACGAG
>CBINJQ010000245.1:0-6863 GCA_966251015.1 uncultured Akkermansia sp. | reverse complement strand
GGCTCGGCGCGCCAGAAGTCGGCGGAGGTGGCGACGAGCACGCCGGCGGCGTTGATGTAGCCGGTCGGCGGGGTCATGCGGTCGCCGAGGAAGTAGCGGGGCACGCCGGAGGCGAAGGCGTGGCCGACGCTGGCGCGCTGGAGCACGGCGACGGCGGAGGAGGGGTAGCGGGCGGAGAGGGTGGCGGAGGCGGAGACGGGGCCGGCGGTGGCGGAGGTCTCGACGACGTTGGCGAACTGGGGGGTGATGGTCGGGTCGCCGGTCGGGGCGCCGGTCCCGCCGACGGGAACGCCGCCGGCGCGCAGGCTGAGCTCGTTGAACACTCCGCCCTTGACCTCGTATTGCGCGTGTAGCGATCCGGTGGATACGAGGGCGAGCAGGAGGGCCAGCGCGCCCATGAGCGGGGAGGCGCGGAGAAGGCGGGGGAGGCTCATGGGGAATGACGAATTACCAATGTCGAACGACGAATGGAGAAGGCGCGGAGGTGCTGGCGTGGGGAGGGGGCGCGGCGGGCGGGGCCGGATCAGAGTTTGATGATGTAGTTGACGTAGGCGTTGGTGGGGCGGGTCTCGTTGCCGCCGGCGCTGTCGGTGCCGGGGGTCAGCGAGTAGTTCTCGTCGCTGCCGCTGGTCTGGTTGAGGGTGGGGTTGTCGGCGTTGGATCCGTTTGAATCGATGGGGACGCCGTGGCGGTGGCTCCTGAACTGGTCGCCCTGGACGGAGCCGACGGCGTCGCCGGTGGCGCCGCCGGAGTTCATCGCGGTGCGGGAGTTGCGGTCGGGGTCGCGGCCGACGCCGCCGTCGCGGCCGCGGAGGAACTGGCCTCGGAGGTCGGGGATGCGGAAGTTGGAGGAGTCGCCGTAGCCGAAGCGGGTGCCGACGACGGCGAAGAGGGTGGCGTAGGTGTTGCGGTTGAGCGCGGTGCCGTCGCAAATGAGCCATCCGGCGGGGGCGGTGTCGCCGGCGTAGGGGAGGATGGTGCCGGCGGGGCAGAGGGACTGTTTCACGGCGTCCACGAGCTTGTTGAGGTCAACGGCGGCGTTGCCGATCTTGGCGTTGGTGACGGCGAGGTCGGCGAGGTCGGCGGTGGCGACCTGGCCGTCGCCGATGTCGATGGACGCGATGGTGCCGTCGGCTATGTTGCCGCCGTTGAGGCCTCCGACCGCGACGTCGTCGGAGTTTATGGTGCCGTCGAGGATCTTGTCGCGGGTGACGGCGTTGGCGGCGAGTTTGGCGTTGGTGACGGCGCCGTTGGCGATCTTGGCGTCGTTGATGGAGCCGGAGACGATGTTGACGGTGTTGACGGCGTCGGTGGCGAGCTTGGCGTTGGTGACGGAGGCGCCGCCGAGCTTGTCCGTGGTGACGGCGGAGTTGGCCAACATGGAGGTGCCTAACGCGCCATCCACGACGGTCTCGGCGACCTGGGCGCGGAAGGCGTAGGCGGCGGAGACGATCTGCTGGCGCGGGGTGATCTCGGGGTCGGCGGCGGAGGTGCCGTCGTCCACCGTGACGCCGAGGTAGATGTTGCCCGACATGATGGACTGGAGCGTGACGTAGGGCGTGAGGGCGGGGGCGGAGGGGCCCTTGAAGCCGGAGACGCCGGTGCCGTTGCCGAGGAGGACGCTGAACTCGCCGGCGGAGATGGTGACGGTCTGGGCTTCGGCGTAGAGCGGGGTGCCGCCGCTGCTGGCGGAGTAGAACTTGAAGGTGATGGTGCGGTTGACCGGGGACGAGTTGCCGATGAGGACGCCGGCGGCGTCGCTGACGCGGCCCTGGTAGCTCATCAGGGTCGGCACGCTGGCCGAGGCGGCGGAGGCGAGGAGCGCGAGGGCGGCGAGGACGGTGGTGACGAGGCGGGCTTTCATTGTGGAGCGGGGCGCAAGGAGCGAGGAGCGGGGAGCCAGGGCGGCGGAGAGCATGAGAAGAGGGGGAGGCGGCGGCGTTAGTTGAGAGTGATGTCGGCGATCTCGGAGATGCGGCGGAGGGTGAAGGTGCCGCCGACGGCGAGGGGGGTCTTGTTGATCCCGCTGATGGTCTCGGAGTAGGTGCCGCCGTAGATCGTCGTGCCCCAGCCGGTGACGGTGGAGCCGTCGGGCGGGGCGGCGGTGAAGGTGAAGGCGAGCGTGCGGGTGACGCTGTAGCTCTCGACCCCGGCGGCGAGGGGGGCGAGGCGCGCGTCGCGGTTGTCGTGGTCGGGGTGATAGGTATGGACGAAGGGATTGGTGGAATCGTCGAAGGGGATGGTCACGACGTGGGTGAGGGTGGAGCCGACGGCGAAGGCGCCGGTTCCGACGATCACGCGGTCGAGCGGCATCTGGCTGGAGACGAGGCGGAGGGCGTCGGCCTTGGCGGAGGAGAGGAGGTCGGACTCCTTGACGGCGATGCCGACCTGGTTGCCCTCCGAGGCGAGCGTGCCGACGAAGGCCTGGGAGAGCAGGCGGGCTTGGCCGCTTTCGTTCACGTGGATGATGACGCGAAGCGGGAAGGAACGCGTGGTGGTCGAGCCGGGGCTGCCGGCGACGGTGCTTTGCACGGAAGAAACGTCCACCTGGCCGGTCCAGAGGCCGGCGGGGGTGGCGGTCTGGGCGCTGACGGGGAGGCGGACGTCGGAGAGCTTGGCGGAATCCTTGATGCGGAGGAAGGAGGCGTAGAGCGCGGCGGAGGAGCCGGTCATGGCGGAGCGGTCGATGCCGAAGTCGAGATTGATGCGGCCGTTGGCCGGGACGGAGACGGTGAACTCGCCGGTGATGGCGGTCTCGGTGTAGGCGCCGGTGGCGCTGTCGAAGACGCGGCGGGTGAGCGGGACGGGGGCGGTGATCGCGGTCTGGCCGGCAGGGGCGGGGTCGGAGTTTTCGACGCCGAGGGTGAGGGTGAACGCGCTGGAGGAACGGTTCATCACGCCGACGGTGATGACGGAGAGGGTGCGGCCGAAGGCGAGGCCGTCGGAGGAGGGCAGCTCGTATTCCACCGGGGCGGTGAAGTCGCCGACCACGGCGGCCTCGAACCAGTAGGCGGTGTTGCGATCGAGCTTCTCGGAAGAGGCGGAAATCTGGAGGGGATTGGAGGCGCCGAGATCGCCGCCGATGTATTTGTAGATCTTGGACGGCGAGGAGACGGCGACGGGGAAGCTGGCGAAGTAGGACGAGGCGACGGGCGGGGTGGCGGCGAGGGCGGGGAAGCCGAGGAAGTTCGCGCCCGAAACGAGCCAGGTGGCGGCGGGAGGGCGGGGTTTTTGCGCGATCGAGACGCTGGTCGTCGTAGTGGAAGCGCCACTACTGCGGACGAGGTAGGCGGACTGGCCGACGAGGGCGGTCAGCTTTTGCTCGTCGGGGTCCTCGCGGTTCCAGATCGTCCACTCGCTGCTGGTGGCGTCGGGTTCGGAGGGGGAGTCGGTGAACTGGACCTGGTCGGGGTTGGGGTTCCAGCGCCAGACCTCGAGCACGGTGGGGTAGGCGGCGAAGAGCTCGGCCGGGGTGGCGTGGGTGGCGTCGCCGTGGAGCCAGATGGCGGTCCAGCCGCCCTTGAGCGCGTAGGTCTCGGTTTTCCACTGGGCGCGGAGCGCGGGCGAGGCGGCGAGGAGCAGGCCGGCGGCGAGGGCGAGCCGGGTGGCGCGCGGACGGGAGATTTTCATCGGACTTTGAGGCGGTAGAAGGTGCGGCCGCCGGCGCTCGACGGGGCGTAGAGGTCGACGAAGTCGGTGGCCTCGGCGCGCAGGGAGGCCAGGGCGGCCGGCGGGACGAAGGGCTGCGGATCGTAGTCTTCGGGGTCGGGCGGCGGTGGCACGGGGTTGCTCAGGTAGAGCGACACCGGGGTCCAGGTCTGGAGATCGGTGGAGGACTCGAGGGAGTAAACCTTGGCGTAGATGGAGAAGAAGCGGAGCCGCACGTGTCCGGACAGAGGCTCGACGATTTGCAACGCGAGGTAGTCGGTGGGGTCGGCGGCGAAGGTGCCGGCGATGTATTCGCGCCAGTTGGACACGCCGTCGCCGTCGAAGTCGCCGTCCCGTGTCATGAGCGAGAGATCCCAGCCGTCTGGTCCGGGCGCGACGCCGCCGGCGTAGAGCTGGCTTTGTTCCCAGGCGTCGGGGATGCCGTCGCCGTCGGAGTCGACGCCGAGCGTGAGGTCGAGGCGCACGCGTTCGCCGGGGCGGCCGACGGTGTGCGGCGACGACATCTCGATGGGATAGTAGACGATGTCGTTGAGGACGACGCCGAGCGTGAACGTGGAGCCGGTGGCGTGGGCGAGGCTGGTGTAGGTGCGCGTGCCGAGCCGGGCCATGTCCATGCGGAGCCGGATCTCGTAGTTTTGATCGAGACGGGAGGTCTCGGTGAGCGGTTCGCGGAGCTTTTCGGCGCCGTCGCGGTAGAACACGATCTGCGCACCCTCGACGCGGAGGGCGTTGCCGCCGTCGTCGCGGACCATGCCGTAGAGGGTGTTGAACGGCGCCGGGGGAAAGGCGTGGGTCGCGGGAACGGCGAGGGCGCAGAAGAGCGCGAGTCGAAGAGCGTAGAGACGGGCGGAGGGGGTGGAGCCGAAAGCGGAAATAAAGTGCGCCATACGAGTCAAAAAAGCGTCAACGCGGCGCTGGCCCGCGCGGGGGTAAATTTCCTGATCCGCGTAAGGGGTTAATTACCGGGTAGCTGCAATGCACCATTAAAAGGGCTACTAGGGAATAGACCTAAGACCTAATGGGTAATTTTGGTGTAAAGCGGCATGTGGGGGCGGCGCCCCCAACTAAGCGGCGGACGAGCCGGATTTAACCGCCAAGGAAATGGCTCAACGGGCATTTTGTGGGAGGTGCGGTCGCGGCCTTGCGCCGCGAAAGACAAAGTCGAGGGGCGGCCAATGGCCGCAGGGTCAGTGGCGGGCGGGTTCGGCGATGAAGGCGTCCGGTGGCAGTGCCTGGCGGATGTCGGTGGTGGTGGCCTTGGGATCGTCGAAGCGGGCGAGCGGCGCGGAGGCGAGGTTGCGGTAAAATCGCACGTTGCCGCCGAGAAAGACGATGTGGCCGCCGTCGCCGCCGTAGGGGCTGTCTTTGGCCCAAGTGCCGTCGGGTTGGAGGCCGCGTGTCCACTCGATGGGCGTGGTGGCGGGGAGGTCGGTGTGAAGGCCGCGAGCGACGACGGTGAACGCGAGGCGGGCGCGAAGAAACTCGGGGTGGGGCGCGCTGCGGTCGGGGGTGAGGACGGTGGAGATGGCGCGGTTGGCGGGCAGGGATGCTTCCTCCGTGGAGATCCAGATGGTAGCGTCGTTCAATCCGCCGCCGCGGGCAAGGGCGGCGGCGAAGTCGGTGACGGTCTCGGTTTGCGGAAGCTGATCTTTGTTGTCGCTCGCGTAGATGAGGCTGGCTTGGCCGATCTGCCGGAGGTTGGAGGCGTCGATGGACCGAGGAGAGTGGTCGTGGTGGATGCTGACTGTCGGGAGGATGACCGCAGCTATGGCGAAAAGTGCGGTCAAGACTACGGCTGTCTTCAGTATCCAGCCGGCGTTGCGAGGCGGAAACAGGGTATGATGCGTCATACCTGGATAACACGCCACCGAGCGTGTTTCTTAGCGAGATACATTCAGGCGGAGCCCACGGGCGCCACGCGCCTCTCTCGGCCAGGAGGCTTGTGCGCTGTTCAAACCTTGCGAGGGGGCGCGTTATTTTGGGGCGAGGGCGACCGCGCAGGCTTTGTAGCTGGGCTGGCGGCTGTGGGGGTCGTAGGTCGGGAAGGTGAGGCGGTTCACCTCGGGGTAGTGCATCGGGATGAAGATCTCGCCGGGGCGCACGGTGGGCGTGAGGTGAGCGGTGGCGGTCAGCTCGGCGCGGCGGGAGCGGACCACCACCGGGGACGAGGGGGCGATGCCGAGCCGGCCGGCGTCGTCGGGGTGGATCTCGACGTAGGGCTCAGACGGATACAGTTTGCGGAGGACGTCGCTCTTGTTGGTGCGGCTGCCGGTGTGCCACTGGGCGGAGGTGCCGCGGCCGGTGTTGAGGAGGAAGGGGAACCCGGCGTCGGGGCCCTCGGGCATGGGGCGCGGGGCGTCGAAGAGGAAGACCGCGCGCTGGTTCGGAGTGTAGAACTTTCCGTCCTCGAAGAGCCGGCGTTCTTGCGCGGGCTCGTCCGCGCGGAATGGCGAATGACCAAGGACCAATGACGAATGATCGGAAGACGGAGCAGATGCTGCGGAGCCGTCCTGCGCATTGGGCATTGGACATTGGGCATTGGTCGTTCCCGGCGCGGCTTTGCGCGCCGGATAGGGCCACTGGATGCCGCCGGATTTCTCGAGGTGGTCGTGGTCGCGGATGCCGGTGATGTCGCAGGGCTGGCCGGCGGAGAGCTCCTTGATGATCTGGAACGTGGCGGCCGGGCTGCTCCAGCGGCGGAAGAGGTCGGCGCAGCCCCAGACCTCGGCGATGAGCTTGAAGATGGAAAAGTCGGAGAGGGCCTGGCCGGGGGCGCGGGAGACTTTGCGGGTGAGGCCGAGGCGGCGTTCGCTGTTGATGAAGACGCCGTCTTTTTCGCCCCAGCCGGCGGCGGGGAGGACGAGGTCGGCCATCTTGGCGGTCTCGGTGCTGTGATACATGTCCTGCACGACGAGGAACTCGAGTTTCTCGCGAAGCTTGGCGAAGCGGCCCTGGTTGATCCAGGAGTGGGCGGGGTTGGTGGCGATGACCCAGAGGCCCTTGATCTTGCCGGTCTCGATGCCGTCGATGATCTGGTCGTAGGCCATCGAGGGTTCGGTCGGGATGCGCTCGACGGGGATGTCGAGGATCTTGGCGACGTGGGCGCGGTGCTCGGCGTTCTTGAAGTCGCGTCCGCCGACGAGGGAGGTGGCGTTGGCGTAGAGGCGCGAGCCCATGGCGTTGCACTGGCCGGT
>CBINJQ010000244.1:0-6903 GCA_966251015.1 uncultured Akkermansia sp. | reverse complement strand
CTCCGCGGCGAACTCCCGCTCCAGCTTGAGCCGGCGCGGGTCGCCCTCCCTCGGCTTGCGCCATTCGCGCCAAAGGAAAAATCCCCGCGCCATCACCGCCAGCCCGAGCAACAGGAACAACTGCTCCCGCGCCACCGCGCCTTGCAGCAGCAAGACCACGGCCACGCCCAGCGCCACCTTGGCCAGCAGTTCGAAAACAAAGCGGAACCAGCCCATGAACGAACGCTCAGCTACCGGAGCTCCCCGCCCGAGGCAAGCGACGCGCCCGCCGCGCCGAGCTCATGGGCCGGGCGCCCGCTCCATCAACAGATAGTCGCCGTCTTCCGAGCACCCGCGGTCGATCGCACGCCAACCGCGCTTCAGATAAAACTCCCGGGCGACGTCGTTTCGCTCCACGCACTTGAGGCGGAGCGCCCCGGGATGCCGGCTCGCCGCAAACTCCAGCAACGTCGCGCCCACGCCGCGTCGATGCCGCGCGAGATCGACATACAGGTGATGCACAAAGGCGTCCGCCGCCCACACCGAGACGAAGCCGAGCACGCGCGTTTCGCCCCCGTTCGTCTCCCGCGCCACGTAGACCGCCTCCCCCTCCGCGTCCCGCGCCAGCGTCGACCCGGCGATCCGCTCCGGCCGCAGCCACACGAAACGCGCCAACCGCGTCTCTCGGTAAATCCGTTCCAAGTCCGGCCAGTCTTCCGTTCGCGCGTCTCCGATCTCCATTCGGCGTCAAACCTCGCGCAACCGGCGGCCGAGGCGACTCGATTCCGGGCCCCGCATGATCGTCGGATCGGTTGACGCGACCGCTTGCCCATCTCGAAGCATGACGCAGTTTATCGCGCCAACACCGCCGCCATGAACGCTCCCACCACTCTCTACGAACGCATCGGCGGCCGCGACGGACTGATGCTCCTGCTCCGCCGCTTCTATGCCGACGTGCGGCAACACCAGGAGATCGGCCCCATCTTCGCCGCCCGAGTCCAAGACTGGCCTTCGCATCTGGAAAAAATCGCCGGCTTCTGGTCCGGCCTCACCGGCGGCCCCGCGCTCTACGGCGGCGGCATGGCCGCGCGCCACATCCCGCTCCAACTGGAGGAACCGCACTTCGCCGCCTGGCTCGATCTCTGGCGCCGCCACTGCCGCGCGCATCTCGGCGCCGCCGAGGCGGAGGAGTTGATCGCGGTCGCCGAGGCGCTCGGCCAGCGCCTCCGCGCCATCACCGCGATGCACCGCCGCCAGGACGGCTGAGCTCCAGCGCGAAGCCGGTGAAACGGTAGCGCCGCTCCAGCTCCTCGCGCGTCAGCTTCTCCGGTCCGACCATCGGATCGCCCACGTGGTAGCGGTCGCCCTCGCGCCCGAGAAACGGGATGAAGTGTCCGCGTCCTTCCTCGACTTTCACGCCGATGATCGCGGGCCAACGCGCGCGCTCCGGGAATCCGGCCTCCCGTCGAAACCTCGCCTCGAGTCCGCACGCCCTCGCCGCACGCGCGAGATACCATGCCTCGGTGCCGCCGCGATAGCTGTGAGCCGCGCGGGCGATGTCGCGTTCCCGCGCGTCGAGGTTCGACGCGCGCAGGATAGTCGCCAGACTCGCCGGACCGCAGGTGGCGGTCGTGCTTTGGATGCAGACGTCCTTGGTCCAGACCTCGCGAAACTCCGACTCGGGCAAAGGCGCGAGCACCGGCTTCAAAAAAGGCCCGATCACCGCGCCCGTCGTCGCGAGCAAGGGCAACAAGAGCGCGCGCCGGGGCAACCACGCCGCCGCGCAGCCGCCCGCGACGCCGAGCGGCAGCACCCAGAGCTCCGATCCGTGCCACGAGCGCGTTTCGTAGAACCACGGCCACTCCGGCACGACGCGCAGATAATGGGTCGCCGTCAGCAAACCCGGCGCCGAAAGCAGAAGCGCGACCGCGCTCCACACGACCAACCGGAGGCGCGCGCCGTCCCGCGCCCGACGATGCACGAGCGCGAACAGCGCCACCGCCAGCGCTCCGCAAATCAGACCAAGCCAGTTGTAGCCCGCCATACCCCGATGGCAGCTCGTCCGCGCACGCCCGCCAAGGGAGTTTTCCGCGCGGCCACGACCTCCGGCCATGTCATGGACCGCGGCGGCACGCCGCCGCCTTCGACTACGAGCCTCGGATCGTCGCCACGCGCGAGCGGCGCCTCGCGCTTGTAATCCCCCTCTCGCCCCCGTTCTATCCCCGGCGTCTTTTCATGCGCTTCCCCACCCTCCGCGTTTGCGTCTCGGTCATCGTCTTTCTCATCGGCTCCAGGGCGCTGCGCGCCGAAGCCCCCGTCCACACGGTGGACCTCAGCCCCCCTTGGACCGTCGGACAGCTGTTCGAGATGGAGGCCGCCAGCAACCAGAACATCCGCAGCGTGGTCACCTCCGGCTCGAAGATCGTCACCGACCATAAACAAAGCTCGGTGCGCACGATGAAGGCCGACGCGGTGGCCCTGGCCCTCCACCCCAACGGCGGACTGCGCAAAGCGCTCTATATCGTCCGTTCGTTTCGGGTCGGCATCAACGGCGCCGAAGAAACGCCCTTCCTGCCCAAGGGCACGAAAATCATCGTCGAACAGACCGACACCGGCAAGTCGATCACCGTGGACGGAAAGCCCGCCACGCCCGAGCAAACGGCCGCGATCACCGTCCTCACCCCGAGCGAATCCCCGAAATACACCAGCCAGGCCGTCTTCGGTCCCGGCAAGCCGGTCGCCGTCGGAGAAAGCTGGCCCATCAACGCGTCCGCTTTCCGTGAAACCCTCACCGCCATCCGGCCCGGCGCCGCGGAGGGTTCGGTTAAACTGGTCGCCCATGAAAGCGATGGAGCCGTCGAGGTGGCCGTCCTGTCGGGAACGATCACGGTCGGCATGGAAGACGCCGCCCTGCCCTCCGGCTTCACCTTGAAGACGGCCGAGGTCGTGCTCGGCCTCGAAGGACGCGTCCCCGCGAAACGGTCCGGCGCCGAACATCGCGAATCGATGAAGACGAGCATGCGCATTCACGGCGAAAGCGCGGGCGCCGACGGACAGACGGTCGCCGCCAAGATCGTCGGCGACGGAGAAGACCGCCTCGTCCTCCGCTACCGCTGATCGCCCGGCCCCGTCGCGACGCCTCCGCGCCCTCCTCCGTCACTCCGCGGGCGGCTTGCAGGCGGTGAAAATCATGTAGCGCAACGCGCGGACCCGATAGGCCATCCACAAGCGCGGTAGGGTTTTCGCGAATACGCGGCTGTCGTTGCGCCCGTCGAGGAGGAAACGCGCGTAACGCGGGTCGATCACGAGCCCGAGCAGCAGCCGGCGCGCGCAGATCGACCACGTCTTGGCCACGCGCTCCGACACGTCGTCGCGCCCGGTGACGTTGAGGCCGGCCGCGCTGATCCAGTTCACGTAGTCTTCCTCGCGATCAAGGCCGGCGAGCCGGCCCTCGCGCCGGATCGGATCGAGCAGGCGGCGACGATGCCACGGCTTGGGATCACGCCCCGCCGTCCAGGCGCACACGACGAGCCGCCCCTCCGGGCGCAACACGCGCGCGGCTTCGCGAAACACCGCCGTCTTGTCCGCCATGTGCTCGGTGCTCTCGATGGCGATGATCGCGTCCTGGCTCGCGTCGGGCAGCTCGTTTTGCAGCCAGTCTCCGAGCACGATGCGCGGGTTGATCTCCTCGTCCACGAGCGCCTGTTCCTCCTCTTTCCGTTCCTGCGCCGCCTGCTGACCCTGCGCATACCAATACTGCGCCTCGGAGATGGTGTAGCCCACGACCTTGGCGAGTTTTTCGTGGGCCAGCATGCGCGCCGTGGCGCCGTAGCCGCACCCGATGTCGACCACGTTCGTCTTTGGAACGATGCGGGCGCGGGCCGAAACGACGTCGACCAACGCGCGCACGGCCTCGTCGCGCGATTCGCGGCCGGTCGCCCAGAATCCGTGATGCACGTGCTCGCCCCAGAGATCGCGGTAGAACCGGTCGAGCTGGTCGTAGTGGCGGGCGACCTCTTCCGGTGAAACACCGGGCGCCGAGGCGGATGCGGCGCGAGCGGGGGAGGCTGCGGTGGCTGCATTCATAAGGGCGATACGGGGTGGGAACAAACGCCCGGCGAGCGTCGGCCGAGTTGGCGGAAATGCCCGGGCCGGACGGCAAGATGCCATCCGAAGGGTGAAAAAGCGCGCGGGCGAGGCGCGGGGCCGGGGGTGGGGGCGTCGCCCCATGGGGTTGGCATGCGCCGCTGTGACTGGGCGCCGACGCCTTCGTTCCCGACGCGCGCGTCGGCGGGCCGGCTTTGCCGGAAATTTCGCAAAAAAACCGGCCCCCGCGAAGGGGCCGGCCATGGAAGCGAATGGCTTTGGTCCGGATGAACCGCGACTCAGATGGCGGCGTCGCCGCGCTCGTCGGTGCGGATGCGGACCGCGTCCTCGAGGCCGACCACGAAGACCTTGCCGTCGCCGATCTTGCCGGTCTTGGCGGCCTTCACGATGGCGTCGACGGTCTTGGTGACCATCTCGTCGGCGACGACGATCTCGATCTTAACCTTCGGGAGGAAATCCACGGTGTATTCGCTGCCGCGGTAGATTTCGGTGTGCCCCTTCTGGCGGCCGAAGCCCTTGACCTCGGTGACGGTCATGCCTTCGACGCCGATTTCGGAGAGAGCCTCCTTAACCTCCTCGAGTTTGAAGGGCTTGATGATGGCGATGATGAGTTTCATGCGGGTTTTTAAAGGTGGTTTTGAAATGTGTAGTGTCTCGGGGTTGCGGCGCAAGGATAGTGTCCAAGCGCCGCTTGGCGAAACGTGAGCCTTATTTGTGGGCCGGGGTGAAGTCGGGATACGCCTCGTTGCCATGCTCGCCGATGTCGAGGCCCTCGATCTCCTCCTCCGCGCTCACGCGCAGGCCCATGACGATCTTGACCAGCCAAAAGGCCGCGAACGCGAAGGCGAAGGTGAAGACGCCGATGGATACGACACCCTTGAGCTGGGAGACGATCTGGGCGCCGCCGGCGAGATTGCCAAAAACGCCCACCGCCAGCGTGCCCCACACGCCGTTGACCAGATGCACGGAAAGCGCGCCCACCGGATCGTCCAGCTTGAGCTTGTCGAAGAAGAACACCGAGAACACCACGAGCACGCCGCCGATTCCTCCGACGAGGACGGACTGGAGCGGGTTCATCTGGTCGGCGCCGGCGGTGATCGCGACCAGGCCGGCGAGGATGCCGTTGAGCGCCATCGAGACGTCGGGCTTCTTGAGGAGGGCCCACGACGTGATCGTCGCGGCGACGCCGCCGGCCGCCGCGGCCAGAGAGGTCGTCACGAGCACGAGGGAAACGGCGGCCGGATTCGCGGACAGGACCGATCCGCCGTTGAAGCCGAACCAGCCGAGCCAGAGGATGAACACGCCGATGGTGGCGAGCGGCAGCGAGTGCCCCAGGATCGGCATCACGCGCCCGTCCTTATACTTGCCCAGACGCGGCCCGAGGATGATCACGCCGGCGAGGGCGCCCCAGCCTCCGACCGAATGCACGAGCGTCGAGCCGGCGAAGTCGTAGAAAGGCGTCTCCAGGGTGTTCAGCCAGCCGTTGCCCCACTTCCACATGCCCGTGATCGGGTAGGAGATCATCACGAAGAGGATCGTGAACACCATGAAGGAGCCGAGCTTGATGCGCTCG
This sequence comes from uncultured Akkermansia sp., assembly GCA_966251015.1. GTDB lineage: Bacteria > Verrucomicrobiota > Verrucomicrobiia > Opitutales > Opitutaceae > IMCC26134_A. The sequence goes on along the minus strand of CBINJQ010000244.1, from coordinate 1,244 downwards.
GCCACCGCGCCCGACACGATCGTCGCGGCGGTGGCGGCGAACATGCCCTGGAACAAAAAGTCCGTCCAATAGGTGTAGCCCGCGTTGTAGACCGAGGTGAGCCCGCCGACGTCGTCGGCGAACCCCAGGCCGAAGCCGGCGAAGCCGAACCACTTGCCGGCGTAGTCCGCACCCGGATACATCAGGTTGAAGCCCATCAGGGCGTAGGTCAGAAGGCCGATGCACGGCACGATGGTGTTCTTGAACAGGATGTTCGCCGTGTTCTTCGACCGGGTAAGGCCGGTCTCCACGCACGCGAACCCGAGGTTCATGAAAAAAACCAGCGCCGCGGCGACCATCATCCACACGTTGTTCAACGTGAAGAGCGTGTAGTCCGGAGACGCCTGGAACGCGGCGTAGTCGGCGTATTTCGGAGCGTCGGCGGCGGCCGCGGCGACCGCTTCCGCGGCGGGGGCGACATCCTGCCCGAAGCAGTGCGGCGCGAACGCCAATATCGCGAGGACACCTGTCAGTTTCAGCAGCCCGGCGAGGGGCTTGGACCATGACTTCATAGCGTATTTTATTCGTAGGTTGTTGATCGTTAGCGGGCTTAACGTCGGCCGATAAGCGCCCCGGCCTCGAAATAGCACGCGTTGTGCCAAGGCCCTCCCGCCCGTCGAACACGACCGGCGCGTCAAAAAGATTTCATCGTCCGGCGCCGCGTCATGAATTCCCCTCGCGAGGACGCCGGGGCGGTCCGCGTGTCCACTTTGCGGATACACGTCCCCTCTTCCCGGCTCCGCCCCCGCGGCGGAGCGGCGGACCCGCCCCCGCGCTCCCTCGTTTCGCGCGCGGCCGGCGTTTCGCCCGCGCTCCCCGCGACCGCATGCCGCGACCCCGCGGGCGCGGACGCGAAAAACCCGCCGGCTCCTCGAGACCGGCGGGGTTGTATTTGGAAGTTGGTTACAGCTTGATCGCTCGCGACCCGCGCCGTCCTCAGCCGGCGGCGGGCGCGGCGGGCGGGGCCTCGGGCGCGACGACCGCGATGTGCAGCTCCTTGAGCTGCTTCTCGGTCACCGGCGTGGGCGACTGCGCCATGAGGTCCTGGCCCTTCTGGGTCTTCGGGAAGGCGATCACGTCGCGGATGCTCGTGGTGCCGCAGAGCAGCGCGCACATGCGGTCGAGTCCGAAGGCGATGCCGCCGTGCGGGGGCGCGCCGTAGGTGAAGGCCTTGAGCATGTAGCCGAAACGGCTCTCGACCACGT
>CBINJQ010000243.1:0-6943 GCA_966251015.1 uncultured Akkermansia sp. | reverse complement strand
TTCCCTCGTGTCCCGTCGGTCCGCCGCGGGGCTTCTCGCCTTGATCGCGGCTCTGCCCGCCCACGCCTTGCTTCGGTTCAACGACGGACGCGACCAGGTCTACGTCACCGCCTACGTCGGCGCCGGCTACGATTCCAACGTCTTCACCTCCGCCGCTTCCCAGGACGACCTGATCATCAGCGGCGGAGCGGGCATGGAATACGCGCGAAAGGCCGGCCTCATCGGCGTGAACGGCGCCCTCAAGTGGGATTTCGGCACCTTCTCGACCTACAGCTCGGAAGATTACCTCAACCCCTCCGCCTCCCTCGAGTTCAGCAAAGGCACCGGTAGAACGACCGGCGCGGTGCAGTTTAACGCCAATCGCGAGTCCACGGCCGATCCCACCGTCGGCCTTCGCACGGACTCATGGAATTACGGCGTGAATCTCAACCTCCGCTATCCGGTCATCGATCGCTACACCATCGCCGGCAACATCGGCTGGTCGCGGATCGATTATTCGGACGACCGTGGCCTTTTCTCGGATCTCGACACCTACACCATCGGCACCGATCTCCTCTACAGCTGGCGCTCCGACCGCGACCTTCTCGCCGGCTACCGCTTCCGTCATTCGGACGCGCAGTTCGAATCGTCGAGCCTGGACCACAGCGTCTACCTCGGCGTCGCCGGTCGCATCGTGAGCAAGCTCAGCGGCAGCGCGCGCGTGGGATGGACCAATCACACCACCCGTTACCCGCGCGGCATTCCCGAGGAAAACGAGGACGGCCTCTTTGTCGCGCTCTCCGGCACCTGGCCCGCCAGCCAGAGGGCGACCTACACCCTCGCCCTCGCGCAGGATTTCAGCACCACCTCGACCAACTTCCAGACGCGAACCTCCAGCGCCGATCTGACCGGCTTGTTCTCCCATACCGTGAAGTTCTCCACCCGGGCCAATGTCGGCGTCGGCTACACCGAGTTTCTCAGCGGTTTCGCCGAAGGAGCCTCCGGCCCGACCCGCGGCTTCCGAGGCGAGGACCGCAACGACCACTACGTCACCGCCGGGCTGGGCGCGAACTACACGGTGAACAACCATGTTTCGGTCGGCGCCTATTATAATTATTACCGAAACTGGTCCGACCATTCCGACTACGCTTTTCAACGACACTCCGTCGGTGTAACCATCTCCACCCGGTGGTGACCCCCGCCGCCCGTTTGTCCCCCGCCACGCCATGCGCCTCCCCCTTGTGTCGCGAATCCTGCTCGCCGTCTTCTTGCTCGCCTCCGCGGTCGGCGCCCGCGCGGAAGGCGAGGCCGGACCGCGCCCGGCGTCCGGCACCACCCCGTCCGCCGCCTACGTGCTGACCAACACCGACCAGATCAGCGTCACCATCTTCGGCGAACCCGAGCTCTCCAAGATCGCCCGCATCGATTCCCAGGGGCGCATCAACCTTCCTCTCGTCGGCGAGGTGCCGGTGTCGGGCCTCAAGGTGTCCGACGCGCAGGCCGCGATCGAGAAGGCGTATCAGGAGGGCCGCTACCTGCGGTCCCCCCGGGCCACGATCACCGTCGAGGAGTATTCGGCCCGCGAGGTCTCCATCCAGGGTCAGGTCCGCAACCCCGCCCGCTATTCGCTCCCCATTGAGGCCAGCATGACGATCATCGAGCTGGTGACGCGCGCCGGCGGCTTCACCGACACGGCCAAGGGCACCGCCGTCCGCGTCACCCGCATCATGCCGGACGGCACCAAGCGCACCTTCGAGGTCGATGTGGAAAGCCTCATCAAGGGCCGCCGCGGCGCCAATGTTCAGGACAACTCGCTCGTGCTCGAACCGGGGGACATCATCTTCGTGCCCGAACGTCTGATCTGACCTCGCCGTATCCGAGCCCCCCATTTTCCGATGGCCGACGCCGCCCAAACCCCTCCGACCAACCCCGCCTCGCGCGCCGCCGCCCTCGACGACGACATCGTCGAACGCCGCACCCTTCGCGATTACTACGTCATCGTCCGCGAACGGCTCTGGATCGCCCTGCCTCTCGCGCTAATAGCCGCCATCGGCTTCGCCTACTACAAGTCCCGCGCGATCCCGCTCTACCAGAGCACCTCCTCGATGCGGGTCGAGAAGCCGGAGAAGATCGTTACGAGCCAGGAGATCGTCGAGACCGCCATCACCAGCGACGTCGAGCTCAACACCTATTTGCAGGTGATGAATTCCGCCATGCTCCGCAACAAGGTGGCGGGCTCCTTCACCCCCGACGAGGTGAAGATTCTCCAAAAACCCTACCTCACCGACCTCGCGCCGGGCGTGCCGCCGCCTGGCGTGGGCGGCCTCGTCGGCGACATCACCATCGAGGCCGTGCGGAACAGCTTCCTCGTCAAGATCCACGCGCGCCACCGCAGCCCGGAGGCGGCCGCGTTGATCGCCAATCGTTACCGCGACCAGTTCATCCTCCACCTTCTCGAAAGCTTCAGCAACCGGAGCGAGGACGCGGTGGCTTTTCTTCGCACCCGGGCCGACGAACTCCGGGTCGAGGCCAAGGCCGCCGAGCAAAAGCTGCTCGATTACATGACCAAGAACAACCTGGTCTCGCTCGACAGCAGCGTGAACATCGTCTCCGACCGCTTGAAGAGCGTGAACACCGCGCTCCAGGAGGTGCGGCTCGAACGCCTCTCGATCGAGGACCGGTTCAACCAGGTCGACGCCTTCCGCCGCGAAAACAAAAACCTGCTCGAGCTTTCCTACGTCGCCACCCATGGCACCGTGCCCTCCCTGCGCGAGCAGATCGCCGAGCTCGTTCGCACCCAATCCGTGCTGAACGAGCGCTATCTCGAGCGGCACCCCAAGATGATCGACATCGCCAACTCGATCTCGGTCGCCCAGGCCCAGCTTCAGAAAGCGGTCGAACTCGCGATAGCCGACCTCCAGGCGACCCTGGCCAAGGCGCGCGAACGCGAGATCTCCCTCCAGCGCGAATACGAGGCCCAGGAAAAGGAGCAGTTCCGCCTCCGCGACATCGGCGTCGAGTTCAAGTCCCTCGAAGCCGCGGCGACCATCGCCAAAAACAACTACGCCGAGTTGCTCAACCGCCTCACCCAGGCCACCAGCTCGTCCAACATCGAGAGGATCCCCGTCAGCCGCATCGACAACGCCGTCCCGTCCTCCACCCCCTTCACGCCCAACCTCCACGCGATCACACGCACCTCGATTCTCCTCGGCCTCGGCGTCTTCTTCGGCGTCGCCTTCGGGCTCTCCTTCGTCGACGACCGAATCAAATCCGCGTGGGACGTGGAAAATTTCATCGGCGCCAACCTGCTCGGCATCATCCCCGACCTCTCGAGCATCGACGACAAGGAGAAATACCGCCTCGTCCTCGACAACGACAACGAGCGCGGCTCCGAATCCTTCCTCGGCGTCTACAGCGCGGCGAAGATCCATTCGAAACTGGATTTCCCCAAGGCAGTGCTCATTACGTCGACCATTCCCGGCGAGGGCAAAACCTTGGTCTCGTCGAACCTCGCGGGCTGCTTCGCCCGCCACGGCAAGCGCACCTTGCTCATCGACTGCGATCTTCGCCGTCCCATGCTTCACCGCCATTTCGAGCAGCAGAACGACGCGGGCTTGCTCAAGTGGTTTGAGAACGGCGCGCGCCTCGACACGCCCCGCGTCTCGACGATCCCCGAGCTCGGCGTGATAAGCATCGGTGAAAATCTCGACCTGCTCCGTTCCGGCGGCCGCTCCAAGAGCCCCACCGAATTGCTCGAGAGCCCCGCCTTCACCCAGCTGATCGACCGGCTGAAGCGCGAATACGACCTCGTCGTGGTCGACTCTCCCCCGCTGGGCGCCGTCACCGACTCCCTCCTCATCGCCGAAAGCACCGACGAGGTCGTTTACGTCTGCCGCTTTAATCGCGCCCTGCGAAAACACATCCGCCTCTACATAAAGGCGCTCCGCCAGGGCAAAAACGAGATCCTCGGCGTGGTGCTCAACGGCCTTTCATCCCGCCGCATCGAGTATTATTCGAACTACCGCTATTACCGGAGCTACAAGAAATACTACGGCACCACGAGCTGAGCCTCGGACCTGGTGAAAGCAAAACCCCGGCGCCCTGAAAAGGCGCCGGGGTTTTGCTTTGAACGGAAAGGCCGAGGGCCGGCCCGTCGCCGTTTCCAGGCTCAGTGCAGCGTCACGCCGAGCATCTTCGCGATCTGGTTCACGTCCTTGTCGCCGCGACCGCTCAGGTTGATGAGAAGGATCTCGTCTTTGCCCATCTGCTTCGCGCGCTTCAGGCCCTCGACGATCGCGTGGGTGCTCTCCAAGGCGGGCAAGATGCCTTCGAGGCGAGACACCAGCTGGAAGGTCTCGATCACCTCGTCGTCGCACGCGTAGGCGTAGCGAACGCGCCCCGTGTCGCGGTAGAACGCGTGCTCCGGCCCGATCGCCGCGTAGTCGAGCCCCGCCGACACCGAGTGGGTCAGCTCGATCTGGCCGTCCGGGTTTTGCAAAATATAGGTCTTGCAGCCCTGCAACACGCCGAGCTTGCCGCCTTCGAAACGCGCCGCGTGCTCGCCGCGCTTGATGCCGAGACCGCCCGCCTCGACGCCGACCAGGCGGACTTTTTCATCGTTCAGGAAATCGAAGAACACGCCCATCGCGTTCGACCCGCCGCCGACGCAGGCGACGACCTCGTCGGGCAGGCGTCCTTCGCGTTGCAGGATCTGCGCGCGGGCCTCGCGGCCGATCACGCGGTGAAAATCGCGCACCATCATCGGATACGGATGCGCGCCGAGCGCCGAGCCGAGGATGTAGTGGGTGTTGCGGACGTTCGTCACCCAGTCGCGCATCGCCTCGTTGACCGCGTCCTTGAGCGTCTTCTGGCCGGCCTCGACGCCCACGACCTCCGCGCCCATCAGGCGCATGCGAAAGACGTTCAAGGCCTGCCGCTCCATGTCGACCGCGCCCATGTAGACGCGGCACTGGAAACCGAACTTCGCGCACACCGCCGCCGTCGCCACGCCGTGCTGGCCCGCGCCGGTCTCGGCGATGATGCGCGGCTTGCCCATGCGTTTCGCGAGCAAAACCTGACCGATGGCGTTGTTGATCTTATGCGCGCCGGTGTGAAGCAGGTCCTCGCGCTTGAAATAAATCTTCGCGCCGCCGCAGTGCCGTGTGAGCCGCTCGGCGAAGTAGAGCTCGGTCGGACGGCCGGCGAACTCCTTCAGGTGGCGCGCCAGCTCGTCGAGATACGCCGGATCCTGGCGCGCGGTATCGTAGACTTCGCCGATCTCCTTGAGCGCGGTCATGAGCGTCTCCGGCACGTAACAGCCGCCGAAGGCGCCGAAGCGGCCGGTCGCGTCGGGCAAGGACTCGGGAGGCACTGGCACGGCGGCGGAGACAGGGGCGGAGGCGACGGAGCTCATGGGAAAAGAAAAAGGGAGAGAACCGTCGGTTCTCTCCCTCGCTCTGGCAAACGGGATTTTGAACAGGTGGCACGGGCGTCTGGCCCGTGGATCTGTCGATCATGGGCGAGACGCCCATGCCACTCCCTGCTCAGTGCTTAAAGTGGCGGATGCCGGTGAACACCATGGCCATGCCTCGCGCGTCGGCGGCGGCGATGACCTCGTCGTCACGCACCGAACCGCCCGGCTGGATGGCCGCGGTGGCGCCCGCCTCGGCGGCGGCGACGAGTCCGTCCGCGAAGGGGAACAGCGCCTCGGACACGACGACCGATCCCTTGAGGTCGAGCTTGGCCTCGCCGGCCTTCCAGACCGCGATGCGCGAGCTGTCGACGCGCGCCATCTGCCCGGCGCCGACGCCGAGGGTTTGCTCGCCGCGGCAGTAGACGATGGCGTTCGATTTGACGTGTTTGCAGACGCGCCAGCCGAACATCATCGTCGCCCACTCCTCGGGCGTGGGCTGGCGCTTGGTCACCACCTTGAAATCGGCCGGGTTGCCGAGGATCTTGTTGCGATCCTGCACGAGCACGCCGCCGACGACGGAGCGAACGTCGAGCAGCGAATCCGCGCCCACGCCATCCTTGGCGATCATGAGGCGGAGGTTCTTCTTTTTGCCGAAAATCGCCAACGCCTCGTCGCTGAAACGCGGGGCGATGATCACCTCGGTGAAAATCTCCGCGATGGTCTTCGCGAGGCCGGCCTCGAGCGTGCGGTTGACGATGATGATGCCGCCGAAAGGCGCCTGACGATCGGTGGCGAAGGCCTTCTCCCAAGCGGCCTCGAGCGTGTCCGCCGAGGCGACGCCGCAAGGGTTGGTGTGCTTGAGGATGCAGACGGTGGGTTTCTCGAACTCGCCGATCAGGTAGGTGGCGGAGGTGATGTCGAGAATGTTGTTATACGAGAGCTCCTTGCCCTGAAGCTGGGAGAAATGGTCGTGGAATGATCCGTAGAGCGCCGCCTTCTGGTGCGGATTCTCGCCGTAGCGCAGGCTCTGCGCTTTGGGCAACGAGAGCGCGAACTGCTTCGGATAACCGCTTAGCGCCTCCAGATCCGGCTCGTCGGCCTGGGTCTCCAAGTAACGCGCGATCGCGGCGTCGTAGCTGGCCGTGCGTTGGAACACCTTCAACGCGAGCTTGCGACGGAGCCCGGGCAACTTCGCAGGCTCCGCGTAGGCGGCGAGGACGTTGTTGTAGTCGTCCGGATCGCACACGACCGCGACCGCGTCGTGGTTCTTCGCCGCGCTGCGGAGCATGGAGGGGCCGCCGATGTCGATGTTCTCGATGGCCTCCTCGAAATGGACGTCCTTCTTCGCCACGGTCTGCTCGAAGGGATACAGGTTCACGACCACCAGATCGATGAGCCCGATGCCGTGCTCCTTGGCGGCGGCGAGGTGGTCCGCCTTGTCCCGTCGGCAAAGCAGGCCGCCGTGGATTTTCGGATGCAGGGTCTTCACGCGCCCCTCCATCATCTCGGGGAATCCGGTGTGCTGGCTCACCTCGGTGACCGGCAGGCCCT
>CBINJQ010000242.1:0-6975 GCA_966251015.1 uncultured Akkermansia sp. | reverse complement strand
TCTCGGTCATCATGGCCTGGGTGCCGACGATCTGGGAGGTCGGCGTGACGAGCGGAATCCAGCCGAGGGCCTCGCGCACGCGGGGAATCTCCGCCATGACCTCGGCGAACTTGTCGGACATGTTCTGCTCCTTCAGCTGGTTTCTGAAGTTGGAGAGCATGCCTCCGGGCACCTGGTAGATGAGGGTGTCGCTGTCGACGCGCTCGTTGTCGGGAGAGGTGAACTTGCCGAGCTCCTTGTAGACGCCGGTGAAATACTCGCGGAGCTCGGCGAGCTTCTTGAGGTCGAACTTCGGGCAGCGCTCGTGTCCCTCGAGGAGGGCGAGCATGCGCAGCGTGTCGGGCTGGGCGGTGCCGTTGGCGAAGGGGGCGATGGAGGTCTCGACGATGTCGACGCCGGCCTCGATGGAGGCGAGGTAGGCGGAGGCGCCGATGCCGGCGGTGTCGTGGGTGTGGAGCGTGATGGGCAGGCCGACCTTCGCGCGGAGCTGTTTGACCATCTCGAAGGCCACGAGCGGGGTGATGACGCCGGACATGTCCTTGATGCCGATCGAATCGCAGCCGAGCTCGCGCAGCTCGATGCCCATCTTGACGAAGGCATCGACGGTGTGGACGGGGCTGGTGGTGTAGCAGATCTCGCCGCGGGCGTGCTTGCCGCAGGCTTTCACGGTCTTGATCGCGGTGATGAGATTCCGGGTGTCGTTCAGCGCGTCGAAGATGCGGAAAATGTCCTGGCCGGCGGCGGCGTCGGCGCGGACGAAGGCCTCGACGACGTCGTCGGGGAAGGAGGTATACTGGACGATGTTCTGGCCGCGGAGCAGCATGAGCTGCGGGGTCTTGGGCGCGGCCTTCTTGAGCGCGCGGAGGCGGTCGAAGGGATTTTCCCCGAGGAAGCGCAGGCAGGAATCGATGGTGGCGCCTCCCCAGGTCTCGAGCCCGGCGAAACCCATCTCGTCCAGGATGGGCGCGGCGGGCAGCATCTGCGCGGTGGTCATGCGCGTCGCGGCGAGGGACTGGTGGCCGTCGCGCAGGACGGTGTTATTGAAGAGCACGGGTTTCATAGGCGAAAGTGGGCGAGGAGAAAGGCGGGCGAATTTTTTAGCCACGGAGGGCACGGAGCGCGGACACGGAGGGCACGGAGAGAAGGTGAGATGGAAACCAAGGCGGATATGCCGGGCGGATAGTTTGGCTCTGTGACCTCTGTGGGCTGCGCTCCGTGTTCTCCGTGGCTAAAATTCAGAGCTCCCGGAGGAGGGCGACCTGGGCGGGGTCGTAGGTGGACGTGACGCCGTCGATGCGGAGGCGCAGGCGACCGGCGGTGTCGATGCCGAGAAAATCGCCGACGGCGGGATTGGCGCGGCCGGCGAGCGTGAGGGCGACGCGGCGGGGCTCGCGCCAGTGGCGGTTGAGGTCGGCGGCGATCCCGGGGAACTCGTCGGCGAGGAGAGCCTGGTGGGCGCGCGCGATCGCGTGGAGCGCGAGGGCGGAGACGTCGTCGAGCTCGTAGTAGCGGAGGTCGACGAGATCGGCGAGACGGGCCGTGGTGTCGCGCAGTTCGGGCGCGGCGTGTTCGGGGTCGTTGAAGACGTTGATGCCGATGCCGACGACCGCGGTGTCGGCGGAGTGCCGCTCCATGAGGAGACCGGCGAGCTTGCGCGAGCCGACGAGAAGATCGTTGGGCCAGCGAACGCGGACGCCTTCGACTCCTTCTTCGCGAAGAACCTCGCCGAGGGCCCAGCCGACGGCGAGCGGGAGCAGCGCCCACCTCTCGCGCGGGCCGGGGCAGGGAACGACGGCGGAGAGCCAGAGGCCGCCGACGTCGGAGGTCCAGACGCGTCCGGTGCGGCCGCGCCCGGCGGTCTGGGTGTCGGCGCGCACGGCGTGCCAGGCGGGGAGCTTGGCGGCGACGCGGTTGGTGGTGTCGATTTCGGGCAAGACCTCCAGCAGCCAGCCGGAGAAGGCGAGCGGATCGTCGGAGGAGCCTGCGGCGTCCGTCTGCGGATCGAGGGTGGCGGTGTTCATGGCGGAAGTGGAGATGGCTCAAAGGAGGCCGAGGCCCTTGAGGACGGAGAGCATGATGGCGGCGGCCATGACGGAGCCGATCTGGCCGCCGGTGTTGGCGCCCATGGCGTGCATGAGGAGGAAGTTCTGTTTGTTCCAGCGCTGGCCCTCGGTCTGCACGAGGCGGGCGGCCATCGGGTAGGCGGAGATACCGGCCGCGCCCACGAGCGGGTTCATTTTTCCGCCGGAAAGAACATACCAGAGCTTGCCGAGGAGCACGCCGCCGACGGTGTCGATGACGATGGCGAAGAGACCGAGCCCGAAGACGAGGAGGGTGTTTAGCGCGAGAAAGTCCTTCGCGACCATGGTGCCGCCGATGGCGAGCCCTAGGAAGAGGGTGGCGATGTTGGCGATCTCGTTTTCGCCGGCCTTGCAGAGGCGCGGCACGACGCCGCTGACCTTCATGAAGTTGCCGAGCATGACCATGCCCATGAGCGGAAGGCCCTTGGGCGCGACGACGCCGGTGACGACGGTGACGACGAGCGGGAACGCGACGAGGGCGGCGCGGGAGACCTTGCCGGAGGTCGGGGGCATCTTCACCGCGCGCTCCTTCTCGGTGGTGAGAAGGCGCATGACGGGCGGCTGGATGACGGGCACGAGCGCCATGTAGGAGTAGGCGGCGACGGCGAGGGCGCCGACCATGGCCGTATCGATTTTTCCGAGACCGGCGAAGAGGTTGGAAACGTAGATGACGGTGGGACCGTCGCAGGCGCCGATCGCGGCCACGGCGACCGCGGCCTCCTTGGGGAAGCCGAGCGCGAGGGCCAGGAGCAAGGTGGCGAAGATGCCGAGCTGGCCGGCGGCGCCGAAGAGGAGGAGCTTCGGGTTGGCGAGCAGCGGAGTGAAGTCGGTCATCGATCCGACGCCGACGAAGATGAGCAGCGGGAAGAGCTCGTTGCCGATGCCGAAGTCATACATCGTCTTCAGCACGCCGCCCTCGTGCATGAGCTCGCTTAGGGGCAGATTGGCGAGCAGGCAGCCGAAGCCGATGGGAATCAGAAGCAGCGGCTCCACGCCCTTGGCGATGGCGAGGTGGAACATGAGCCCGGCGAGCGCGATCATCACGGCACCGCCGACGTCGAGGGCGCGAGCGCCTTCGGCGAGGCCGTTGAGTCCCGAGAGGATCGCGTCGAGCATGGGCCTGGGACGGGTTCAGGGTTTAGGTGGCGCGGAGCCGGTTTCCGGCGGAGGAAGAAGCGCGGTGAGCGCGCGGACCAGAAGCACGAGCAACCAGAGCGTGATCAACGTGCCGCCCATGCCGACGACGAGGAGGGTGAGTCCGAAGGCGAGGTTGCTCATGACGTGGGCGGGGCGGATGGAGGGGCGCGGTCGCGCGCGAGGCGCGAAACGTCAACGGACGCGGTGCGAGGTGAAGATGTCGCGCCGGCCCTCGCGAGCCCAGTCGATGGCGGCGTTGGCGGCAGGGGACGACCCGCCGGCGGGCAGGACGGACGCGAGGCGGACGCGTCCCTTGAACAGATGGTGGACCGCGGCGGTGATGGCGGCCAGGTGGGAGGCGGGCACTCCGGCGACGAGCGGCTCGGCCGCCGCGGCGGCGGGCGCCGGGGCCTCCGCCGGGGTGGCGGCGACGGCGGTAACCGGGGCGGCGGGAACGGGTGAAACAACGGGAACACTCGGCGCGGGCGCCGGGGCCGCGGGCGCGACGGCCGGGGCGGGCGCGGAGTCCCGGCGCGGCTCGGGCGAGGACTGCGGCGCGCGCAGCTTGCGCGCGAGGTCGATCGCAAACCAGGCGCATCCAAGCGCGAGGAAGAGAGTGAGGAGCAGTTCCTGCAGGAGGTTGAGCGGGTGGGACATGGGAAACGGGAAAACGGGTTCAGACGCGAGGCGCGGGCGAGGCGCAGGGCGCGGCGGCGGGGACGTTTTCCGCGGCCGCCGCGGCGAGGCGGAGGCGGCGACGGATGCCGAGCACGATGACGTAGAGACCGGCGAGCGCGATCAGTTCGCCGAGAAGCGCGAGCACGGCGCGCGGACGCGCCTCGAAACCCGGCGCGACCAGCCGGGCGACCACGACTCCGGCGGCGGCGAGGGCGATGCCGAGAAGCCAATGGCGGGCGGAGGCGTGGAAGACGGGGCTCATTTCGTGATCAGCGGGATGACCGTGACGTAGATGCCGGTGAGGATGGCGCTGGTGATGACTCCGCAGATGTTCGCGCCAAGCGCCTCGGGCAGGATGATCGCGTCGGGCATGACGTTCGACACCTCCTTCTGCGCGACCTTGGCGGTGCTCGGCACGCAGCTGACGCCCGCGATGCCGATGACCGGATTGATTTTTCGGCCGCTGAAGAAGTAGGCCGCGTAGCCTCCGAGGATGCCGCCGACGGCGGAGAGCAGGAGCGCGATGACGCCGAGGACGAGGAGGATCAGGACCTTGGGTTCAAGGATGGTGGACGCCTCGCAGAGCACGCCGAGCAGCAGGCCGAGGAACATCGTGGCGCCGTAGAGGAGCGGGCCGTCGATCACGGCCATGAAGTATTTGAGGCCGGCCTCGCGCACGGCGACGCCGACGAAGAGACTGAGAAAGAGCGGCGCCGCCGAAGGAAAGAGGAGGCAGAGAACGGCGCAACCGACCACGGCGAAGGCGAGTTTCTCGTCGGAGGTGACCTTGATGACGGGCTTCGGCGGCATCTTGAGGCCGCGAAGTTTGGCGGGGACGAGCAGGCGGATCAGATAAGGGTATCCGCCGTAGGTGAGTCCCAAATACAGATAAGCGACGACGGTGATCGGGACGAAGAGGTGTTTCGCCAGCGTTAGCGAGGTGAAGAGCACCATGGGGCCGTCGGCGCCGCCGACCATGGCGATCGAGGCGGCCTCCTTGTAGTCGAGCCCCATGGCGACGGCGATGGGGAAGGTGAGGATGGTTCCGAGCTCGGCGGAGAGCGCGAGAAACATGCTGAGGAAGGGACGGGCGAGGACGAAGCCGACGTCGAGCAGCACGCCGATGCCCATGAACACGAAGCAGGCGATGAGTCCGTTGCTGAAGGCGAAGGTGTAGACGGGCTGGAGAAAATCGACCTGCATGAGATACATCAGGCTGTCGGTTTTTTCCACGAGGGGGGACATGAAGAGCGTGCCGGGCGTGTGTCCCGCGGCGGCCTGCGCGACCTGCGCGGCGGCGACGGCGGGATCGGGGTTCGCGGCGCTGCCGGCGACGATGTGCGTGGCGGTCGCGGGGTCGAGGAAGAGCACGCCCGCGTTGACCGCGATCATGCCGAGCCCCATCGGGATCATGAGGAGCGGCTCGAGGACGCCTTTCTTGCCGAAGTAGACGAGCGCGCCGCCGAGAATGATCAACCCGATGCGGCCGAAGAGGATGGTCGGCTCGGCGTTGATCAGCGACGTGATGCCTTGGAAGAGATCGAGAATGTGGAAGCCGTTCATCGCGGGGAAAGGAGGGGCTGTGGCGGAGGGCGGAATGGCGCGCGTTCAGCGCGAAAAGCGGCGGACGACGACGAAGAGCGCCTGGATGAGCGCGGCGACGAACAGCGCGATGACGGCGGCGATGCCGTAAACGGTGAACGCGATCTGGAATGCGGCTTTCATGGGCGGTGACGAACGGGACGGACGGAAGAGGGGAACCGTCGCCCGGTGTCCCGGGCGACGGAGGGGCAGGGGTGTGGTTTTACGCGACGCGCAGGAGGGGAGCGCCTTCCTCCACGCCATCGCCCGGGTTGACGAGGATGGCGGAGACGGTGCCGGCGCGGGGCGCGTAAATGTAGGTGTTCATCTTCATCGCTTCGACGGTCGCGACCTGCGCGCCTTCGGCGACGGCCTGTCCGACGGTGACGTCGATGGAGACGACCTTGCCCGCAAGGGGGCTGGGAATGTCGCCCGCGCCGCCGGCGGCGGCGGGTTTGGCGGCGGCCGGGGCGGAGGCCGGGGCGGCCATGGGCGCGAGTGCGGCGGGCGCCGGAGCGGGCGCCGGAGCCGGGGCGGAGGCGGCCGCGGGAGCGGGTGCGCCGGCCTCGTCGAGCAATTCGACGAGAACTTCGTAGACCTTACCTTCGACGGTAACGCGGAGTTTTTTCATGTGGGAAGGGGGGGCGGGGGTGTTGGAATTAGCGGACCTTATGGGAGGAATAGATCTGGCGCCGGCCCTCGTGCGACCATTCCTGCATGAGCGCCTCGATGGACGGCACCCGGACGGGAACGGTCGCCGCGCGGCGAATCGACGCGACGCGGGCTCGGCCTCCGAACATCTCGGCGACGGCGGCGAGGACGACGGGCACGATCTCGGCGGACACATCCTCGCCCACGTCGGGCGCGAGCAGACGGATGGACGCCGGCGTGCCGACATTGGCGACGACGACGGGGACGGGGATGGGGGCCGGGCTCGGATGCGTGGCGGCGAGCCAGCGTCCGAGCAGGGCGACGAAAACAAGCAGCGCGGCGATCGCGACAAGCACGGCTCCCAGCGCGAGGCCGAGGTGGCCGAAAAGCGGCCGGCCGGACTGGATCGGTTCGGCGGCGGCCGCGAGGGGAAGGATGAGTCCGAAGGACATGGCGGGCGTGCGCTCTCGTGAAGGGCCGGGCTGGGTTTGGATTTAGAGCGGGATGTTGCCGTGCTTCTTGGGCGGGCGGGTCTCGCGTTTGGAGAGCGTGTTGCGCAGGGCGAGCGCGACGATGGAGCGGGTCTCGGCGGGCTCGATCACGTCGGTGATCATGCCCTTGCTCGCGGCCTCGTAGGGCGAGGCGAATTTCTCGCGGTAGTCGGCGGCGAGCTCCGCGGCCTTTTTCTTCGGGTCCTCGGCGGCGGCGATCTCGCGCTTGAAGAGCACGTTGACCGCGCCCTCGGCGCCCATGACGGCGATTTCGGCGCAGGGCCAGGCGTAGACGAGGTCCGCGCCCATGTCCTTCGAGCACATGGCGAGGTAGGCGCCGCCGTAGCTCTTGCGCA
>CBINJQ010000241.1:0-7043 GCA_966251015.1 uncultured Akkermansia sp. | reverse complement strand
GCCGAGGTGGCGGGCGAGGCGTTGTTCGCGGATGCCGTAGAAGGCGGCGAAGGCGCGGACGCGGGAAAGCGCGGCGGGATCGGGCTCGAAGTCGGCGCCGCGTTCGGCGAGCGCGGCGGTGCGCGTGGCGGCGATCATGAGGTTCTTCGCGGTGTGCTCGGTAGAGACGAACTCGAAGACTTTTGTCCGGTAGCCGGCGACCTCGAGGAGCTGCGCGCGGAGGGCGTCGGTGACGAATTCGGCCTGGCGCTCGAGAAAGATGCCGTGGCGGAGGGCGTCGGAGAGAACGGCGGGCGCGACGAGTTTGGGTCGCAGTTCTTTTTGGCAACAGGGCGAGACCACGAGCAGGCGGGCGCCGACGGCGTGCCCGGCGGCGAGGGCGTCGTCGGTGGCGGTGTCGCAGGCATGGAGGGCGATCAACACGTCGAGCGCCGAGGCGCCCGACGTGTTGAAATGACCAATGTCCAATGACCAATGACGAATGTCGGTGCCGGCGGGAGGAGCGGGGATGTCGCTTTCGATGAAGCGGAGGCGCGGGGCGAGGCCGCAGTCGGCGGCGACGCGATTGCAGGTGGCGACGAGGTCGGCGCGGCGCTCGATGCCGAGCACTTCGGCGCGGGAGCCGAGGAGGTCGGCGAGGGCGAAGGTGAGGTAGCCTTTGCCGGCGCCCATGTCGGCGAGGCGCAAGATCGGGGAGCGGGGAGCAGGGAGCGGCGAGCCGGACAGAGACGCCGAGGCGGCGCCGGAGGCGAGGCCGGATTCGGTGAGGAGCGACTGGAGGAGTTCGGCGAATTTTTCGATCTGGCGGAATTTGTGCGCCATGCCTTCGCGGGGCTGGCCGCGGTCGTTGGTGACGCCGAGGGCGCGGAGCCAGGGGGCGTCGGGGGCGACGAGGCGGGTTTTGGCGCGGTCGTGGGCGGCCGCGGGAACGGGAGGGGAGCTGTCGGCGGTTTTCACGCGGAGGCGCGCGGGGCGGGCGGCGTCGGGGGACTGCTCAAGTTGCGCGGTCTGGAGGGGGGTGAAGAGGTGGGCGTCGAGGAAGGAGTCGGCGAGGAGGCGGAGGAGGGCGGACTCGGCCTCGGCGGGCGGGAGGTTTTTTGTGATGTCGCGAGTGGCGTGCCGATAGAGGAGGGAGATCTGCGGGCCGGATTTCAGGACGACGGGGCGGGCGAAGACGTTGCGCAGCGTAGGGTCGGGCGCGTCGGCGCGCGGTTTGCCGAGCGTGAGCTTCACGAGGGCGTTTTGCGCGAGGGCGTCGTGGAGCAGCACTTGGAAACGTGCGAGGGCGTCGGCGGGCGGCATGGGCGGAGGGGGGCGGAGGCTGAATGATTTCGGCGCGTTAATTTTTAGACACGGAGGGCACGGAGCTCGGACACGGAGGGCGCGGAGGAAGGAGGGCGGAAGTGCGGGAAAGGCCGAACGGATACGTGGCTGATGGATTGGACTCCGTGAGCTCTGTGTCGGAGCTCCGTGTTCCCCGTGGCTTACTCCGGGGCGTTGTTGAAGAGGTGGCGGACGGCGCTCGTTTCCGGGGCGTGGGCGACGAATTTGTGGTCGTCGATGGAGGAGACGGGCATGACGCCCATGAGCGCGTTGGTGATGAAGCACTCCTGGGCGGAGCGAACCTCGTCGAGGGTGAGCGGTTTTTCGCGGGCACGCTCGGAGCCGATGAGCTGGAGAACACGGGCGCGGGCGACGCCGGGGAGGATGCCGGCGGAGGTCGGCGGGGTGTAGGCGTGGCCGTCCTTTACGATGAAGAGGCTGCTGGCGGCGCCTTCGAGGACGCGGCCGGAGGGCGTCACGAAAAGCGCTTCGTCGGCGCCGGCGGCTTTGGCGGTCTGGCGGGCGTGGAGGTTCTCGAGGTAGTTGAGCGTCTTGTGTCCGGTGAGGCGGCCGTCGCGTTCGCCTTGGCGGAAGGTCATGAGCTTGAAGCCGCGGAGGTAGTCGGGCGCCGAATACGGCAGAGCGCGGGCGGTGATGAGCTCGGCGGTGCGGGCGAGCTCCTTGTAGCGGAGGATCTTCACCGCGGCGGCGGGCATGCGGATGGCGGCGAGGAGCCGGGTGACACGCGTGGCGAGCTCCTCGGCGGGCGGCGGGGCGTCGAGGCCAAGCGCGGCGCAGGAGGACGAGAGGCGGGCGTGGTGGGCGGCGAAAAGAAGCGGGCGGCCTTCGCGGGTCCGTATGGTCTCGAAGGCGCCTTGGCCGAATTGGAAGCCGTCGCAAAGGGCGGAGACCTTGGCTTGGGCGGCGGGCAGGATCTGGCCGTCGAGGAGGACTTGGGGGGCGAGGGACATGAAAAAGGCGCAGCCTTTAAATGACCAATGACCAATGTCCAATGACCAATGAGGCGGAGCTTATTGTGACGATTGCAGTGCCTGCTGAATGGCGCGGCCTTTGTGGAGGGTTTCCTCGTATTCGGAGTTGGCGTCGCTGTCCCAGGTTATGCCGCCGCCGACGTGGTAGGCGGCGAGGCCGTCGGCGCAGGTGATGGTGCGGATGGCGATGGCGAGGTCGGCGTCGCCGTCGTAGCCGAGGTAACCGAGGGCGCCGGTGTAGGCGTGGCGCGGGACGGGCTCGAGTTCGGAGATGATCTGCATGGCGCGGATCTTTGGCGCGCCGGTGATGCTGCCGCCGGGGTGGAGCGCGCGGAGGGCGTCGAAGCGGTCGAGGCCGGGGGCGAGCTCGGCGGAGACGGTGGCGACGAGGTGGTGGACGGTGGCGTAGGTCTCGAGGTCGTGGCGCGCCTCGACGCGGACGCTGCCGGGCGCGGCGACGCGGCCGAGGTCGTTGCGCGCGAGGTCGACGATCATAAGGAGCTCGGCGTGGTCCTTGGCGCTGGCGAGGAGGCGGGCGCGATGGGCGGCGTCGGCGACGGGATCGGCGAGGCGGGCGATGGTGCCTTTGATCGGGCGGGTTTCGAGGCGGCGGCCGGAGACGCGAAGCAGGCGCTCGGGCGTGCTGGAGACGATCTGATGGTCGCCGAAATCGAGGTAGGCGGCGTGCGGCGCGGGACTGAGCGCGCGGAGGCGGGCGTGGAGCGCGGCGGCGGAGCCGGAGAACGGGGCGGTGAAACGTTGGGTGAAGTTGACCTGGTAGACGTCTCCCGCGGCGATGTAGTCGCGGATGCGCGCGATGGCGTCGGCGTAGGCGGCGCGGTCGAGGTCGGGGCGGAGCGGACCGACGGAGCAGGCGGGGAGGGGAGCGGGGAGCGAGGAGCCGGGGGCCGGGAGCAGGGAGCGGAGGCGGGCGAGGCCGGCCGAGTCGGCGGCGACGAGGGTGGCGCGGCCGGCGGCGTGGTCGAAGATCATCGCCTCGTCGTAGACGCCGAAGGCGAGGGCGGGCGGGCGCGGAGCCGTGTCGGGGCTTTTCGGATACACGCGGTCGCGGGCGGCGCCGGCCTCGTAGCCGAGCCAGCCGACGGCGCCGCCGACGAAGGGCAGGCCGGGGACGGGCGCGCAGGCGCGGGCGGCGAGATGGTCGCGGATAAGGGCGAGGGCGTCGTCGGCGTCGCTTGCGGAGGCGCGGACGATCTGTTTGGGCTCGCAGGCGAGGATGCTGAAGCGGGCCCGGGGGCCGGGCCGGGCGGTGTCGAGAAACACGCAGCCGGGGCGGGCGGCGAAGACGGGCCAGAGCCGGGCAGGGTCGAGCGCGGGGGACGCGGGAAGTTGCTCGACGAGGGGGGGCTGGCGCATGGGCGGCGGAGATTGGCCGCGAGAAGACGTTGTCGAGGCAAGTCGGGAAGCGGCGGGCATGAGCTGGGCGGCGCTATCGTGCCGTCCACGTCCTCGGGATTCCCGGGCGGGACACCCGTGTCCCGTCGATCAGGCCGCGGGGGCCTCGGGGACGCGCATCTCGAAGGCCGGGAGCACGACATGCACGGGCCGCCCCAGGTCGTCGACGCCATGGAAGCTGCCCAGGGCGCGGGCGTCGCGACCGGCCACGTGATAGCTGTTGTAGGAAAAACTCTCGCCGGGCTCGAGGCGCGGGGTTTCGCCGACGATTTTGTCGCCCTCGATGATCTGGCGGGTGCCGTCGGAGTGGGTGAGCACCCACTTGCGGCCGAGCAAGGTGACGGTGTGCTCGGAGCCGTTGTGGATCGTGATGAAATAGACGAACGCGTGCGGCTGGTCCGGGGGCAGGCACTTCCCTCCGTGGTGGTAAACCAGTTTGTCGAGGCGGGCGGAGAGACCGGAAAGTGCGAGGGAGGCGGACATGCGTCTGGGCGGGCTACGGAAAACGAAGGCAGCGCCGCGCGCTTGGCAAGCGGGGGACGCATGGGGTGGGCGAGTGTCGCCCATGGCGCGGGCAAGATGCCCGCGCCACACCGTTCAGTCCACGATCAGAACCTGGTCGCCGACGCGGACCTCGTCGTGGAGCGCGACCATGTCGCGGTTTGTGAGGAGCACGCAGCCGGCGCTTTGCGGACGGCCGATCCGGTCTTCGCGGTTGGTCCCGTGGATGTAGACGTAGCGGGCGTGGGTGTCGACGATCTGGCCGGCGGCGTTTTCGCCAGCGTTGACGCCCGGTTCGAGGCCACGGAGCCAGAGGATGCGGCTGGTGATGAGGTTGCCGTCGTCCTCGTGTTCGAGGAAATGCTTCCCGGTGGGGCGGCGGCCCTTGAAAACCATGCCAAGCGGCTGCTCGCCGCCGACGCGCTCGGCGATCTCGTGGAGACCGCGGGGCGTTCCGAGCGAGTCCTTTACGTTGCTGGGCGGCTTGGCCGAGGTGGAGACGGGATAGGCGCGGATGAGCTCGCCGCGACGGTAGAGCTGGAGGGTCTGCGCGGAGATGCGAACGAGGAGGAGCCGGTCTGCGGGCTTGATGCCCAGCCTTTCGCAGGTTTTGTTCACCAACTCCCTATTTTCATCCATCGTGAGCACGCGTAATAATGTTGTCGGAATCGTCGGCGCCACCGGCGCGGTCGGTCAAGAGCTCGTCCGTCTCCTGCACGAGCGCAACTTCCCGATGAGCTCGCTGCGGCTTTTCGCCTCGGCGCGCTCGGCGGGCAAGACCGTCACCCATGCGGGCAAAACCCACGTGATCGAGGAGGCGAAGGCCGGCGCTTTCGCGGGCGTGGACCTGGCGTTTTTCGCGGCCGGCGGCTCGGTGACGCGCGCGCTCGCCGCCGACGCCATCGCGAGCGGTTGCACGGTGATCGACAAGAGTTCCGCCTACCGCCAGCAGGCCGACGTGCCGCTCGTGGTGCCGGAGATCAATCCCGAGGGCCTGCGCGCGCACAAAGGCCTCGTCGCGAATCCAAATTGCTCGACCGCTGTGATGCTCATGGGCCTCTGGCCGCTGCACCAACTTTTCGGCCTGAAGCGCATTTTCGTGTCCACCTACCAGTCCGTGTCCGGCACGGGTGCGGAGGCGGTGAAGGAGCTGGCCGACCAGATCGCGGCGCACTCGGCGGGGCGGCCGCTGACCCACAAGGTCTATCCCTACCAGATCGCGTTCAATTGTATCCCGCAGATCGATACGTTCGGCGCCGACGGCTACACGGGCGAGGAGGAAAAGATGCGCCTCGAGAGCCGCAAGATCATGGGCCTCGAAAACCTTCGCGTGTCCGCCACCTGCGTGCGCGTGCCGGTGGTGCGGGCGCACTCGGTCGCGGTGAGCGCCGAGTTCGAGCGTCCGGTGAGCGTCGAGCAGGCGCGCGCGGCGATCGCGGCTTTCCCGGGCGCCGAGCTGATCGACGACACGACGGCGAAGAAGTATCCGACGCCGCTGGCCTTCGCCGAGAAGGTGAAGTGCGGCGTGGGCCGCCTGCGCGTCGACACCGCTTTCGACAACGGCCTCTCCTTCTGGGTGAGCGGCGACAACCTGTGGAAGGGCGCCGCGCTCAACGCCGTGCAGAACGCCGAGCTGATGTGCCGCGAGGGTTGGCTGCTGCGCGACCGCGCGGTGGCGGCTTAAGCGAAGACGATCTCGCGGCGAGTTCTGTCAGGTCGTTTTGGGTTTTAGCCTGCGGGCCGGTTTCGGCTCGCGGGTTTTCTTTTGGGCGGGCGGACGCATATCTGCGCCCGCCGCCTGGAGATCGAACCACTGGCGGAGGGAACGCCCGTCCACCACTCTCAAGCAACATCGAGAAGGCTTTTGGATAGAAGTAACTAGGATGACAGGGGTTTGCGAATTTGATCGGAGGTGTTTGACGGAGCGGATGAGACGGCGTTGTTCGTCCTGTGCGTGAAGTTGGGGGCGATGGGGATGCTTGGTCGTGAGCGCGGCGTAGACGACTCGGGCGAGTGTGTGGGCGGTGCGCAACAAGGCGGCAGCGCCGCCGAATTTTCCGCGCATGCGCCGGTAAAACTGGCCAAGGTTGAGAACAAGCTTCGCGCAGTCCTGCTGCGGTCGGCCTGCCGACTCTGATGTGGGATGGTCCGCCGCTCTCCGCCTACCTGCTGCGAGACCTGGGCGTGAAGCTCAAGGTGCGTCAGTGTCAGCGGTTATTTCGCCAGCTCGGGTCTCGATTGCGCAAACCTCGGCCCCAAGTCGCTCAGGCAGACCCCCAAATGCAGACCATGCATAAAAAACTCCGTCGCCTGGCGCGAAGAGCCGACGTGGATCTTTGGGCCATGGATGAAGTGCACTCCGGCAGCATGGGTCTCGCTGCCGCATGTGGATTCCGCCCGAGGTCGATGGTCCGGTATGTCGCCACGCGCCCATACGCAAAAGCACCAGCTTTTTTGGCGTCGTGCGCCTGCGTGACGGCAAACTGCTGACGTCACGCCCCGAGGGAATGTTCAATGCCGAGACCTGCTGGGACTTCTTGCAAAAACTCGAGCGCCGTAGCCGCCAATCCGGCCGCAAAGTCGTCGTGATCATCGACAACGCCCGTTATCACCATTGCGAACCTGCGCGCGGCCTTCAGGTCGTGGCGCAGGCGCGTTCACGCCACAGCCGCCACCAGTCAAGCCAGCCGGCCGGGCAATACAGCCTGAGCACCAGGCCGCGCGCGTGCCGCGAGAGCTTGGCCGGCAGGGTCAACAGGTGGCGGATGAGCGTGCGCACCCGCCAGGCGTGGTGCTCGGCGGGCAGTTCCA
>CBINJQ010000240.1:0-7047 GCA_966251015.1 uncultured Akkermansia sp. | reverse complement strand
GGACCGACTCGCGGAAGCTAAAGTGTCGGTCATGAACAAGTCCAAGCCCTCCACCGCCTCCGGGACCGCCCACTCCGGCTCCGGGGAAAACAGCCCCGCGTCTCCGGATCTCCGGACCCGACCCATGCAAGAGGACATCGCCGCCTGCGCCCGGGAACTTTGGAAAAAATACGGCTGTCCCGTCGGCCGGGACGAACAGATCTGGCTCGAAGCGGAGCGCCAGCTGCTGGGCGCCGATCCCCAGGTCGCCCGCGTCGGCGGTTCGACCTCCGCCGACGCGCTCAACCAATCCGCCCCGCCGCCCACCGCCGGCCCCGGGGGGCGTTCTCCAAAAGCCAGGGGTCCCGAGGCGGACCAGGAGCACGAGGTCTCGGTCGGCGCGAGCCCGTCCTCGTCCGGTCGCCGCAGGTATTGATGCAGCGGCTGTTAACGCGCCGGATACGCCTGATCAGGCCGGACGTTTCGCGGCCTTTCCGATGCAGGTTTTCGGGGAATCCCCCATAAGGGGCTTCGTGACAGCCGGTTCCTGCGGCCCAGCATCGGCCGCGTGAATGTGATGCGTTGGCTCAAATCCCCTCTGTCCATCCCGGAACTTCGCTCCCCTCATCAGGCCCTTGCGGTGGTCGCCGCCTGTCTGCTCGGCGCGCTCGCCCAACGTTATTCGATCCACCCGTGGGCGGGCGCGCGCATCCCCTACGCGACGCTTTTCCCGATGGTGATACTGGCGACGTGGCTTTGCGGCGCTTCGTCGGGAATGCTCACGACCTTGCTCGGCGTGCCGCTTTGCATGTGGCTTTTCGTCGCCCACGGGGGCGGCTCGCCGCTGCTGACCGTCGATGTCGTCAGCGCCGGAATCACGCTGGTGCAGTGCCTGGTCGTCAGCCTGCTTTGCGGCCTCATCCGCAAGTCTTTCTCCGAGTGGAGCGCGGCCCGCGGCCAGGCGGTGCTAGACTTCGAAAACATGGCGGATCACTCGCCGGGGTTCGTGTGGTCCACGCAGGGCGCCGAAGGCACCGGCTTCGTCAACCAGGCCTGGCGCAACTTCACCGGCGTAAGCCCGAACCGCCGGGAGGTCGACCGCCTGCAACTGGTCCACCCCGCGGACATCGGCCGGGTGCGAGCAGTCATAACCCGGGCGCAGTCGGACGGAGTTCCCTACCAGGTCGAGTATCGCCTGAGGCGAGCCGACGGCACCTATCGTTGGATTCTCGAACACGCGGTCCCCCGCCTGAGCCGGGAAGGCGCGTTCGAGGGCTTCACCGGCTCCGGCACCGACATCACCACCTCCCACCAAGAACGCGACGAACTCCGCTTCATCGGCGACCTCCATCGCGGGCTGGCCGCCTCGCTCGATCTTCACAAAACGGCCGAGACGGTCTCGCGCGCCGTCGTCCCGGCCCTCGCCGATTGGTGTTTCATCCTCCTCGCCGAGGAGACGGGCGACGCCCTTCGCCCGGTCCACATCCATCACGTCGAGGCGGAAAGGGTCCTTCGCGCAAACGAACTGGCGCACCGCAGCCGGGACACCGGGCGCACCGCGTCCTGCTTCGCGCGGATCCTGCACGACGGCGAACCACGCCTCGCCGAACGCGTCGACGACGCGTTCCTCGCCGAGCTCGCCACCGACGACGAGCATCTCGTCTATCTTCGCACCCTGGGACTCGTCTCGTTCGTGGGCGTCCCCTTGCGCGTCGCCGGCCGCGCCATCGGCGTCCTCGCGTTCGCCTCGGCCGAGTCCAGCCGGAGCTTCGGCGCGGAAACCGTGCAACTCGCGCTCAAGGTCGGCGGCATCGCCGCCTTCGCCCTCGAAAACGCCCGCCTGCATCGGGGCGTTCGCGAGGCCCTCGCCGCCGAGGAGCGCGCCCGCCGTGATCGCGAACACAGCGACCGCAAGTTCCGCGCCGCCTGGGAAGCCGACATCTTCGGCATCTGCCTCATCGACCGGGCCGGTCGCGTTCGCGCCGGAAACGACACCTTTCTCCGCCTCGCCGGCCACACCCGGGAGGAACTCGCGGCCGGCGGCGTCGAACTGCGCTCCCGCATCGGCGACCGGCGCCACCGCTTCGGCGCCTTCATCTGGGAGAACCTCGCCGAGGGCAAACGCTGCGAGCCTTTCGAAAAGATCTGCATCCGGGCGGACGGCTCGGAGTTCCCGATCCTGGTCGGCGGCAACGTAAATCCCGACGGCGCCACCGCCATTGTGTTCATCCTCGATCTCACCGCGCGCAAGGCCGCCGAGACCGAGCTCAAGCGCCAGCGCGGTCTCCTCAAGACCATCATCGACGCGGTGCCCGCCATGGTCGCCTACGTCGACGCCGGGGAGCGTTTTGTCCTCCACAATCTCCAATACGAGAAATGGCTCGGTCTCGCCGCCGGGGAGATCTCCGGCAAGACGCTCCGCGAACTCATGGGGCCCGAGGCCTACGCCCGGGTCCGCCCGCATGTCCATAACGCGCTGGCCGGCCACGCCGTCAGCCACGACCACATCGTTCATGGCGACGGCCGCCGACGCGACGTCATGGTCAGCTACCGGCCCGACCTCGATTCCTCCGGCCGTGTCGTGGGCGTGGTGATACACGCCTACGACATCACCGAGGCGCGGCGCATGGCGGCCGAGCTCGCCCGCAGCGAACGCCGTCACCGCACCCTCATCACCACCAGCGCGGCCATCGTCTGGACCGCCGACTCCCGCGGCGTCATCCAGGAAGTCGAGGGCTGGGAGCAATTCACCGGCATCGCGACCGAGCCCGGCACGTGCCCGATGTGGTTCCGTCTCATCCACCCCGCCGATCGCGAGCGCATCAAGGACCACTGGCTGCGTCCCGACGAGGCCTGCCATTCATGGGAGGCCACCTACCGCATGCTCGCCGCCGACGGCCGCTACCATTATGTCCACGCCCGCGCCGCCGCCGTCCACGGCGCCGACGGCGCCGTCGAGGAGTGGATCGGCACCGTCACGGACGTCACCCAGCGGATCGAGGCCGAGCAATCGCTTCGTCGCAAGGAGGCCGAGCTGAAGCTCATCGTCGACACGATGCCCGCCCTCGTCGCCTACATCGGCCGCGACCTGCGCTACGGCCTGGCGAACCTCGCCTACGAAAAGTGGTTCGGACTCAAACCCGAGCGCATCCGGGGCCGCCCCGTCGTCGAGGTCCTGGGCGACAAGGTCTTCGCGCGCCTCGCCCCGCGCTTCGAGCGTGTCATGCAAGGCCAGGAGATCGCCTTCGAGGAGCTGGCCGAGTATCGCCACGGCGGCACCCGCTGGATCAACGCCCTCTACACGCCTCATCGCGACGAGAACGGGGATGTCGTCGGCTGCTTCGTCCTCGTGCTCGACATCACCGCGCGCAAACACGCCGAGCAGGAGATGGCCGACATGGCCGAGCGCTATCGCTTCCTCGCCGACGCCATGCCCCAGAACGTCTGGACCGCCGACGCCGACGGCCGCCAGGACTACGTCAACCGGCGATGGAGCGAATACACCGGCATCGCCGGGGAGGACGCCATCGGCGAACGCTGGGCCGACATCGTCCACCCGGAGGACGTCGAGGAGACGTCGCGTCGCTGGGCCCGAGCGGTCGCGTCGGGCGAGAGCTACCAGACCGAGCACCGGCTTCGCGGCGCCGACGGCGAATACCACTGGTTCCTCAGCCTCGCCCTGGCCCGCCGCGATCAGGAGGGCCGCGTCGTCCAGTGGGTCGGCACCGCCACGAACATCGACGCGCAAAGACGCGCCTACCTCGACCTCGCCGAGGCGCGCGCGGAGCTCAAGCGCCACGCCGACCACCTCGAAAGCGAAGTCCGCTCCCGCACCGCGCGCCTCCGCGAGGTGAACGAGGAGCTCGAGGCGTTCACCTATTCGGCTTCGCACGATCTTCGCGTGCCGCTGCATCATATCCACGGCTTCGCCCAGGCGATCATCGAGGACCGGGATGCCCGCCTCTCCCCCTCCGGCCATGCCAACATGCGCCTCATCCTGAACGCCGCCGAGCGGATGGACACCCTCATCATGGATCTGCTCGCCTACAGCCGCCTTTCGCGCGCCGAGATCCTCGTGCAACCCACCGAGATCGAACCGATCCTGAACGACGTCCTCGCCCAGCACCGGGGCACCATCCAGTCCAAGCACGCCGCCGTCCACGTGGAGCGCCCGCTGCCCGACGTGCCCGCCGACCGCGTGGGCCTGCAACAGATCCTCTTCAATCTCGTGGGCAACGCGCTCAAGTTCGTCCCCCCGGGACGGAAGCCCGAGGTCCGCGTCCGCGTCGAGCGTCGCGAAGACCGCTTCCGCCTCTGGGTGGAGGACAACGGCGTCGGCATCGACAAACGCCACCACGAGGGCGTCTTCAAACTGTTCCAACGCCTGCACAGCTCGCGCGACTACGCCGGCACCGGCATCGGCCTCTCCCTCGTCAAGCGGGCCGCCGAGCGCATGGGCGGCGCCTGCGGGGTGGAGTCCGAGGTCGGGCTCGGCAGCCGCTTTTGGGTCGACTTCCAGGCCTCTCCCCAGTCGTGCCCGGCCGGGCTCCCCGAGCCGGATTCCGCCGCGTCCCTAGGGCTGGCGGAGCGAGCCGCCTGATAGGCCCGTCGCGCGGAGGGGAATACCCTCCATGCCGCCATGAAAACCCATATTACCCGTCACTTCTTGGTCTTGCTGACCGGAACCACTCTCGCCGTAGCGGCCGAAAACCGCGTCATCCCGTCCGACCCGGGCGCGGGCTCCGGCAACACCGGCGCCGCCGGAGCCGGCACGAGCGGACAATATCAGAATCCCCCCGCCGAAAACACCGGCGGCGCCGGCGGCTCCTATTCCCCCGGGGTGGCGAGGGAGACGCGCGACACCTCCGGTATGAACACCATGGATACGCTGGCCGGCCCCGGGACCGGCTCGGCGCTCAAGGGCGGAGACCAGCGCTTCTTCGAAAAGATCACGCGCCTGAACGAGCGGGAGGTCGCCCTCTCCCGCCAGGCCGCGCAACGCGCCAGCAACCCGCAGGTGCGCTCCTTCGCAGAGGAGATGGTCCGCGAGCACCAGCAGGCCGGCCAGGAGCTCGGCTCGCTCGCCACCCGCAAAGGAGCGCGGCTTGAGCCGACGAGCACCCGCGCGGCCCGCGAAATCGAGAAGGACTGGGCCGACAAGAGCGGCCGCGACTACGACAAGGCCTACGTGAAGGCCATGATCGACGCCCACGAGGACACCGTCGACGTGCTGGAAAACGGGGTCGACTCGAAGGACCCGGAGATCGCCGCGGCCGCGCAGAAGCTCCTGCCCAAGGTGAAAGCCCACCTCGAGCGTGCGGAGTCGCTGCACAAGGTGCTGGACTAGCCTCGAGAACGGATGGCGGCGGCGCCGCCGTCCCGTGCGCCTCGCCCTTCGGGGCCCTCGTCCGAGGGCCCTTTTTTTTGGTCCCGCTCCGCGGCCGCCCGCCTCCCCATGCAATCGCTCACCTTTTTCACCATCCTCGGCTACGTCCTCGCGCTCGTCGCCATCGTCCACCTCGTCTCCCTCCGAAAGAACCCCGCTTCCACGCTCGCCTGGTTCTGGGGCATCTTGTTTCTACCCTACCTCGGCGTGCTGCTCTACTGGGCTATCGGCGCCGACCGCCTTCGGCGAAAACGCGTTCGCCGGCGCGCGGGTTTCGCGTCCTTCCGCCGCGACCGGCGCCAGAACCGGCGCGAAAAAGCGTTGGATGGCGTGCCGCCCGAGGACGCCGGCCTCGCCCGCGTGCTGGCCCGTCTAACGGGTATCCCGCCCACCGGCGTGGACTCGTTTCGCCTTCTGCACACCGCCGACGATTTCTACGGCGCCCTTCGCGAGCGCATCGACGCCGCCCGAAACCACGTTCACATCCAGTTCTTCATCTGGCGCGACGACGACCCCGGACGGATCCTGCGCGACGCCCTCGTCGCCGCCGCGCGTCGCGG
This sequence comes from uncultured Akkermansia sp., assembly GCA_966251015.1. Classification (GTDB taxonomy): domain Bacteria; phylum Verrucomicrobiota; class Verrucomicrobiia; order Opitutales; family Opitutaceae; genus IMCC26134_A. The sequence goes on along the minus strand of CBINJQ010000240.1, from coordinate 1,122 downwards.
AGTGACCGTCCGGGTGCTCCTCGACGAATTGGGCTCCGTGCTCCTCGCCTCGTCGCACTTCCGCGAACTGGTCGCCGCCGGTGGGGAGTTCTCCTGGTTCCAGACCATCAGCCCGCTGCGTCGCCGCTTCCTTTTCAACCTCCGCAACCATCGAAAAGTCCAAATCATAGACGGCTCCATCGCCTTCGTCGGAGGCATGAACGTCGGTCGAGAATACCAGGGCCTCAACCCCGACGTCGGGGCGTGGCGAGACATGCAGGCCGAGCTCGTCGGCCCCGTCGCCTGCGCGCTTCAGGAAAGCTTCGCCGACGACTGGTTCTTCGCCACCGGGCGCAAGGTCGTGGAACCCTGCTACTATCCCGAGGTGCGCGGCCCCGGACGCTTCCCCACCCTGGTCGTCGCCGGCGGGCCCGACGATCCCTCCGCGCCGATGCAAAGCTCGATCGTCGCCATCCTCAACCACGCCACCAGCCGGGCCTGGATCACCACCGGCTACTTCGTCCCCAACGGCGTCACCATGATCGCGCTCCAGCTCTGCGCCGCGCGCGGGGTGGACGTGCGTCTGCTCATCACGGAGAAAACCGACCATCCAGGCCTGCTGCGCATCGGACGCTCGTTCTACGACGAGCTGATGGCCTCCGGCGTAAGGATTTTCGAATACTCGCTCGCGTTGAACCACACCAAGGCGGCCGTCGTCGACGAGGACTGGCTCCTCGTGGGTTCCGCCAACCTCGACAACCGCTCGTTGCGGGTGAACTTCGAGCTCAGCGTCTTCACCCGCAATCCCGACGCGGCCGCCGAGTTCGCCGAACGTCTGGAGAAGGATTTCGCCGCCAGCACCGAGATAACGCCCGAGAACTTCGCCCGGCGCCCGCGCTTCGAGAAAGCCGTCGAGGCCGCCCTCCGCCCCTTCGCGCCGCTGCTGTGAGCGTCGCGGCTGACCGGAGCCGGAACCCATGGTGGAAGGGCGCGCCCTGCTTCGGAGATTGCGTAGTCCCCGTTCTCGTGCGGCCCCGGGCAGCCGCCAAACCCGTAAAACAACGCTCGCCCGTATTCACTTCCTAACGACACCACACATCCCTTTCGCGTAGCTTCGGCTGCTGTCCCCAACGAAACCGCTAA
>CBINJQ010000239.1:0-7066 GCA_966251015.1 uncultured Akkermansia sp. | reverse complement strand
AGTCGAGCAGGTCGCATCGAGGTGATCTGGCGGCGCCTTTCAGTGGCGCGCTCCCGGCGAAATACCCTCCGGGTATTCCTCGGTCGCCCGCCTCTGAAATGCACTCGCCATCTCGGCTCGCTGCTCCGCTTTCGACTGCATGGTTGCGGGCTCAGGCGGAGCGACGGCGGCGCATGGCCACCGCCGCGAGCGCGCCGACACCGGCGAGGGCGGCGAAGGAGCCGGGCTCCGGGACGGCGGAGATCGCGACGTTGTCGACCACGGGCCAGGATTCGGTGCCTCCGGCGGTGTAGCCGTTGATGCGCAGGAAGAGCTGCTGGGAGCCGGCGCCCGAGAGATCGAGGGTGCTGGAGACGCTGCCGATCATTCCGTCCACGCCGGTGGAGGTGGTGGTGAAGCTCACGGAGTCGAGGAAGGTGATTCCGGAGCCGCCGCGCACGTCGACATCATCGCCGGCGGAGAAGGAGCCGACGCCGTCGAAGGCGTAGACGCCGACGGTGATGCCGAGGAGGCGGCCGCCCGGGTCGTCGTTGGGCGCGCCCCAGTCGAAGGAGACGTCGAGCGCGGTGGCGCCGTCGGCGGTGCCGATGGCCTGGTAGATATAGGAGCCGTCGTTGGCGTCGGCGGACGGCATGCCGAAGTCGTCCGATTGGAAGGAGGAGAAGACGACGACGTTGGTGCCGTTGGGGGTGATGAAGCCGGCGTTGGTCTGCCAGGCTCCCTCCCAGAAGCCGGCTCCGGTGGTCTTGTCGAACCAGCCGGCGACGTTGTTGATGTTGTCGCCGCCGCCGGTTTCGAAGTCGCCGTTGGTGACGCTCAGGGCCGCGAAGGCCGAGGGGATGGCGGCCGCTCCGATGGCCGCGAGCTTGAGGTAGTTGAGTTTGGGCATGGGTGGGGGTGTTTAGTTTGTTACTGGTGGCGGTTTCGCCTGGGACTACTCGCCGCCGGATGAACGGATTCGGCGGAAAAAACCCGCCTCGCTTTCGGACTTTTTTGAAAAATCTCGCGAAACGTCCGCCGGGGCCCGTCGACGCGGGTTCCGGGCGTGCGCGAACCCCCGAACGAAAACGCCCCGCCGACGGAGGTCGGCGGGGCGGCGAGAAAGTCGCGGAGCGCGGGACGAATCGGCTCCGGACCACCGCTCAGGGCGCGGAGACGGACCACTTCTGGTTGGGCAAACCGAGGCAGTCCCAGATGTTGAGCTGGGTGCCGGAGGCGGTCTGGCCGCCGGGGATGTCGATGACGCGGTTCCCGTTGGCGGAGGAGAAGACGAAGGTGCCGTCGGCGCAGCGCTCGGCCTTCCATTGCTGGCAGTTGCCGCCCCAGTAGTTGTAGAGGTTGAGGTCGCCGCCGTTGTCGGGCGTGCAACCGGCGACCTCGAGGGCGAGGCCGCCCTGCGCGGAGGTGATCTTGTAATAGCCGTTGCCGACGCTGGTGAAGACCCACTTCTGGCAGTTGCCGCCCCAGTAGTCGCCGATGGCGACGGGGGAGCCGGACGCGCCGGTGCAGCCCCAGGAATCCCAGACTTTGCCGAGGGCGGGGTTGGCGACCTTGTAGGTGCCGTTGGCGATCCAGTCCTGCGAGATGACGGGCCAGTTGTTGCTCCAGGTGAGGCGGGCGACGGCGAGAAGCGGCACGCCGTTGTTCCAGCCGTCGTAGAAGTGGTAGCTGGCGAAGTTGACGCCGCCTTCGCTGAAGAAGCCGATGGAACCGGGGCCGATGTAGCGGCCGGAAGAGCTGAGCACGGTGGTGCCGCTGTTGGCGGTGGTCATGGCCTTGCCGTTCTTGTCGTAGTAGGGGCCGGTGGGGCTGGTGGCGCGCCCCATGATGACGTAGTAGGTGCTGCTCGTGCCGCTGCAGCAGCCGCCGCGGTTGTAGAACAGGTAGTAGTAGCCGCCGTTCTGGATCACGGTGGCGTTCTCGCCGTCCTGCCACGAGGAGCCGCCGGGGCTGGCGATGCCGGTGCGGGTGGAGTTGAGCGGCTTTCCGGTGCCGGTGTTGCACTGAAGGATCTTGATGCCGGAGTTGAACGATCCGTAGACGAGCCAGAGACGGCCGGCGGAATCGAGAAGCGGCGCGGGGTCGATGGCGTTGAAATCGCTGTTGTGCGTCGAGGAGATGACCATGCCCTGGTCGGTCCAGTTGACGAGGTCGGTGCTCGTCGCCACGCCGATGGCGGAGTGCTTGGAGCCCCAGGTGGAGGCGGCGTAGTAGAGGAAGTATTTGCCGCCGACATACACGCAGTCGGGCGCCCAGAAGAAGCCCTTGAACTCCGGGCCGATGTAGTTGCTTATCCACGACGGCCAGGTGCCGGCGGCGAACACGGTGCCGGCGAAGGACCAGCGGACCATGTCGGTCGAGGTCATGTGGTGGATCTGGTCGCCGGTGCCCCAGACGTGGTAGACGCCGTTGCGTTTGACCATGCGCGAGGGATCGTGGACGCCCCACTGGCCTTGGAGGGCGTGGAGCGAGGCGGTGAACAACTGGAGGCAGACGAGGGCGAGAAACGCGAACGCGAGGCGTCGCGGGCCGCCGGAGTGGCGGACGCTGGGGGCGGGGTGGGGCATGTGTTTTCGGGGTGGGGGCACGGCCCGGCGCGCAAAGGCGGCGGGCGTGCGTCGGATGAACGCAAACGCCGCGCGCAATCCGCCAAACGCGTGGCGCGACGGTCGGAACGAACGCGGTCGGGCGCGAGGCGCGGGCGGATGGATCGGGCGCCGGCGTCGCGGACTACGGATCAATCAACGCGGTCGCCTCGCGCAGGAGGATGCGGGCGTTGATCCAGTCGAACCAGAACCCCTGGGCGGGGTTGCCGGCGACGAGCGGGGTGCGGAAGCGTTCCTCGACGAGGCGTCGGTTGTAGGCGAGTTCGACGCGGGCCTCCTCTTCGCGGCCGAGGTGATGGCAGGCCATGGCGAGGAGGAGGTTGATGGAGATGCGGCGCGGCGCGTTGGAGTTGCGGTAGGCGAGACATTGCCCGGCCCACGCGAGGGAGCGCTCGTAGTTGCCGCCGCGATGCTCGAAGAGGGAGAGCGCGAAGCAGCGCCACGCATCCATGTAGGGATCGCGGCTGGCTTGCGGGTCGTTGCCCTCGACGGTGTCGGCGACGAGGGCGGCGAGCGGGGCGAGCCGGGCGAGCGTGTCGTTGTCGGCCGGGCCGAGGAGGCTGGCCTTGATGACCTGCTCGGCGGGGATGGGGTTGGTCGTGTCGGCGAAGCGGGTGATGGCGGCCTGTCGGAAGCGTTCGTAGTCCTCGGCGCGGCCGTTTTCGCGGACGGCGGAGGAGGCGGGGAGGAGGCTGCGCGAAACGTCGTCGCTGTCGGAGGCGTCGGCGCGGGTGATCACCGCGGCGAGGGCCTCGTGGCGCGCGGAGGCGGCGTCCCAGCGGTTGGCGAGGGCGTGCCATTCGCCGAGGGAGCGCAGGACGTTGGCGCACTCCAGCGAGGGCTGGAGCAGGTCGGGCGGAATGGCCGCCATGAGCGTGTCGGCCTCGGCGAGCTCCGAGTGGCTGATCAGGACGGCGGCGTGGGAGATGGTCTCGCGCGATTCGGCGAGGCGGCGCAGCGCGGCCTCGTTGGCGCGGGCCCGTTCGGCCACCTCGCGGAGGCGGGCTTGCTCGCGGCGGGCATCGCGTTCGCGCAGAAACATCCAGGTCGAGGCGCCGAGTCCGGCGAGGAGGGCGAGAAGGACGAGCGTGCCGGAGACGAAGACGGCGCGGTTGCGGCGCACCAGTTTTTGGAGGCGGTAGACGCGGCTGGGCGGACGGGCGGAGACGAGCTCGTGGTTGAGGAAACGACGGATGTCCATCGCGAGCCCGTTGGCGGTGTCGTAGCGGCGGCGGCGGTCCTTTTCGAGCGTGGTCGTGACGATCCAGTCGAGGTCGCCGCGCACGGCGGCGAGGAGGCGCGGGCCTTCGACGCGATGCCGGGCCGCGATTTCGCGGAGCTGGTCGGGAGGCAGGGCGGCGAGCGTGGCGGAGGGGCGGGGCACCTCGCGTTCGCGGATGATGCGGTGCATCTCGCCGACACCGGCCCGGAGGAGCTGCTGCGTTTCGAAGGGCGGACGGCCGGTGAGCAACTCGTGGAGAAGGGCGCCGAGGCTGTAGATGTCGCTGCGGGTGTCGAGGTCGGGGTTGCCGAGGATGGCCTGCTCGGGGCTCATGTAGGCGGGGGTGCCGACGAGCTGGATGTTCGGCGTGAGGCCGGTGTCGTCGCCGAGCTGGCTCTCGATCGCCTTGGCGATGCCGAAGTCGATGATCTTGGGGACGGGGACGCCGTCCTCTTGCGAGGCGACGAGGATGTTGGAGGGCTTGAGGTCGCGATGGATGATGCCCTTCTGGTGGGCGTGCTGCACCGCGTGGCACACGCGAATGAAAAGCTGGAGACGTTGCTCCGTGGTCAGCCGGTTTTGCGCGCAGTAGTCGGTGATCTTGATGCCGCGCACGAGCTCCATGACGAAGTAGGGGCGACCGGTGTCGGTGGCGCCGGCGTCGAGCACGCGGGCGATGTTGGGGTGGTCCATCATCGCGAGCGCCTGGCGCTCGAGCTCGAAGCGGGCGATGACGTTCTCGGTGTCCATGCCGAGGCGGATGATCTTCAACGCGACCTGGCGTCGCACGGGCTCGTGTTGCTCGGCGAGGTAGACGACCCCGCAGCCGCCGGCGCCGAGGCGGCGAAGTATCCGGTAGGGGCCGATGCGGGTTTGGGATTCCCCCGCGGACGGCGATTCGGAGGCGGTTCCGCTTTCGCTCGCGGCCAACGACGGCGGGGGCGGCGGGACGAGGAAGGCCTCCGCGCGATCCTGGACGGCGAGCAGCTTCTCCAGCCGTCGGAGGAGGGCGTCGTCGTCGCCGCAGGCCTGCACGAGAAAGGCCTGGCGCGCGGCGGCGTCGGTCTGGGCCAAGGCGGCCTCGAAGAGCACTTTTTCCCGTCTGCGGGCCTCGTTCATCGGAACACGGCGGGACCTCGCTCAGGCCGCGTTGGAATCGGAGCCGGCGGGCGACGCGGGCGGCCGGGGCGCGGGTCCGGGGCCCGGCGCCCGGGCCTCCTCGATGATCTGGTAAAGCGACGCTTTCGCGTAGGCCCATTGGCGCTCCACGGTTCGCTCGCCCAGCCCAAGAATCTCGGCGGTTTCCTGGTTGGTGAAGCCCCCGAAGAACTTGAGCGTCACGAGGCGGGCGCTTTCGGGGTCCTCGATCTCGAGGCGGGCGAGGGCTTCGTTGACGAGGAGGATGCGGTCGTCCGCGGTGCTTTCCGCGACGGGAAACATGTCGATGTCCACGCGCTCGGCCCGGTTGCCCCGCTTGAGGCTGGCTTTCTTGCGCGAGATATCGACCAGGATGTGCCGCATCGCCTGGGCGGCCGCGCGGAAAAAGTGGGTGCGGTTGTTCCAGTTGCGATCGCCCTGGCTGACCAGGCGCAGCCACGCCTCGTGGACGAGGGCGGTGGGTTGAAGCGTGTGGCCGGCCGAGTCGCGGCGCATCCGGGCGGAGGCGAGCATGCGCAACTCGTCGTAAACCAGGGGCAACAGTTGTTCGGACGCGCGCGGATCACCCTGGTCCAAAGACTGAAGCAAAACGGTGATTTCGCTCATGGCGGGGTGGGGATCAAACGAGGGCGGGAGGGACCCGAAAAGGGCTCCTCCGGGGGCAGGCAGTCGGTGGCGAAAAAAGTTTCAAATGGCGAGAGGGATATCCGCGCATCCGGATCGCCCTTACGCGCCCGATTCTGGCGTCCCGAAGCGGCGGGCGGCGACAGAATGTTGAATAATTTTCATGCGGCGCGGGGGTTTGGTCCGCGCCTTGCTTCGCCGGGCCCGCCCCATGCTGCTTTTGATTTCCAGTTCGGTTTCCGAGCCCGATCCGACGCTGTCCCTCGTGGAACTGCGGGTGGACAGGCGCGTGCTCGCCAAGCGTCTCTGGCGCGGAGCGGCCGCCGATGGCGTGGAGTTTGGCTTCCGGCTCGAGAAGCCGCTCCAGCCGGGCGACACGGTTTATCAGACCGCCGCCGCGCGCTACGTGATCGTGCAGGAGCCCGAGCCGGTTTTGGAGATACCGCTCGCCGGCCTTCCCGCCTCGGCTACGGCGGGCATCGGCTGGGCGGTGGGTAACCTGCATCTCGATTTCAGCTCGGAGGCGACGCGGCTGCTCGCGCCCGACGAGCCCGCCGCGCGGCGTCTGTTTGAACGTATCCAGATTCCCTACACGCCGACCACCGCCGTCTTTCGCCCCGGCCGTTTCAAGCGCGGCGTCGGCACGCCCTTCGTCGATGAGCTCGGCCCGGGCCACAAACATCCGGCCGAGTAGCCGCAAAGAAAACGGCGAGCACATGGAAAAGACGTGTCGCGATCTTCGCGCTTCGGGAGCTTTTACGGCTGAAACTTCGATGACCGGATCCTCCATGCCCCGGTGGCTCGTCGGATTGCTTCAGGCCGGCGACTCCTTTTACCCGACCGGAGGCTACGCGCACTCCTTCGGGCTCGAGGGGCTCGTCGAGCTCGGCGTCGTCCGCGACCGCGCCACGCTCGCGGATTTTTTCCGTCTCTCCGTTTTGCCCGCGCTTCGGCAAGCCGAGCTGCCGATCGCCGCCCACGCCTACGCCGCGCTCGATCCGGCGGCGCCGGATTGGCCGCGTGTCGTCGAGCTGTGCGTGCTGTCGCACGCGCTCAAGAGTCCGCGCGAGCTGCGCGCCGCGACCGAGAACATCGGACGCCAGCGCGCCGAACTCGCGGCGCGGCTCCACGCGAATCCGCTCGGCGCCGATTACCTCGCCCGGGCCTCCGCCGGCGCCTGGCCGTTCTCCGCCGCCGTGTCCGCCTCGCTCGAAGGGCGCGTCCTGGGCGCTCCGCGCGACGCCGTTCTCGCCGGCATCTGCTACTCGACGCTTTCCGCCACGCTCTCGGCCGCGATGAAGCTGCTTCGCATCGGCCAGAACGCCGGCCAGGCCGTCCTCACCGAGGCGCTCGCCTCCGCGCCCGAATCCATCGCCCATGCCGTCACCGTCCCGCTTGACGAAATCGGCTGGTTCAACCCCTGGCTCGACATCGCCAGCGCCCGCCACGAAACCGC
>CBINJQ010000238.1:0-7114 GCA_966251015.1 uncultured Akkermansia sp. | reverse complement strand
TCGGCCTCGGTGAGCTTCTCGCGGTCGACGCCCTTGGCATACCAGACCTGGATGCGGTGGCCCCACCAAAGCTGACGGCTGATGCACCAGTCCTGGATGTTTTCGAGCCAGTTGAGGTAAACCTTCGACCAGCGCTCGGGGTGCATCTGGATGAGGCCGTCGCGGACGACGGCCTTGGCCTCCTCGACGCGGGGGTAGCGGAGCCACCACTGCTGGGTGAGGCGCGGCTCGATGGGCACGCCGGCGCGCTGCGAGTAGCCGACGTTGTTTTCGTAGGGCTTGGCCTCGATGAGGGCGCCGCGCTCCTGGAGGATTTCGGCGGCTTTTTTGCGGGCGGCGAAGCGCTCCATGCCGGCGAGCTCGGGGCCGGCGAACTCGTTCATCGCGCCGTCGGCGTTGATGGAATCGATGACGGGCAGGCCGTGGCGCTGGCCGATCTCGAAGTCGACCTTGTCGTGCGCGGGCGTGACCTTGAGCGCGCCGGCGGCGAAGGCGGGATCGACGGCCTTGTCGGCGATGATCGGGATCTGCACGCGCTCGCCGAGCGGGCGCCAGACCTTCTTGCCGACGAGGTGGGTGTAGCGCGGGTCGTCCGGGTGGACGGCGACGGCGACGTCGGCCGCGATCGTCTCGGGGCGCGTCGTCTCAAGCGTGAGGTGCGTGAGCGGGATCGTGTTGCCCTCGGCGTCCTGGGTGGTGGAGGGCTCGACGAGCTCGTAGCGGAGACGGTAAATGAAACCCTTGGTCGGCTTCATCTCGACCTCCTCGTCGGAGAGCGCGGTGAGCGAGACGGGACACCAGTTGACCATGCGCTTGCCGCGGTAGATGTGGCCCTGCTCGAAGAGCTTGATGAACGAAGTGAGCACGGCGCGCGAGTAGCCGGGGTCCATCGTGAAGTGGGTGCGGTCCCAGTCGCAGGAGCAGCCGAGCTCGCGGAGCTGCTTGAGGATGTGGTCGCCCTTCTCGCCGCGCCAGGCCCAGACGCGCTTCAGGAACTCCTCGCGGCCGAGATCGCGGCGGCCCTTGCCCTCGGTCTTCTTGAGGTGCTTCTCGACCATGGTCTGCGTGGCGATGCCGGCGTGGTCGGTGCCGGGGATCCAGCAGGCGGCCTTGCCTTCGAGGCGGGCGCGGCGGATGAGCGCGTCCTGCAGGGTGTTGTTGAGCACGTGGCCCATGTGCAGGATGCCGGTGACGTTGGGCGGCGGGATGACGATGGTGTAGTGCTCCTGCCCGGGGGCCGGCGTGGGGGCGGCGAAACACTTCGCCTCCTGCCAGGCGGCATACCACTTGGACTCAACATCGCGGGGTTCGTAGCTCTTGGAGATCTCGGGCATGGCGGGAAATTTTTTCGGAAACCGTCGAAGCAACCGGGCGCGGGCGGACGAAGCAAGCAGGGAGGCGGAGGCGGAAGGATGAAGGAGGAAGGCGGAGGGATGAAGGGTGAGGGCGGAGGGATGAAGGATGACGGAGGAGGGTGGGGGGCTGCGGGTGGGGGTTGCGGACGGGGGGCGTTTGTTTCGCGCTTTGCGCGGGGCGGGCTTTCCGCCCACGGTCATGGGTTTTCGCCGCTCCACCGCTCTCCGCTCCGCGCATGTCCAGCACCGCTCCCTTCATCGGCCGCATTCAGAAACACGCCCGCGAACGTCTCGACTTCGCGCCGGATGCGCCGCGGGCCGAGCGTCTCGCCGCCTGCAAGACCTTTCTCCGTCTCGAAAGCGCGATGATCCGCATGCGTCATGACGGCGGCGAATCGGGCCAGTCCGTGGCGCAGGCGCGGGCGGCGATGGTGGACGTGATGTTGTCGCATCTTTTCGAGCACGCTCTGGCCGGTTTCGAGCGGGCGCAGGGCAAGCTGCCGGCGGGCTGCGCGCTGCTGGCGCTCGGCGGCTACGGGCGCGGCGAGCTCAGCCCGCTGAGCGACATCGACATCATGTTTCTTTTCCCGGCCAAGATCCGCCACGGGCTCATCCAGCCGCTCCAGCAACACTTGATCGACGAGGTGCTCTACGTGCTTTGGGACTGCGGTCTGAAGGTCGGCCACTCCACCCGGACCATCGACGAGGTCTTCGCCGAGGCGAAGAAGGACATCCAGACCAAGACCGCCCTGCTCGAGGCGCGCCTCGTCTCGGGCACGCAGCCGCTCTTCGACGGCTTCGCCGCCGCCTACCGCAGCTACTACACCCAGGAGGACGCGAAGGGCTATATCCGGGCCCGCCTCGAGGATCAGGCGACGCGTCGCGCCAAATACGGCGATTCGGTGTTTCTCCAGGAGCCGGATATAAAGAACGGCGTCGGCGGCCTGCGGGATTACCAAAACACCCTCTGGATGGCGCGGGTGAAACTCGGCATCGGCTCCATGGACGAGCTCGTCGCCCAGGGCTACCTGAAGCGCAACGAGCTGCGCGATTTTATGCGGGGCTACGACTTTCTGCTCCGCGTCCGCAACGAGCTTCACTTCCAGAGCAAGCGTCCCACCGACCTGCTCGACCTCGAGGCCCAGCCGCGCATCGCGCTCGGCATCGGCTACACCAACCACGACCCGCTCGGCCGCGTGGAGCAGTTCATGCACGACTACTACCGGGCCGCGCAGACCATCTACCGCACGTCCAAGCTGGTCGAAAACCGCCTCGCTCTGACCCTGGAGGCCGCCTCCGACAAAAAGTTTTCCTTCCTCGACATCGTCCGCGCCCACCGCCACGTGCGAACAAAGCGTCTCGACGGCTTCGTCCTCCGCGGCAGCGAACTCATGGCCGAAAACGCCCACGTGTTCCGCGAGGACCCCTCGCGTTTGGTGCGCGTTTTTCGTCACTGCCAGTCGCTCGGCGCGCAGCCGGAGTTCAGCCTCCAAACGCTCATCCGGGAATCCCTCCCCCTCATCACCCGGAGAGTCACCGAAAACCGCGACGCCAACGTCAGCTTCAAGGCCATCCTCAGCGAGGCCGGCGCCGTCCACCCCACGCTCGCCTTGATGCACGAGCTGGGCGTGCTCGCGCGATTCATCCCCGAGTTCCAAGGGCTCACGTGCCTCGTCCAGCACGAGTTCTACCACCGCTACACGGCGGACATCCACACGCTCAACGCGATCCGCGAGCTGGACCTCGTGTTTTCCGGCGACGATCCCGTCGCCCAGAAATACCGCAACATCCTGCACGAGACGGCGAATCCCACGCTGCTTTATCTCATCTTGCTGCTTCACGACATCGGCAAGGCGCGGGGCATCAAAGGCCATGCCGAGTTCGGCGTGGACATCGCCCTCCCGCTCCTCGCCCGCATGGAGGTCGGCGCGGCGGAGCAGGAGATTGTCACTTTTATCATCAAAAACCATCTCATCATGGCACGCTTTTGGCAAAAGCGGGACGTCGATGACCCCGCTTCCGCCAGCGCCTTCGCCGAACTCGTCCCCGACCCGGACAAGCTCCGCTACCTCTACGTTCACACGTTCTGCGACGCCCGGGGCACGGCCGCCGGGCTCTGGAACAGCTACAAGGACACGCTCCACGGCACCCTTTACCGCGCCACGCTCGACCACCTGACCCACGGCGCCGTCCGTATCGCCGATCTCAATACCGCCCGCATGCAGTCCACCCACCAGGACCTCGTCGCCAAGAAGATCCCCGGCATCAGCGCCGACGAGATCACCGCTCATTTTCACCTCCTGCCCGAGCGTTATTTCATCCACACCGACGCGGACGAAATCGCCCTCCACATCCGGATGGTGAACAAGCTTCTCACCTCGATCTCCCAGGCCGACGCCGTCGGCACCCTCAAGCCCGTGATCGAGTGGCACGACGATCTCAACCGCTCCCTCACCGTCGTCCATATCGTCACCTGGGACCGCGCCGGCCTCTTCTACAAGCTCGCGGGCGCCTTCTCCGTGGCCGGCCTCTCGATCCTTTCGTCCAAGGTCATATCGCGCAACGATCACATCGCCATCGACACCTTCTACGTCGTCGAGCCCGGCCGCGGCGTCGTGCAGTCGTCGAAAGCCCAGGAGATCTTCGCCAAAACCGTCGAGGAGGCGCTCGTCGCCAACAAGGACCTCTACCCCGACATCGTGGCGCAGGCCAAAAAGGTCCGCAGCTCCCGCTTCGGCTTGGACAAAGCCGTCGCCGCGCACGCCAGTTTTCCGCCCATGGTCGACGTCTACCACGAGCTCTCCATGCAGCGCACCATCGTCGAGGTGCAGGCGCGCGACGAAATCGGTCTGCTCTTCCGCCTCGCCCGTGAGATCAGCGAACACGGCTTCGACATCACCTTCGCCCGCATCGGCACCGAACGCGACGTCGCCATCGACAGCTTCTACATCGAAAACGCCCGGCCCGAGCAGTCGTCCGACACCGATCGCCTCGCCCACCTCCGCGACGCCCTCATGGCGATCGTCGTTCCCGCGCCCGTCGCCGCCGCCGGCTGAACGACCGGATCTGATTTGGGTGGACGGCCGGTCCCTCCGCCCGCGGTCCGGCGATCAACGCCCACGCCCACGCGCGCGACGAGAACGCCCGACGGCGTTGCGACATGCGGGCATAAGCGACTGCCGCGCGCGGGCTTGTCTTCGGCCCCCGCTCATTGAATCCACCGCCGATCGCCCCGCCGCCGCCGCCGCGCGCGATGGAACCCAAACCGGAGATTGAAAAGCGGGCGCCCGGGTCCAACTTTCCCCCGTTTTCACCGTGGGCTCCAAATCCAACGCCGCCGCCGCCGCACCCGAACCCTCCTTCGAGGACGCGATGCACCGCCTCGAAGCCATCGTCGAGGCCATGGAGGCCGGCGACGTGCCGCTCGCCGAACTCCTTGCCAAATACGAGGAGGGCAGCCGCCTCCTCGCCCAATGCGAGCAGCGCCTCAAAGCCGCCGAGCTCAAGATCGAGCAGCTCAGGCGCCAGAAAGACGGTTCCCTCGCGGCCGTTCCCTTCCCGGCCGGCGACCGATCCGATCTCGGCCCGGCCTGATTTTCCCTGCTCGCCACTTCGCGTCCCCACGCGCTGTCCTCTCTCGTCCAGTCGCTCCGCTCAACGACTCTCCGCTTCCTTCCGTGCCTGATTCCGCCGTCCACTCCGCCATCGCCCCCGTCCCGCGTCTTCTCGACCACGTTCACTCGCCCGTCGACGTGAAGGGGCTCTCCGCCACGCAGCTCCCGCAGCTCGCCGCCGAGATCCGCGAGGAGCTCATCCGCGTCACGGCCCGCAACGGCGGCCACGTCGGCCCCAATCTCGGCGTCGTCGAGCTCAGCATCGCGCTCCATCGGGTGTTCTCCACGCCGAAGGACAAATTCGTCTTCGACGTCGCGCACCAGGGCTACGTCCACAAGCTCCTCACCGGCCGGCTCGCCGCATTTCAGAAAGTCCGCCAGACCGGCGGCGCCTCCGGTTTCCTCACCCGCGACGAGAGTCCGCACGACGCCTTCGGCGCCGGCCACGCCGGCACCGCCCTCTCCGCCGCCCTCGGCATGGCCGTCGCCCGCGACCTCTCCGGCACGGACGACCACGTCGTCGCGCTGTGCGGCGACGCCGCCTTCACCTGCGGCATCACCCTCGAGGCGCTCAACAACGTCGTCACCTCCACCAAGCGCCTGATCGTCATCCTCAACGACAACGAGTGGTCCATCGCGCGCAACGTCGGCGCCATCGCCAAATACCTCAACAAGCTCTCCACCAACCGCACCTACAACAAGGTGCATCACGACCTCGAAAAATTCTTCCGGGGCCTCCCCGGCGGCGACGACATGCACCGTCTCTGGGTGAAGTGGAAACGCGAGACGAAGGACTTCTTCGTCGAGTCCTCCCTCTTCGAGAAATTCGGGCTCCGCTACATCGGCCCGATCGACGGCCACAACCTCGACGAACTCGTCAAGAATCTCGAATTCGCGCGCGACACCGACACGCCGATCATCGTCCACGTCATCACCGAGAAAGGCCGCGGCCTCGACGCCGCCCGCGCCCACCCGGAGAAGTTCCACGGCCTCGGCGCCTTCGATCCCGTCACCGGCGAGGCCAAGGGCGGCGCCCCCGGCACTCCGCCCAACTACCAGGACGTCTTCGGCCACGAACTCGTCCGCCTCGCCACCGCCAATCCCAAGATTGTCGGCATCACCGGCGCCATGCCCTCGGGCACCGGCCTCAACCATCTCTCGGCCGCCCTGCCCCGCCAGTTCTTCGACGTCGGCATCGCCGAGGAGCACGCCGTCCTCTTCGCCGCCGGCCTCGCCACCCAGGGCATCCGCCCCGTCGTCGCGATCTACTCCACCTTCCTCCAGCGCGCCTACGACAACATCATCCACGACGTCGCGCTCCAGAACCTTCCCGTGACCTTCTGCATGGACCGCGCCGGGCTCTCGGCCAACGACGGCCCCACGCACCACGGCCTGTTCGACGTCGCGTATCTCCGCTGCGTGCCGCGCGCCGTCGTCATGGCTCCCAAGGACGAGCACGAGCTCGCCGCCATGCTCCGCACCGCCGTCGCCCACGACGGCCCCGCCTTCATCCGCTACCCGCGCGGCGCCGCCACCGGCACGCCCGCGCCCGCCGCCTTGGCCGGCCCCGCCACGCTGCCGATCGGCCGCGCCGAGGTCGTCCGCGCCGGAGTCGACGTGCAACTCTGGGCCCTCGGTCCCATGGTCGCCGACGCGATCGCCCTCGCGGACAAACTCGCCGCCGAAGACGGCGTCTCGGTCGGCGTGGTCAACGCCCGCTTCGCCAAACCACTCGACCGCGACCTGCTGATCGCGCAGGCCGCCGACGCGCGGCTGATCGTCACGCTCGAGGACGCGGTCGCCACCGGAGGCTTCGGCACCGGCGTGCTCGAAACCCTCGCCGAGGCCGGCGTGTCGACGCCGGTCGAGCGTATCGGCTGGCCGGATACCTTCGTCGGCCACGCATCCTCCGTCGCGGAGCTGCGGGCGGCCCACGGTCTCTCGCCCGCGCAAATGCTCGCCCGCGTCCGCGCCCGGCTCGGCCTCGCCGCCAAGACCCCCGCCCTGGCGTGATCCAAACGCGGCGGGACCGCCGTTCCCGCCGTCCGAGTCCGGCCGGAGCGTTTCAAATCACGTTGTGGCCGTTTGAACCTAGAAACGGCAGACGGGTGGCGGAGTATCGCGCAAGATGTTGAGTCGAATGGC
>CBINJQ010000237.1:0-7124 GCA_966251015.1 uncultured Akkermansia sp. | reverse complement strand
AAACGGCTTTGGCGGGGTGATCGCGAGGAGAGCCCGCAGGGGGAGGGCGGCGGCAAGCGGCGGGTCGACGCGTCGCACGGACCATTCCGCCCGGGCTTGCGGGCGCGCGACTTTGGGGTGTTCTCAAAACCTTTCATGTCGCTCAAAGTTCACGTTCTTCCCGCCGGTCCCATCGAGACCAACGCCTACCTGGTAACCGATGCTTCGCGCGGCGAAGCCCTGCTGGTGGATGCGCCCGACGCGGTGTGGCCTCTCGTGAAAGAGGTCTTGGAGCGAGAGGGATGCAGGCTGGCCGAGCTCTGGATCACGCACGGGCATTGGGACCACATGCAGGGCGCGGCGGAGCTGGCGCGCGAAACCGGCGCCAAGGTGAGCGCGCACATCGACGACAAGATTTTGCTGGAGACGCCCGGGGTGATGGAGGTGTTTTTGCCGGGCACGATCCGCCTGTCGCCCGTGTCCGTGGATCGGTGGGTGAAACAGGGCGAGGTGATCGAGGCGCTCGGGCGAAAATGGGAGGTGCGCCATGTTCCCGGGCATTGCCCCGGCAGCGTGCTTTTCTGGTGCGCGGACGAGGGCGTCGCCTTCTCGGGCGACGCGATTTTCCAAGGCGGGGTGGGGCGGACCGATTTTCCCGGGGGCAGTTTCGCAGTCCTTGAAAAATCGATACGGGAACAGATCTACACGCTCCCGGCGAAGACGGTGCTTTTCCCCGGCCATGGCGAGGCGACCGACGTGGAGACGGAGCGCGCGACGAACCCCTTCGTGCGCGGCTGATCGGGGACGCGGACCAAGCCGGCGGGCGTTACCATGAACAAATCAGCCGTCGTCATCGGGCTTATCTTCGGACTGGGCGGGGTTGTCGGGCTGGTGAAGCCGCGCGAATGGACCGCCGCCGCCGCGAGCCGAAACAGCGCGTCGACCGGCCCCTGGGTTGTGAGCAAGAGCGGAACTCGCGTTCTGTGCGTGGGGGCGATCCTGGTCGGAGCGGGCGTCTTGTGGATCGGAATGAGGAATGAAAATTGAACACTGAACTCGCGAGAACGCCGGGCGTATGAACACCGATCACGAGCTGATGGGGCGGGCGCTGGAGCTGGCGCGGCGGGCCTGGGGCCGGACCCATCCGAATCCGATGGTGGGGGCCTTGATCGTGGAGAACGGAGAGATCGTGGCCGAGGGCTGGCATGCGAAGGACGGCGGACCGCACGCGGAGCGGGCGGCGTTGGCGAACCTGGGAAGGCGTCCCGGATCCGGCGCTACTTTGGTGGTGACGCTCGAGCCCTGCTCCACGCCGGGCCGGACAGGGGCGTGCTGCGACGCGATCAAGGCCGCCGGCGGAATCGCGCGCGTGGTCGTCGGCGCGACCGATCCGAATCCCGCGCACGCGGGGCGGGGCCTGGAGGTGCTGCGCGCGGCGGGCATCGAGGTCGTGTCCGGCGTTCGCGCGGCGGAATGCGCGGAGCTGAACCTGATTTTCAACCATTGGATCACGCGCGGGCGTCCCTTGATCGCGGGGAAGATCGCGACGACGCGCGACGGCTATTCGCGTCCGCCGGTCGGCGCGGATCGCTGGATAACGGGCGCGGCGGCGCGGGAAAACGTGCATCACTGGAGGCGCTTGTTTCCGTCCATCGCGGTGGGCGCCGGCACGGTGCGCGCGGACGATCCGGCGCTGACGCGGCGCTGGCGGGCGGACGACGGGATCGCGCGCGAGGATTGCGGGTGGCGGTTTGTTTTCGACGCGACGCTGGCGACCGCGTCGGGCGCGGAGGCGGCGTGGCCGCGCGTGTATGCGGACGCCTGGCGCGCGCGGACGATCGTGGTCGCGAGTTTCGCGGCGGACGCGACGACGCGCGCGCGGCTGGAGGCGGCGGGCGTGCGCGTGTGGACGCAGGAGACGACGCGCGGCGCGGCGGGCTGGCGGGAGTTTTCGCGACGTTGCGCGGCGGAGCGGATCTCGGGCGTCTATGTGGAGGGCGGCGCCGAATTGCTGGCCGACGCGCGGGCGGCGGGGGCGTTGGATTACGGCTTTTGGTATCGCGCTCCGAAACTCGGAGGCACGGGCTGGGGCGGTCGGGTGGAATGGAGCTTCTCCGAGGACCGCCGCAGCTCGGAACCGTTGGGCGAAGACGAGTTGCTACGAGGATTCTTGGCGTCTGCTTAGCGTCGGCTTCGATGCTGCTTTTGCATTCATGAACCCGGACGAACACGCTGAACATGGAGATGGATACTGCTTTGGCCCATGCGAGCCCGACATCTGCAACACGGTGCCCGATCACGAGCGCGCGTCCCGGGTGCTTGTCGACGACGACATCTGCGTTGTTGACGAGAACCACAGATTCATCCGCGGGTGCCTCGACCTTCCCATCATCGGAGGAGGCGTTTTCCGATGGCTCGTTTGGGTTTCGCTGAGTGAAACGAACTTTCAACGAACCATGGATCTTTGGGACACCAACGGGCGGGAGAACGAACCTCCGTATTTCGGTTGGTTGAGCAGCAGCATAGCGGCCTATCCGGAGACGATGAATCTGAAAACCCACGTTCACACCAACCCACGAGGCGAGCGACCTACGGTGGAGCTCGAGCCGACCGATCACCCTCTTTCGGTTGAACAGCGATATGGGATCACCGAAGCGCGAGCGGCGCACTTGGCGAGGCAAGCGAGCAGCTATTAAACAGACACATGCTAAGTGCTAACGGACATGGAATCGGGGTGAGCCCGGTGGTGATCTATCTGGCGTCGGGCAACGCGCACAAGGTCGCGGAGATGGGGGCGCTCGCGGCGCGCGACGGGCTGGGCGTCGAGATCCTCTCCGCCAAGGCGCTGGGCGGGATGCCGCAGGTCGAAGAGGACACGGGGACGTTTGTCGGCAACGCCCGGAAAAAAGCGCGTGCGCTTTGGGCGAAGGCGCCGAAAGGGAGCCTCGTTCTGGCCGACGACAGCGGCGTGTGCGTGGACCATCTGGGCGGCGGACCGGGCGTGGAGAGCGCGTATTTCGCGGGTCCGCAGGGCGACGCGGCGGCGAATCTGCGCAAACTCGCCGAGGTGATGCGCGGCGTGCCCGCCGGGCGACGCGGGGCGAAGTTTTATTGCCTGCTCCTGCTCATCGACAAAGCGGGGCGGGAGCACGTTTTCGAAGGCGAGTGCGAGGGCGTGCTGTTGGAGGAGCCGCGCGGCGGCGCGGGTTTTGGCTACGACCCGCTGTTCGTGCCGGACGGATACGAACAAAGCTACGCCGAGCTCGGCGACGAAGTGAAGGGGCGCTTGAGCCACCGGGCGCGCGCCTGGGCGAAGTTGAGCGCGTGGTGGCTCGGCCGAGGCTGAGGGCGGGGGCGGGCGCGGGGCCTACTCGATCCCGGCGGAGGCGGCCTCGACCTCGGCGACGACCTTCTGGGCGCCTTGCATGCGTTCGTTCATCTGCATTTCCGCGGCCCCGTTGAGCAGCTTGCGTTGTT
Organism: uncultured Akkermansia sp.; assembly: GCA_966251015.1. Lineage (GTDB taxonomy): Bacteria > Verrucomicrobiota > Verrucomicrobiia > Opitutales > Opitutaceae > IMCC26134_A. Next base: position 3,668 of record CBINJQ010000237.1, on the reverse strand, counting down.
CGTCGAGCGCGTTCGTGAGGTGTTCCTTCACTTTCGGGCCCAGCGTGGAGGCGGCGATTTTCGCCTGCATCTCGTCGAGCGTGCGGGTGTCGGAGGCGGTCGAGATCTTCATGCCGAGTTGGAGAACGAGGGGGCGGCCCTGCAGCTCCTCTTTTTGCCCCGAACCGCATCCGCACAAGACAAGGGTCAGCAAGCCGATCGGGAACAGGGCGTTCTTCATGGTTCGCGCAGGCAAGTCCTTCCGGCTTCGGTGGTCAATGATGGTCCCCGCCTTGGGCATTGGCGGGAGTGCCGCATCCCGGGGACGGAGACGGGCCGGACGCGGTTTGATGATTGCCTACGCGGCGGGAGGCGCGAGCTTCGTCGGTTCCTCTTTTAGCACCTTACAACGACCTTCGAAGAACCTTCCATGAGCAACGACGCCCAGTCCCCCTCCGGCCACGCCGGCAATGTTTCCTCTCCCGACGCCTGGCCGGTCGCGGCCCGTTTGCTGGTGCGCTGGCTCGACGAGGAAGTGCGCGCCGACGCCTTGCTCGACACGGTTCAGCTTTCGGGCGGCGCCCGCGCGCGCTGCCAGCACTTGTTTTACGGGGCGATCCGCAACTACGGACGCATCGAGAACGTGATCGCGACGCTGGTGCGGCTGCGTCCGCGGACGCGCGTCATGGCCATTCTTTTGCTCGCGGGCTACGAGCTGATCGAGGGCGGCGGGGAAGGCCACGCGGCCAAGGTCGGGCACCACGCGGTGACGCAGACCAAGCAGCTCGCGAGCGAGTCCGAGGCGCGTCTGGTCAACGCCGTGGTGCGCAAGCTGGCCGAGGCGCTGGCGGCGCAGAAGGAGCCCGGCAAGATCGCCACGGCGGCGGCGCTCGGGGATTTTTATTCGACTCCGGACTGGCTGGTGGAGCGCTGGCTCGGGCAGTTCGGCGCGGAGCAAACCCGCGCGCTCCTGGAGTGGAACTTGAAGCCGGCGCCCGTGCATGCGCGCCTGCGCGTGGCGGGCGGCGAGACGCCGGAGTGGCTGGAGGCGACCCGATGGCCGGAGTGGTTTGTGGTGAAGAGCGGTCACTGGTCCGAGGTCGGCGCGGCCTTGTCGGCGGGCAAAATCTATCTGGCCGATCCGGGCACGCGCTTGGCGATCGACGCGACCGCGCCCAAGACCGGCGAGCGCATCATCGACGCCTGCGCGGCGCCGGGCGGCAAGAGCCTCGCGCTCGCCGACAAGATGGGCGAGGGCCTGCTGGTCGCGCTCGACGTGCCGGGCGCGCGGCATGAGCGGCTGGCGGAGAACTTGAAGCGCGTGCCCGCCGGCGTGTCGGCGAAGCGGGTGGAGGGCGATCTGCGCCGGACCTCGAGCCTGATGGGCATGCAGGCGGGGCAGTTCGACGCCGTGCTGGTCGACGCGCCTTGCTCGAACACGGGCGTGATGCGGCACCGGGTGGACGTGAAGTGGCGCCTGCAGCCGGCGGATTTCGGCAAGCACGCGCGGCAGCAGGCGGACCTGCTCGCGGCCGCCGCGCGCTGGCTCAAGCCCGGCGGACGTCTGGTCTACAGCACCTGCTCGATCGACGCGGAGGAAAACGCGGGCGTGGTGGACGCTTTCATGCGCGGCTTGGAAGGCCGGGATTTTGAACTCGTCTCGCAGACCGTGGCCTTGCCCTGGGAGGCGGGGCACGACGGCGCGGGCGTGGCGGTGTTCCGGCGCAAGGGCGCGTAGGCGTTTTGGCTTCGCGCAGGAGCCCGGCGGCGCGCGTCCGCGCGAGCCGTCGGGTTTACGCTAGAAAGCGGCCGGGGTTCCGGAGCGGAAACCGAGGTGGAGTCGTGTCGTCATGGTTCGAAGATCGGGGCGCCTTTGCGGTCGTTCGGAAGGGCGCCCCGCGTTACCGCGACTTAACTTTCACCTCCCTCGTTCATGCTTCCGCGTCTTTCGTCCCTGTTGTCCTTGGCGGCGTTTTCGGCCGGTCTCGCGGCGTTTGGTTTTTTGCTCCCGGGCGCCACGACCGCGGCGGCGCAGGCGCAGCCGGCCAGGCCGGCGCGCGCGGAGTTGTTGCCCGACGCGCTGGTCGTCGCGCCGACGCGTCAATCGACGATCTCGAACGCCCCGTTTCGGTATGACACCGAGGGCGTGCATATCAACGCCCACGGCGGCGGCGTGCTGTTTCACGACGGCGTCTATTACTGGTATGGCGAGTATCGGAGCCCGAAGAAGGCCGGACCGCCCGGGACCCTGGGCGTCGGCTGCTATTCGTCGACGGACCTCTACAACTGGAAACACGAGGGCGTGGTCATGGCGGTGTCGAACGATCCCGCGTCGGACATCACGTCGGGTTGCGTGATCGAGCGCCCGAAGGTCGTTTTCAATCCGGCGACCAAGAAGTTCGTGCTCTGGTTTCACCTCGAGCTGAAGGGGCGCGGTTATGCGGCGGCGCGCACGGCCTCGGCGGTGGCGGATTCTCCGACCGGGCCGTTCAAGTTCATCCGTTCGCTGCGGCCGAACGCGGGGCGCTGGCCGGTCGGGTTTCCCTCCGAGAAACAATCGCCGGTCACGGGCGAGCAGGCGAAGGAGTTGATGAAGGGCGATAAATTCCGCTCCGGGCTGCGGGACGGCGCCTACACGCGGCGCGATTTCCCCGGCGGTCAAATGGCGCGCGACATGACCCTGTTCGTCGACGACGACGGAAAGGGTTACCTGATCGCTTCGGCGGAAGAGAACTACACGCTCGCGATCCACGAGCTCACGCCCGACTTCCTCGACTTCACCGGAAAATGGACACGCGTGGCCCCGGGCGGGCACAACGAGGCGCCGGCCGTGGTGAAGCACGGGGGGCGCTATCATTTGCTGGCTTCCGGTTGCACGGGCTGGGATCCGAATCCGGCGCGCGTGCTCGTGGCCGACTCGATCTGGGGCCCGTGGAAACACAGCCACAATCCGTGCGAGGGAACGAATCCGCACACGAAGATGGGACCGGACAAAACCTGGGGCGGCCAGAGCACGCACATCTTCGCGGTGCAGGGGAAACGCGACGCCTACGTGGCGATGTTCGACATCTGGCGCCCGCGCCCGCAGCTCGTCGAGAGCGGCTACATCTGGCTGCCGATCGAGTTCGAGAACGGCAAGATGATGATCCGATGGCGTTCGGAGTGGGATGTCGGCGGTTTCGACCGCCGCCAATAAGCGGCCGGGACTTCGGAGGCTGCGGGCGCCCGTGAGCGCCCCGGGCGCGTGGCCGGGCTATCTCCCTGGGCGGCAAAGGACCGCGCGAGGACCTGCGATTCGAGGGGAACAGGTAAAAACGGGCTTCCCATCCGCGGGGCGGAAGTATCAATTTTAACCTCTTTTATGCAGAAATCCCTCATCATCTGTAAGCCCGACTGCATGGAGCAGAAGCACGTCGGCAACGTTGTGGACCGCTTTGAGAAAGCCGGTTTCGAAATCATCGGCTGCAAAATGGCCCGTCTCACCTCCGCCCAGTTGCGTGAGCACTACGCGCACGTGGCCGACAAGCCTTTTTACCCCGAGATCGAGGCCTTCATGAGCTCCCGTCCGGTCATCATCCTCGCGCTGAAGGGGGACAACGTCGTCGCCAAGGTGCGCGAGCTCCTCGGCCCGACCGACTCCCGCAAGGCCGCCAAGGGCACGATCCGCGGCGACTTCGGCACCGAGATGA
>CBINJQ010000236.1:0-7140 GCA_966251015.1 uncultured Akkermansia sp. | reverse complement strand
AGCTCGAAACTTGTATTGCCCCCGCGCGCCCACCACCTTCCGCCTCACCTATGCCGCTCATCCCGAAGCTGACCGAAAAGCTCCAGCGTCACCCCAAGCGCATCGTCTTTGCCGAAGGCGCCGATCCTCGCGTCCTCCAGGCCGCCCGGCAGTGGGTCACCCGCCGCATGGGCGCCCCCATCCTTCTCGGCGAACGCGCCGCCATCAAGGAGGCCGCCGCCAAGCTCGACATCAATCTCCAGGGCATGCGCCTCATCGAGCCCGAGCGCAGCGAGGATTTTAGCACCTTCGTCGGTCAACTCGAGCAGCTCCGCCGCATCAAAGGTATCAAGGCCGCCGAGGCCGCCGAAGCGCTCAAGGACACCGGCTACTTCGCCACCATGATGGTCGCGACCGGCCAGGCCGACGCGCTCGTCTCCGGCGGCACCATCAACGCGGCCAGCGCCCTGCGCCCGATCTTCCAGATCATCCCCCGCCTGCCCGGCGTGAACCACGCCTCCTCGCTCATGGTCCTCGACTTCGACGAGAAAAAGGTCGGCTCCGACGGCTCGCTCTTCCTCTCGGACTGCGGCGTCATCCCCGACCCGACCGCCGAGCAGCTCGCCGAGATCGCCCTCTCGACCGCCCAGATCGCGCGCCATCTCACCAACGAGACCCCGCGCGTCGCCATGCTCAGCTACGCGACCAAGAGCAACTCCAACCAGCCCGCGCTCGTGAAGGTCCGCCACGCCACCGAGCTCGCCCGCGCCCGCGCCAAGTCCCTCATGCTCGACATCGAGATCGACGGCGAGATCCAGGTGGACGCCGCCCTCGACCAGGTCGTCGCCCAGACGAAAAAGGTGAGCAGCTCCGTCGGCGGTCGCGCCAACGTCCTCATCTTCCCCGACCTCAACTCGGGCAACATCGGCTTCAAGCTCGTGCAGCTCCTCGCCGGCGCCAACACCTTCGGCCAGATCCTCACCGGCCTGAGCAAGCCCGCCGCCGAGATCTCGCGCGGCGCCTCCGCGCACGACGTGTTTGGCGCCGCCGCCATCGTCGCCGTGCAGGCCATCGACCGGCGCCTGCTTTACGGAACCAGCTGACATCGTCACATCCGGGCCGAATTCGAAATTCGGCCCGTTTTGCGTCCGCTTCCTCGCATCGCGCGGCCTTTCGCGGGCCGCGCCTCACCCGCCGCCTTCAGCTCCAAGCTCCCAGCCCAAATGGCCTCCGCTTCCCCGATTCCCGCTCACGAGTCCCCCCCCGTCGCCGCCGGCGGCGATTTCGCCGGCGCCCCCAATCCGTTCTCGCAGCCCGCGCTGCCGTTGCTCCACGCGCCCACCAACACCGTCACCAAGCGCGTCTTCGTCGCCGCCACGCGCATGAACGACGGCAAGACCACCACCTGCCTCGGTCTCTACGGCGCGCTTCAAGCCCTCTTCCCCCGCGTCGGTTTCATCAAACCCGTCGGCCAGCGCTTCGTCGACGTCCAGGGCAAAAAGATCGACGAGGACTCCGTGCTCCTCGACTCGATCTTCCAGGTCCGCGTGCCGATCGAGAGCATGAGCCCCGTCGCGATCGACAGCACCTTCACCCGCCGCTTTCTCGAAGATCCCGCCGCCCACCTCCCCGGGCTCGAGGACAAGATCTGCCGCGCCTTCGACCGCGTCTCCTGGGAAAAAGATTTCACGATCATCGAGGGCACGGGCCACGCCGGCGTCGGCTCCGTCTTCGACCTGTCCAACGCCCGCGTCGCCAAGCTCCTCAACTCGAAGGTCCTTCTCGTCTCGCCCGGCGGCATCGGACGCCCCGTCGACGAGCTCGCCCTCAACAAATCCCTCTTCGACCAGCACGGCGTCGAGGTCGTCGGCGCCATCCTCAACAAGGTCGAGCCCGACAAGATGGACATGATCCACAACTACGCCGGCCGCGGCCTCGCCCGCCTCGGCATTCCGCTCCTCGGAGTGTTGCCCGTGCAGCCGGCCCTCAGCGCGCCCAACCTCGCCCAGATCGCCGAGGAGATCGGCGGCAAATGGCTCAACGGCCGGCGCGGCGGCGCCAAGCAACGCGTGCAACGCGTCGTCGTCGGCGCCATGTCCGCCAAGGGCATCGTCGACTACCTCCAGCCCGGCACGCTCATCATCACCCCCGGCGACCGCGACGACATCCTCCTCGCCGCCCTCGCCAGCGCGAAGATTTCCGGCGGCGCCACCATCGCGGGCCTCATCGTCTCCAACGACATCAAGCCCCACCCGAAGCTCGCCGAGCTTCTCGCGATGACCGACATCCCCGTCATCGCGACAAAGGAGGAAAGCTACGGGGTCACCAGCCGGATCAACCACATGTCGGTGAAGACGCAGCCGCAGGACCACGACAAGTTCCCGATCATCAAGCAGCTCATCGCCGACCACGTCGATCTGTCCAAGCTCATCGCGACGGTCTGAGCCGCGCCTCCCCATGCTTTCGCGCCTCGTCCGCGCCGTTCTAGCCCTCGGTCTCGCCCTCGTCGCGGGCGGATGCCAGTCGATCAGCCGCCCCTATCTTTTCTTCCCCTCCCATAAGGCCGGCGGGGATCTCGCCGACTGGCGCCACGAGGGGCGACGCCTCGGCGCAGCCCGTCCGGTGGAGCATCCAGGGTGCGTGTGGCTGCTGCTTCATGGCAACGCCGGGCAGGCGTCCTATCGCGGATACACCATTCCCCGCTTCTCGCCGGACGATTCCGTCTACGTTCTCGAATATCCCGGCTACGGCGACGCCCCCGGCAAACCGTCCCTTCCCGGCATCGAAAACGCCGCCCGCCAAGCCTATCGCTTGCTTCGCGAGCTTCACCCGGCCGCGCCGGTCGGCGTGGTCGGCGAATCCATCGGCACCGGCCCCGCCGCCAGGCTCGCGCGGGAAAAACACCCGCCCGACAAGATCGTTCTGATCACGCCCTACGACAATCTCGCCGGGGCCGGCCGCGACCACGTGCCTTACTTGCCCGTGCGCCTTATCCTGGGCTCCACCTGGGACAACGTCGCCGCGCTCTCCGGTTATCAAGGCCCGGTCGACATCATCGTGGGCCGCGACGACCGCGTCATCCGCCCCGAGCGCGGACTCACGTTGGCGCGGAGCGTTCCACAGGCGAAGCTTATCGTCTTCCCCGGCGGCCACAACGACTGGTCCCGCTTCCCCGCGGCGGACATCCGCTTTCCCTGAGAACCGGGAGCCGCTGACGCGCGCCCGACGCCAAATCCCGGCGCCAACGACTCGCCATTCTTGCGGGTTGAAAAACGTCCCCTAGCCTTTCGACTCCGCGTCCGCCGCGTCGCACCGTCATGATCGAAGTCGAGAACCTCACCCGCGTCTTCCGCACCTATAAAAAGCCGCCGGGCTTCTGGGCCGGCGTGCGCGGGCTCTTCCATCGCGAATTCGAGGAGCTCGCCGCCGCCAAGGACGTCAGCTTCACCATCGCCGAGGGCGAGTTCGTCGGCTTCCTCGGCCCCAACGGCGCGGGCAAGACCACCACGCTGAAGATGCTCTCGGGCCTCATCCACCCGACCTCCGGCCGCGCCCGCGTCGCAGGCTTCGACCCCGTCCGCCGCGAGAGCGCCTACCGCCGGCTCTTCGCCCTCGTGCTCGGCCAGAAAAACCAGCTCTGGTGGGACCTCCCCGCGCAGGAAAGTTTTCTTCTCCTCCGCCACATCTACGGCCTCTCCGCCGCGCAGTATAAGGAGACGCTCGACGAACTCGTCGCCCTCCTCGGCGTCTCCGCCAAACTCGGCACCATGGTCCGCGAACTCTCCCTCGGCGAACGCATGAAGATGGAGCTTATCGCCGCCCTGCTCCACCGCCCGAAGGTCCTTTTCCTCGACGAGCCCACCATCGGCCTCGATGTCGTCTCGCAAAAAGCCGTGCGCGGCTTCCTCAAGGACTACAACCGCCGCCACCGCACCACGATTCTCCTCACCAGCCACTACATGGCCGACATCCAGGAGCTCTGCGACCGCGTCATCGTCATCGACAAGGGCCGCAAGATCTACGACGGCACGCTCGACCGCCTCGAATCCGTCGGCGGCAAAAAACGCATCGTCAAATTCCGCCCGCTCCAGGTCCCGTTCCCCGGGCTCGTCGAGCTCGCCGACGGGAAAGCCGTCGCCACCGACGACGGCGAGGTCGTGCTCCACGTCCCGTCCGCCGACGTCGTCTCGCTCACCGGCCGCATCCTCGCCGCCGGCCCCGTCGCCGACATCTCCATCTCGGACGTTCCGCTCGAGGACATCATCGCCGATCTCTTCGGCCGCGCCGAGACGAGCGCCGCCGCGTAATACGCCCCGCCCCGCTCGCAAGACCGCGAGCGCTCCGCATTTCAAGCGCTTACTGCGGAGGATTCGTCTCGCCGCCGCGCCGGAAAAAATCCCGCTCCTTGGCGAGCAAGGCCTGCTCCCGCTGCTCCACGAGCGCCTCCCGCTCCGCCAGCCGTTGCCCGGAGTCGGCCAGCGCCTGCTCGCACTCCGCGATGAAGTTTTCCCGCGTGCGCAGCGTCTCGGCCAGATGCTTCACTTCGACGCCCTCGCCGCCCGACGCCGCCGCGTCGTCCAGCAGACACAGCGCGCGCAGGCCGTCGATCTCCGCCTTCGCCGCGTCTTCGAGCCTCTCAAAACGACGTCCCGGTCCCACCGTGAGCAGGGCCAGTGCCTCGCCCCGGGCGTCGGAGAACAAAACCACGGTGCCCGACTCCGCTGGATTCGCCCGCAACTTCTCAAGCTGCCCGGACAAATCGGGGCCTATCAGTCGACGAAACGCGGGAAGAGGCAGGGGCGGCAGATGCATGACGATAAGTTACCCGGTCAAAGTTCCTCCGCCGACCTCAAAGTCCGGCTCGTCGGAGACCAAAAAGTCACCCGTGTAAAAGAAAGGGAAACGGATAACATTTCATTTACACCCCTAGGCCTCTTCGGCATGGGCTCAAGCGTCTTCCTCGGCACTAGGCCAGAACCTACTCCATCCAATCCAGCACCCGGCATGGCGCGTCGCATCGCATTTCTGAACTACAAGGGCGGCGTTGGTAAAACGTCCCTCATCGTCAACATCGCTTGCTGCCTCGTTCAGCAAGGCGCCCGGGTGCTGCTCTGCGATCTGGACACGCAGTCCAACGCCTCGATCTGGCTGCTTCGCCTCGAACGCTGGAACCGCATCATCTCCGGCGAGGAGGGCGCCGGCACGACTTTCCGCCTTTTTCAGCCCAACCCTCCGCCGATGTCCGCCTTGGTCGTGCGCGACGTCGTCCAGGACCGCGAGGGCCGCCCCATTCTGCCCGGACTCGACCTCCTGCCCACCGGTTTCAACCTCGTCGACCTCGAGTCCGACTACACCGGCCAGCCCGGCAAACCCGCCTACGTCCACTTCCGGGAAGAGCTCGCCCTGATCGAGGCCAACTACGACTACGTCCTCTTCGACTGCCCGCCCAACGTCCTGCGCGCGTCGCAATGCGGCGTCTTCGCCGCGCACGACATCTACGTGCCCTCCAATCCCGACGCGCTCTCCCTCATCGGCTTCACCCTGCTCGCCGAAAAGCTCGCCGCGTTCAACGACGTCGCCGCCGGTTTCCGACGCCACGCCCAAGGCCCCGCCGCCCAGATCCAGGGCATCATCTTCAACGCCATCAAAGGAAACACCGACGTCGAGGTGCCCAAGATGCGGATGCAGCTTCGCATAAACCAGTTCAAGACCACCCGCCGCGTCGCGCGCACCGCGAAGATCTTCGCCTCCCAGGTGCGCGACGCCACCGTCGTGCGCCGCGCCGTGACGCTCGGGCTCCCCGTCCCCCTCATCTCCTCCGAAAACGCCGCCGACTCCGAAGGCATCGTCGGCGACTATCGTGCCGTCGCGCGCGAGATCAGTCAGCACACGCTCTCCCTCCCCACGTGAACACTCCCGACGCGCGCCCCGCCCCCGCTCCCCGCATCACGTCTTCCCAGTGGGATGACCTGCGCGGAAAATTCAAAGATTCGCTGCTCGCCGAAACCTCCCTCGCCGCGCTCGCCGACAACATCGACGGCTGCCAGTGGCCGAAGAAGGGCCCCGAGGAGATTCCCGCCACCTACCTCGCGCTCTCCCACGCGGAGGTCGTCGGCCGGCTCGCCTCGTTGAAGCTCTCGCCCGCCCACTTCGACAAACTCGCCGAAATCCTTCGCGGCACCCTGTCCTTCGACGAGTCCTTCGGCGAGATGGCCGAGGTCGCGGGTCGCGCCGAGGCCGACAACGACCCGCTCAAGCGCAACCTCGAGCGGCTCGGCATCCCGGAGGACTTCCCCACCGCGCTCTGCAACTTCACCCCCTACGTCCACAACTTCTGCCAGGCCGAGCGCCTGGAGGTGATCGCCGACTTCCTTTCCTACGCGCGCAACGTCGCGCGCTCCGAAATCGTCGCCGGCGAGTTTCGCGAGCTGCTCAACGCCTGCGTCCATATCGACGAGCGGGTCATCGCCCGCCATCTTCCCTTCCGGATCAAGACCACCGGTCTCCACCTGGTCGAAGGTTTCGCTCATGTGGTCCGCTCCGTCGAGCCCGCCGACCGCGCCTTGCTCCGCCAGGACCCCGCGGCCGCGCTCACCCCGGAGTTTCGCGCCCAAGCCGACGGCCTCGCGCGCTACTTTCGCGCCGAGCTCGGCGAAATGATCGCCGCCCACCACGCCGGCACCCCGGCCGGCCGCCTCGTCGCCGTCCTGGACGATCCCGAAACGGAAGCCGACGTCGCCGCCGTGCTCGCGCTCTATTTGCCCGCCGCGCCCAAACCGCAGGCCCCCGCGCCCGAAGCCCCCGCCCAAAGCGAACCGCCCGCGAAAAAGTCGGGATTGCTCCAACGCCTTTTCGGACGTCGCTGAGGCCGTTCCGCATTCCATTCCATACGGTTAGGCAGCGCGTTCAGGTAGGGTTTAGGTAGGGCGGGACCGCTGGGCCCGCCGCAGGCTGACGGTGCATTACCACCTGACAGCACCACCGCTCGAACACGGCTGGCCCGGCGGTCGTCCAGCCCACCCGGAACGGCCATGCCTTCATCCCCAAATACCGCAGCTCGACGAACAAAGACGGAGTGTGTTGAACCGCTAAATTTCGCTAAGCACCGCTAAATCAACGCTTCGCTCCGTTACCTGAAAACTCCATGACCTCTTCACCCGC
>CBINJQ010000235.1:0-7171 GCA_966251015.1 uncultured Akkermansia sp. | reverse complement strand
GCCGGCGACGAGGATCGAAAGCGAAAGGAAACGTGACATGACGGGTGGTAAGCGGGGGAGGAGCGTGCGGGGCTTCTTACATCGCGGCGCCGAGGTTGGGGGCGCCGCCCGGGACGGTGATGATGGCATCCGAGCCGATGCTGCCTCCCGGGACGGTGTTGAGGTCGCCGGAAGAGCCCACGGTGATCGTTCCGGAACCGGAGTTTTGCGGCGAGGCGCCCGGTCCTTCGCTTGGCCCGACGGGCAGGGCGGGCGTCACGGGCGGGGCGAAGATTGACGAGGGAACTCCGTGGGAGGCGCCGATGGAGAGCGTGACGGTGATGATGGCGTCGGGGTGGATGGCGGGGGTTGGCGCCTGGGTCGCGCCGTAGCCGACGAAGCGGTCGCCTTGCGGCAGGTAGATCGCGGTCGTCGCACCGGCGGGGCGCGTATAGCGGCCGGTGCCGAACAGAACGCCGGTGGCGGTTCCGGCATTGGTCTCGTAACGGCTGTCGCTGCCGATTCCGAGGCCGCCGAGAGTGAGCTCGGCGAGGGACTTGTGGGTGTCGGAGCCGGCGACGATGTTGCCGGAGCGGCGGGTCAGCTTTTGGGCGACGTAAGGATCGGTGAGTTCGAGCTTGAGGATCTCGTCGGGCACGAGGACGGGATCCTCGCCCTTCTTGCGGGCGAAGAATTTGTAGCCGTTGCCGGTCTCCGGCCAATTTGCCCAAACGGCGACGAGCGACCAGCCGGAGATGGACACCTCTTCCAGACCTTGTTCGAACGCGTCGGCGAGGGCGGCGCGGATCACCATCCCGTTTCCATAACGAGCGGTTTCGGCGCGGGTGACGACGTCGACATCGGCATCGTTGGGGCGGTCTTTGGGGTCGCCTGGAGTGCCGGTGCGGACAAGCGTGGCCGTGATCGTCACGGGCGCTTGCGAGACGCGCAGGTTGTCTTGAGCGAGCAGGGGTTGGACGGAGAGGGAGGCGGCGAGGCCGAGGAGCGCTAAACGCATGGGGGTGATGACTGAAGAGGGAAAAGGGCGGGGCAAACCTTAGTTTTTCGCGTAACGGAAATAGTAGATCGCGAGGAGAACAAAGCCCGCCAGAGCGAAGGCGGCGCCGAAAAGCGTGAGGCACCCGCGCCTGGCCGCTTGAGGATCGAGCGCCTCGGTGGCGCGATATTTCTCGATGATCTCGTCGGCTCGGGTGTTGGCGAGGGCGATGTCGGGATCCGCCTGGGGCGCGGCGGGCGCGGGAACCGCGGCCGGAGGCTGGGGGGGCGGCTCGGCGGACGGCGCCGCCGACGCGGCCGGCACGGGCTCGACCACGGGCGAAGGGGCCTGGCCGGCGCCGGCGGCGGTCAGTTCGGCGTCGATCCAGGCGAGGTGTTGGGCGACGAGGGCGCGCTGGCGTCGGAGTTCGGCGAGACGGTCGGGCGGCATGGACGGGGTGTCGGTCTGTTTCAACAAACCCACGGGCGTGGCGTGCGTGCCACAAAAAAACGCCGACTCCGCGAGGAGTCGGCGCATGAAAGCGGGTGAATCGAAAGCGTGCTTAGACGACGGCGACGCTGCGCTTGGCTTTGTTGAACTGGACGACGCCGTCCTTGAGGGCGAAGAGGGTCCAATCGCGGCCGGTGCCGACGTTTTCGCCGGCGTGCAGCTTCGAGCCGCACTGACGGACGATGATGTTGCCGGCGACCACGGACTGGCCGCCGAAGATTTTCACGCCGCGGCGCTTGCTGTGGGACTCGCGGCCGTTGCTCGTTGTGCCTGCACCTTTTTTATGGGCCATGACTTAGTTCTCCTGTCGAGGGTTGCGGTTGCTGTTAAAAATTAGGCGGAGATGGTCTCGATCTTGATGACGGAGAGCTCCTGGCGATGGCCGCGCTTGCGCTGCATGCCCTTGCGCTTGCGCTTCTTGAAGACGATGACTTTGTCGCCGCGCTTGTTCTCGAGGATCTTGGCGGTCACCTTGGCGCCCGCGAGGGTGGGGGTGCCGACCTTGAAGGCGGCGCCTTCACCGGAGGAAAGGACCTCGGTGATCTCGATGATGGAACCGGCCTCGGTGTTCGGGTAACGGTTTACGAAAAGGACGTCGCCTTCGGTGACGGCGAACTGCTGACCTTGGGTTTTGATGGTCGCTTTCATGGAAATAAAGGCGAGAACACAGGCTTTTGCGGGAAGGCGTGCAAGGACTTTTTGGTGAAATCGCGCGACCACCGGGAAATCCCGCGTGATCGGGGAAGATGTGATCGGCGACCACGGGATAGTCGTGGTCCGAGCGCTCCGGCGCTTGTCCGTTGGCGACCGGGGAGCGACGGGAGCGTGTCAGTATTTGGCCAGGAAATCACGGGCCAGGGCGACGTCGTCGGGCATGAGGCCGTGGCCGGCGTCGGGGTGGATTCGGGTTTCGACCGCGGCGCCTCCGGCGCGAAGGAGTTCGGCGAGGCGCGATGGGTGGTCGAGCGGGACGATGTGATCCCGCGCGCCGTTGAGCAGCAGCACGCGCCGTTCGACGAGCGAGCCTGCGGCGGCGGGGCGGTCGAGCACGACCATGGGGCGGAACAAGACCGCGCCGACCAGCGGCAGCTCCGGCCGTAGCTGGAGCAGGGCGGCGGCGGCGTTGGCGCCATTGGAGAAACCGAGCGCGACGAGGCCTCGCGGAGCATTGTTCAATTGATACCGAAGCGCGGCGGCGGCGACGAAGTCCGCGAGCTCCTCGATACGCGGCACGATCTGCGTCGGATCGAACACGCCTTCGGAGAGTCGGGGGAAAAATCGCGCGGCACCGTGTTCGTTTACTTGTCCGCGCGGGGAGAGCAGGGCGGAACCGGGCGATACGCGGCCGGCCAGTCCGATCAGATCGTGTTCGTTTCCGCCCGTGCCGTGGAGGAGCAGGAGAGGGGGACGGCCGGGGTCGGTGGCGGGTTGAAAGAGATGAGGCCAGGAGGAGGACATGGTTAAGTCGGGTCTGTGTTTGGGTGATCCAGTTGAGCTCGGGTGTGACGTGAAGCTGTAATTAGATTGTTAATTTTTAATGAAGCACAGGGGTGAGGAGAATTAGGCAGAAACCACGTGTGATCGTGGCGTCTTGGGGCGGTATGCTCGATCCTTTGCCCGCCATGCCAGCCCCCCGACGTGCTTTTTCCGCCGCCAAATTCCTCCCCGGAGGCAAGCGGGGCTACGCCTTGTTCGGCTTGGTGTTGGCCTTGGCCGCGTCGGGTTGGTGGTATCGCTGGCCGACGGCGCCCGCGGCCGTGAATCCTTCGGCCGCGTCGGCCGAGGAGTTCACCACGAAGACCGGCCCCTGGGGCGAGCTCCAGAGCCGGATCGTCAATCTGGAACAGCCGGCCGAATACGTGGCTTTTGAGAAAACGGATTGGAGCGGGCCGCGCTGGCATTTCGGAGCTCGTTCGGCGGCGCAGGTGGAGCAGGCGCTGCTGCAAGCCGGCGCGGACCGGGCTTGGGTGTCGCGTGCGCTTGCCTCGGCGGAGAAGTCGGCCGACGGCCGGGTCGTCCTCAAGCCCGACGACGAGACGGTGCTCGCGCTGACGGAGGATGTCCGGGGCAACGTGTATCTGCTGCTTTCCGACAACCCGCTCAACCGCGGGCAGGCGGCGCCGTTGTATGTGCCGCAAGGCGGGCTCGAGCGTCTCTTTCGCGGAAAATTTTCCGAGGAGAAGGGCATTGAGGACGAAGCCCGGCGTCTGATCTACCGGCGCAACGGGTATCAGTATTTCAGCGACATGGAGGTGCTCGCGCGGCGGACGGGCCTGGATGACGAGGAGAAGACGCGGCTGCGCCTCGCGGTGAGCGCGGCGCCCGTCGTGATGGCGCGTCTGAAGGTCGGCCCGGACAGCGACACCGATTCTCTCGTGAACTACTGGGGCGTCTCGATGCCCGGCGTGTTCGTCAAAGACGTCCGTCCGCTGTTCGACGCGCAGCGGCAGGTGCCCGAAGGCGGCGCGGTGAGCATTCTCTACGTCCTGCCGCCCCTGGCGCGTGCGAATCTCTATACCACGCCGCTCACGCCCCAGAACGGGCAGGCGCTGCCGGACTGCCATTTCACCGCCCTGAATTTTTTCAACCAAACGCCCGACCCCCGGCTTTCCGATCAGGCCTACGCGAGCCGGTATCTGCTGGAGAACTACTACGAGATCGGCGCGCCGGGACGTCCGGGGGACTTGGTGATCCTGGTGAATCCGCAGCATCAAGTCGTCCACTCCGCGACTTATCTCGCGGGCGATGTCGTCTACACGAAGAACGGCATAAACCTGGGGCAGCCGTGGGTGTTGATGCATGTGGACGATATGGTCGGAATCTACTCGATACGGGAGCCCTTGCGCGTCGCCTACATGCGCAAGCGCACGACCTGAACGGCGCCGGCCCCGGCGCGGTCACGCGGACCAGCCGCGGGCGAGCTCGCCGAGCCGGGTCCACGCGGCCTCGAGGGCGGCGGCGCGTTGATCGCCGGCCTGATTGGGAACCGCGACGGAGGCGATGTCCGTGATGCCGACAAACTGGAGGATGAAACGCAGGTAGGGCGTGGCGAAGTCGGCCGAGGCGGCGGGCGTGCCCGGGGCGTAGTCGCCGGCGGAGGCGACGATGATCACGGCCCGTTTGCCGCCGAGCAGCCCCTTGAAGCCGCCGCTCGCGGCGTCGTAAACGAAGGCCTCCCCGCTGCGCGCGATGGCGTCGATCCACGCCTTGAGCGGAGATGGAATGGCGAAATTATACATCGCCGTGGCGATGACCACCGCCTCGGCCTCCCTGAGTTCGGAGAGAAACGTGTCGGAGTCGGCAAGCAGGGCTCGCTGGGCTGCGGTGCGTTTGTCGGACGGCGTGTGGTGCGCGCCCGCCCATTCGGTGGTGAGGTGGGCGGGCGTCCGGGCGGCGAGATCGCGCTCGACGACCCGAAGGCCCGGGTGCTTCGCGCGAAGCCCGGAGATGAATCGTTCGGCGGCCGCGCGGGAGGCGGAGCCTTCGTGGCGGGCGCTGGCGGTGACAAGGAGGAGGGTCTTCATAAGTGGAAGGATGAGGATTGGATCGAAGCGACAACCCGAGCCGTCCTAGACGGGGAGCGGCTCGAGGGCGGCTTGAATGGAGGCGCGATGCGGCTCGTATTGCGCGGGCAGCTTCAAGGTGGTGCCGAGCGTTTCGACGGGTTCGTCGACGAGGAAACCGGGCGCGTCGGTCGCGATCTCGAAGAGCACGCCGCCCGGCTCCCGGGCGTAGATGGAATGGAAATAGTTTCGGTCCATCCGCGGGCTCACGCTCAGGCCGGCCGCGCGCCATTCCGTTTGCGCCACGAGCTCGTCGGCGTCGTCCGCGACGCGAAAAGCGACGTGATGGACGGTCCCCGCGCCGGGCTGGCCGCGAGGGGCGGAGGGCGCGGCGACGAGATCGACGTAGGCGCCGGGACCGCCGGCGCCTGCCGCGAGACGCACACGGGTTTCGCCTGAAACGGTCGGGGAGCGGGCGGCTTCGCGAAAGCCCATGCGATCCACCAGGAGTCGCGAGCTGCGCGCCGAGTCGGCGTGGGTGAGCGTGACCGAGTGGAACCCGCGAAGCCCGTGGGCGACGGGGATCTCGGGGTGCGCCCAGGGTTGGCGCGGGTCGGGCTCGGCGGTCGCGACGATCTCGAGCCCAAGGCCGTCGGGATCGGAGAAACGCAGCACGGTTTCGCCGAAGCGCGTCTCCTCGGTGAAATCGACCCGATGGGCCGCGAGACGTTCGCGCCAGAAGTCGGCGGAGCCGGCCGGAACCGACCACGAAGTGGCGGTGGCCTGGCCGCCGCCGACGCGACCCCGCGGTTGTCCGGCCCAATAGAAGAACGTGAGCGCGGAACCGGGCGTGCCGACCGTGTCGCCGAAGTAGAGGTGGTAGGTGGACGGGTCGTCGAAATTGACGGTCCGCTTGATGAGTCGCAGTCCCAGGACGCGGGTGTAGAAAGACACGTTGGCGGCTACGTCGCCGGCCATCGCGGTGATGTGATGGAGGCCGAGGATTTTCATAAAACAGGTGTTCGGGGCGAATGGTTACTTGCCGGACTTTGGCGCGGGCTTGGCGAGGCGGGCGTCGATCGAGAGAGCGCCGCCTCCGGTAAGCGCCAGGGCCACGGCGACGAGCAGGAGCGTGAGGGGATACTCCATGCCGGAGGGGGCGAAGAAGGAGGAGCGATGCGCGGTCCAGATCGCCACGCCCATGATCACGGCGGCCTGGGCCGCGGCGAAACGAGTGAAGAGGCCGAGGAGCAGGAAAATGCCCCCGAAGAACTCGCCGCCGCCCGCGAGCGCGGCGTGCAGATGGCCGGGGCTCAGGCCGAGTTGGGATTCGAAAAACTTGGCGGTGTTTTCGAAGCCGTGGCCGCCCCACCAGCCGAAGAGTTTTTGGGCTCCGTGGGCGAAGAAAACCGAGCCCAAGGCGAGGCGAAGGGCGAGGGGGGCGGCGGAGGTGGAATCGGTGCGGACGATGCGGGCGAGGATGCTCATGGCGGGAGGGGTGCGGTTGATTCTGATTTGATGTTGAACTAATTTATACGGGGAAAGGGTTGGTCTTAAGCCGAGGAGGAGGCGTTGGGACGGCCGCGTCCGAGCTTCTTGCAGAGTTCGGCGAGCATCGCCTGCTCGGCCGGGCTGAGGTGGGAGAACTCGGCCGTGATCGCGGCGGCCACTTCGGGAAAAAGCGCGGCGATGCGCGAACGACCGGCTTTCGTGAGCGAGATGATCCAGCGTCGGGCGTCGGCCCGGTCGCGTTCGCGGGAGATCAGGCCGTCGCGCTCGAGATTGGAGAGAACGAGAGTGAGATTGCCCGCGCTTTTGAGGATCTTTTGCGCGATCTCGCCGGCGCACAGCGGTCCGCGATGGTGGAGCGCTTCCAGGACGCCGAACTGGGTGATGGTGAGGTCGCCCAGGAGGCCGTGCGCCCGGGCCGTCACGGTCTCGGAGGCCCGCATCAACTTGATGTAGGCGTCGAGGGCGGCGATTTCGGCGGGGGAACCTTTGTGTGCGGTGGGCATCGGCGGGGGCGCTTATCTGATGTTTTGATATGAAACTAAAAATAGATTCGATGTCAAACTATTTAAGTGGCGGCGGACGGATGTCGATTCACGGTGGAGAGAGGCGTCTCGATGAACCCAAATCCCGCAGTTCGACGAACAAAGACGGAGTGTATTGAACCGCTAAA
>CBINJQ010000234.1:0-7189 GCA_966251015.1 uncultured Akkermansia sp. | reverse complement strand
CTCGACGCTTTTCCCAAGGCCTATTCCGGCCGGAGGAAGCGGAGGTCGACGGAGAGCGTGTTGGTCTCGAACGAGCCGGGGACGGGTTTGAGGAGGAAGTAGGCGGCGCCGACGAGACGGTCGTCCTCGGGGGACTGGCGAAGCATGCCCTGAAAAACGACGTTGCGCTTATAAGCGCGAGACGTGGTCGGCGCGATATCGGTGAGCGTGAAGGCGCCGGCGAAGCGGCCGGTGGCGAGATTGAGGGAGGTGATTCTCCACGCGCGCGGATTGGCGGGCGGGGCGACGAGGACGGGCGTCAGTTTGTTGGCGGTGGTGACCTCGAGGGAATCGGGCAGCTCGGTTTCGCTTTCGCTGATGTATTCCGGACCGTAGTCGACGAAGGCGGGGCCCGGGGCGAGCGGGTCGTCGGCCAGGCCGAGTCGTTGGGCGAGGACCCCTTCGGACCCCGGTTTCGCGGGGGGCGTCCAAGGGTCGAGCAGCATGAGCGAGTCGAGGGGGCCGAAGCCTTCCGGAAAAAGGGCGTCGGCCGGGCGCGGAGCCTTGCGCCAGTGGAAGGACTCCGCGGCGGAAGCGGGCAGGTGGTAACGGTTTGGCTGCTGCGGCCGGGGAAGCAGGGTGAATTCGGCGGACGCGAAGCTCCAGGCGCGGGTGCCGTAGGGGCGGGCGAACACGCGGTAGCCTCCCTCGCCGTCGGGCTTGGCGGCGGCGGTCAGCACGGCCCCGTCGGCCAGACGGCCGGAGAGCTTGAGCGTGCCGTCGGCGATGATCGACGCCGAGGCGAAGCCGGAGCCTCCGGGGAAGAAAAGGTCGAAGACCGAAGCCGTGTCGACGAGGGCGAGCGTGTAGACCCCGGCCCCCGGGAAGGGGGTGGTTTTGGAATAGGCGGCGAGGCGCGACGACGGGGGGATCTCGTAAAGGAACGACTCGTCCGGAGAACCGGCTTCGCGGAAGTTGAGGACGGCGGACACGCCGTTTTCGTCCGCGGAGAAGCTTATCCGATAGACTTCGCCGCGGGCGTTGCGAAAGGACGCGGAGCCGGCGACGCCGAGCAGGTCGCCGTCGGGGCTTAATTTTCCGGAAAGCGGCCGGGACGCTCCCTCCGATGCGATGTCGAGGCGTCCGGTGAAGGCGGCGCCGCGGGCCGGCAGGGTCAGCACCAGTTTGCCCACCGGGGTGTTGAAATCCGAGGGGTCGAAAAGGAGCGCTTCATGGGTGCCGGGAAAGGCGGGCAACACCGTGAGGTTCCCGGAGTTGCGTTCGACGATCTCGTAGTTGTTGTCCGCGCCTCCGACCACGGCGGCCGGGTAATCTCCGGCCGGGCTGCCGAGCGTGGCGGCGGTGCGCGCGACGGGGCGCCGGTTCAGGACCGCGGCGGTTTCGTCGGCGACGAAGCCGTCGTAGGCGAGCGGAATCGCGGGGTTGGCCACGCCGAGGAGGCGGCGCACCGAGCCGGCGGAGACGCGCAAGGGCGCCTTGGCGATGACCAGCGTTCCCGAGGCCGTCGCGGAGCGGACGGGCAGGGTCTTGGTGGATACGCGGACCTTGACCGCGTAGGAGCCGGCGTTTTTGGGCGCGGCGGCCTTGCCGGCGTAGGTGATCTTGACGGTGTAGTCGTCGAGGCCGCCGGGGGACAGCGACAGATCGCTCGCGGGATCGAGGACGGCGGGCGCGCCGGAGTAGACGCGTTCCAGATTGTTTAGCGAAACGCTGATCGGGCTCTCGTCCTGCGCCCGGGCGTTTGCCGGCGAAAATCCGAGACCGATGGCGAAGCTGACGAGCGAGGCGAAGACGAGGCGGCGAAGGGCGTGGGGGAAAATCAACATTTCGTGTTACGGGGGGATCGTGGGTTCATGGGTTGGTGAAGAGCGCGGGCGCTCGAAGGACCGCGAAACGTGTCAGGGGGTGGCGAGCAGGATCTCGCCGGAGACCGACGGGGCGCCCGGCGTGACCGGAAGCGGGGCGAGGAGGAATTGACCGGCCCCGAGGATCGCGCCGCTCGTCGGCGAACTTTCCGGTGGAGTGCGGAGCACGCCCTTGAAGGTCACCGTGCGCTGCTGGCGCTTGACCGGGGTGGAAGAGACCAAGTCCGAGAGAACGAAGCCGCCGGTGAACGCGCCGGTGCCCGGCGTGAATTTCAGGCTGAAGCGCGCGAGGTTGGCCGGGGTGGTGACGGGCGCGGTGATCGTGAAGGCGCCGGAGGGCGAGAGGACTCCCGAGACGGGAAGCGCCGGGCCGCGTTCGCCGAGGTCGAGGTTCTCCGGCGAGAAGAGCAGCGACAGCGGCCGGGCGACGGCGGGGCGGACCCACGGATCGAGCGTCAGCGGGATCGAGAGCGGCCCGAAACCGGCGCGGTAGGCCTTGGCGGCGGGCGCGGGCGCCTTCGCCCAGGTCAGGGAAACGGCGGCCGCGGGGGGTATGTGGCGACGGCCGGGGAAACGAGCGGTGTCCGGGTGGGCGAAGAAAGGCAGTTCCCCGGCGACGAAGCTGTTTCGCAGCCCGGCGTAGGGCTGGGCGAAGAGGCGGTAACCGCCATCCTGATCGGGCGCCAGCGTGGCGGTGAAGGGGGTGGCGTCGCCGAGACGTCCCGCGAGTTTCATGTTCCCCTTGGCGTCGATGGCGGCGGTGGCGTGGCCGGAGCCGGCGGGCCCTTCCTCGGCGGACGACGAGCCGGGCGCGAGGATCACGGTGTGCGCGCCGATCCATGACGGCTTTTGGCCGGCCGGCGGGACGAAGACGCGGCGTCCGGCGGGGGCGGTCAGCGCGAATTCGCCGCGGGACAGTCGCGCGGTGAAGTCTCCCTCCCAAACGAGGTCGAGGACCAGGGAATACGGGCCGTCGAGGCCGGGGACGGACACGGTCGCGGCGGCGAGATCCACCGAGGAGTCGAGGGAGAGCGCGCCTTTCACGGGACGGGCCACGCTTTCCCGGGCGAGCAGGAGGCGGCCGGTGAAGGCCTTGCCGGTGGCGGCGACGGTGAACTCGAGCTTGCCGGCGGGGGCGTCGGCGGCGTCGAAGAGCAGGGTTTCGTAACGACCGGCGAAGGTATCCACTTTCAACCTACCCGGTGAATACGAGAGCACGTAGTTGGGCGCCGCGCCGCCCGAGACCTTGATCGGATAGGAACCCGCCGGGCTGGCGATCCGCGCGGTGGTCGTGGCCGCGGGGCGGCGGGAAAGCGCGGCCACGTCGTCGCCGGGGGCGAAGCCGGAGTAGGACAGCGTGAGCGGCGGGTTGGGTTCGCCCGCGAGCTTGCGCTGGTCGTCGGCGACGACCTGGAGCGGTCGCTTGACGATCACGAGCTTGCCGGCGACGCGGGCGTCGTCGGCGGAGGCCACGACCGAATAGGTGCCGGCGTTGGTCGGAGGCACGAGGGAGCCGTTGTAGGTGACCACGAGATCGCGCAGCCGGGGGGCGGGCTCGACGGAGGCGGTGACGGGGCGGGGGGTGCCGTCGTAGGTCTGGCGCAGATCGGAGAGGGTGATTTTCACCGGAGGCAGCGCGGCCACGACGAAGGTGCGGGTCACGGGGGCGGCGGGGAGATAGACCGCGTCGCCGGGCTGGGTGGCCCGGAGGGTGACGGTGCCGGGCTGGCCGGTAAGGACGAGCTCGCCGTTGACGGTGCGCGCCGGGCCGGAAACCACGGCCACGACGACGGGCAGGCCGGAACTGGCGGACGGGGAGAGCACGGGGGGCTCGTCGCCGACGACGAGGGCGGGCAGATCCTGATCGAACACGATGGTTTGTTGAACCGAGGGAGGCGCGAGAACCCACGTCAGTTTTAGCGCGGCGCCCTCGGTGGCGAGCGTGTCGAGCACGGCCCAGATTTCTTCCCCGGCGGCGACAGGGATGGTAAGCCGGCCGTGGCCGTCGGCGGGCGAATCGGAGGCGATGAGCTCCAGGTTGGCGGCCGAAGCGCCGCGCAGGAGCGACAGGGCGGTGGGCTGGGCGCCGCCGACGGTGTCGACGGTCAACTGGCCCAGGCCGGTCGCGGTCCAGCGCCACCAGACGGAGCGGTTGGCGGGCTGCGGGTCGATCGGCTGCGCGGTCGCGTCGATGTTGGAGCCGGTGACGGAACCGGACGCGCCGACGAGGCGGATGGCGGCGGACGCGTTGTCGTTGGAGGGCGGGGGGCGCACGGTAAACGACACGGTGACGTCGGGCGCGGGCAGATAGGTGAAGTCGCCCGGTTGCGAGGCGCGCACGGTGACCTTGCCGGGCTGGCCGGAGAGAACGAGCACGTTGTCCTCGAGGGTGGCGGGGCCGGAGACCACGCTGAAGCGGACGGGCAAGCCGGAGCTCGCGGACGCGTCGAGGGCGAAGGGTTCGGCGGAGACGCCGACATCGGGCGGCGCGGGGAAGTCGATCGTCTGCGCGAGGGCCGGGGCGGTGAAACTCCACGTGAAGCGGGCGGTGCCCGCGGGCTCCGCCAAGGTGTCGACAAGGATCAGATAAACCGAGCCCGTCGTCACTGGAATCTCCAGGCGGGGACGGACGTCGGGGCGGGCGTCGGACGCGACGGGTTCGAGATCGTTGAGCGCGCCGGTGTATACGCCGATGGTCACGGGAGTCGGGCTCGTGGCGGCGTCCAAGGTCCAGACGCCGGTGGCCGGGGCGGTCCAGCGGAACCAGACGGAGCGTCGCGCGGGGAAGGCTTCCGCGCTCTCGGCGGTGGCGAAGCGAAGGTTGAACTCAACCGTGCTCGTGTTTTGCGGAAGCGGGAGGGCGGAGGCGGCCTTGTCGTTGATCGGCGGGGCCTGGACGGTGAACTCGAAGATCGTCTCGGCGGGCAGGTAGACGGCGTCGCCCGCCTGGCTGGCGCGAATGCGGACGAGGCCGGGAACGCCGGTCAGCGTGACCTCGTCGCCGTCGATTCCGGCGGGGCCCGAGATCAAGCCGTAGGTCACGGGCAGCCCGGAGCTGGCGGCGGCGTCCAGGATGAAGGGGGCCGCGTCGATGGCGACGTCGGGCAAAACGGGCCCCGTGATCGTTTGCGCGACCGAAGGGACGGCGAGGCTCCAGGCGAGGCTCAAGGCGCCTTGTTCGCCCGACGGGCCGTCGAGCGAGACGCGGTAGGTGGAGTCTTTGGTGACGGGAATCGAAACTCCGCTCGCGCCGGGAGCGGACGCGGTGTCGGACGCGAGAAGGACGAGGCCGTTCAAGGACGAGCCGGACCAGACGGAGATCGTCGCGGGGATGTCGCTGCCGTCCGTATTTATATTCCACATACCCGAGGCGGGCGCCTTCCAGGTGAACCAGATGGAGCGGAGGGCGGAGGCGGTTTCCCCGGCCTCGGCGGTGGCGCGGAGATTGGAGGCGGCGACCCGGCCCGAGGCGCCGGAGAGAATGGTCGGGCTGGCGAAGGCGTCGTTGGCGGGGGGCGCGTAAACGGCGAGACGTTCCCAGGTGAGCGTGGTGGCAAGGGGCGCGTCGGCCGGCGTGTCGAGGGCGATGTAATAGGTAACGCCGGAGGTCGTCTCGAAATCGACCGCGGTCGCGCCGGTGTCGTCGAGGCCGCCCGAGCCGATCAGTTCCAGCGAGGCCAGGGCGGAGCCGCTGAAAACATTCAGGGAGGCCGTGGAGTCGGCGGGGCCGGTGCGGAAACGCCAGAGACCGTCGCCCGGGGCGGTCCATTTGAACCAGGCGGAGGCCTGATGGAAGGAGGGCTCGTTGGCTTCGGTGGTGGCGTCCGTCGTGTTGGCCGCGATGGATCCGGTGATTCCGGAGAGGGCGGCGGCCGAGGCGAAGGCGTCGTTGGCGGGGGGCGCGTAGACGGCGAGACGTTCCCATGCCAGGGTGGTGGCGAGGGGGGCGTCGGCGGGCGTGTCGAGGGCGAGGTAATAGGTCACGCCGGAGATCGCCCTGAACTCGACCGAGGCCGCTCCGGTGTCGTCGTTTTCGCCCGTCCAGATCAAATCCAGCGAGGCCAAGGCGGAGCCGGTGAACACATACAGGGAGGGCAAAGCGGACTCGGAGGGTCCGGTTCGGAAACGCCAGAGCCCGTTGCCCGGGGCGGTCCATTTGAACCAGACGGAAGCCTGATGGAAGGGGGATTCGGCGGTTTCGGTGGTGGCGTCGGTCGTGCTGGCCGCGATGGATCCGGCGATTCCGGAGAGGGCGGCGGCCGAGGCGAAGGCGTCGTTGGCGGGGCGGGTGATGGCGAGGGTGGTCACCGTGCGGGGCGCGGAGACGGCGGAAATCGATTCGGGGCCGCTGCAAACGAGCCGGTAGTGGTAGGTGACGCCGGGTTCCAGGCCCTCGACGAGGAGACTGGTGGCGGATGAATCGGTCGACTCGCTGAGGATGGGCGACGTGAAGTCGGTCGAAGCGGAAACCTCCACGGTGTAATCGATCGCCTCGGCGACGGGCGTCCACCGCGCGGTGAAGCTTCGTTGGCCGAGGTCGGCGTGGGGCTGAAGGACGGGCGGCCCGAACGGCGCGTAGGCCACGGTGTCGAGAAAGGCGGCGTCGCCGGGCGATTGGTCGACATGAACGACGTTGCGCAGGCGCCAGCGCACTTTGACCGGACCGGCGCCGTCGACGACCATGTTTTCGGCGACCCATTCGTCGGTTGCGAGCAGGATGGCGCGCGGCGCGGGGTCGTCGCCGACGAAGACCTCCAGGTCGGAGTAGCTATCCTGTTTCAGTTGGAGCCGCCATTTCCAGGACAGGAAACCGGGCGCGTTGACGGTCGTTTCGAGCCAGGTCGAGGCTTCTTCGGCGGCGAGTCCGGTGGCGCGGGCGGCGTCGACCCCGTCGGTGGCGACCGCGGTTTGCGAGGTCCAGGAGACGGCTCCGCCGGTGTTCCACGAGAGGGAAGGCGTATCGAGCGCGAGGGCGAGGGCGGGGACGTCGGCGCGCGAGGGCGAGGCCAGGGAAAAGAGGGCGGCGGCGGCAAGCGACAGGCGACGGAGAAAAGACATGGCGAAAGGGGCGGGTTTTCTAGGGGACTCCGCGCGAAAACCGGAGGACGAAATCCTGCGGCGGAGAAAGAAAACGTGAAAAAACGGAAAAGCCCGGCGCGCAGGCTGCGCGCCGGGCTCGATGGGAGGGGACGATGATGGGAGCGGGCGGGTTACTCGGGAACGCCGGAAGTGAGGATAAGTTCGCCGGAGACCAGTTCGTTGGCGGAGTGGCCGGAGTCGGCCGGCACGGGGTCGAGGAGGTAGTGGGCGTGGCCGAGGGAGTC
>CBINJQ010000233.1:0-7210 GCA_966251015.1 uncultured Akkermansia sp. | reverse complement strand
GAGGTCCGGACCCGACCGGGCTCTCCTGGTCGGGAAAACCACCGTGAGCCTGTCCGCCGGATTCCCCTTTCGGCGGCCGGGCGTCCGCACGAGGCGTCGCGTCCTTCCCGCCTCACGACGGAGACAGCGAGAGCACTCCCATGCGCGCCGTCTTCGGAGGAAGTTCATACATCCGGAGAGGCACCGAAACGCCTCGACGAAAGCCCTCGCCCGGACGCTCACGCGGGTTGCAACGCGGGAAGCGCCTTTCCGACGGCTTCGATCAAGGCGGACGAGGCGCAGGGTTTTCCCACGACGCCACGGACGTGACCGCGAATCGCGACGGGCAGTTGCTCCCGCGTGTCCGTGCCGGTCAGCACGAGCACCGGCAGGTCGGGCCGCCGGCCGCGCAGCATCTCGATGAAGCTGGCCCCGGAAACCATCGGCATGGCGAGATCCGTCACCACAAGATCGATACGCCGGCCCGCGGCCTGGAGCTGGCTCAGGGCCGCGTCGGCCCCCGAGGCGCAGATCACCTCGCAACCGGCGCGCGCAAGGGTGTTTCGCACGACTTCGCGCACCGCGTCCTCGTCGTCGACGACAAGCACCACCCGCCCGGCAAGCCCCGGGCACGGCTGGACCGCCTCGCGCGACGCGAAGCCCGGGGCGGGCGGGAGCGTCGGCTTGTCCTCCGCGCGGAGCGGGAGGTGGAGCTTCGCCACGGTGCCGACGCCCACCCGGCTGGAGATGCGGACAAAGCCGGCGTGACCGCGGACGATGCCCAGCACGACGGAAAGTCCGAGGCCGCTGCCCTGTCCGAAGGGTTTGGTGGTGAAGAACGGGTCGAAGATCTTGTCGAGCAGCTCGGGCGCGATGCCCGCGCCATGATCGACCACGCTGACCACGGCGAACGCTCCGGGAGCCACGCCCGGTTCGTCGCCGAGATCGGCGGCGGAGAGTTCGACGCGTTCCAGCGCGAGGACCATGCGCCCCCCGCGCGGCATGGAATCGGCGGCGTTCAACGCGAGGTTGAGAACGGCCTGGTGAAGGTGGTTGGGATCGCCGCGGACGGGGAAACGCGCCTCCCGGGCGAGGGGCGCCATTTCGAGCGACACGTCTTTGCGGAAGGTTTCCCGGACGATGGCCCCGACGTCCTTCACGACGTCGCGCAGATCGAGCGGCACCTTCGCCCCCGCCTCGCCGCGGGCGAAGGTCATGAGCTGTCGAACGATGAACGAACCGCGCCGGGCCCCCGACTCGATCGTGTCCAGCAGCATGCGCGCGTTCGGCTCCGCCAGATAGGAGCGGAGGATCGTCGGCGCCATGAGGATGGGCGTGAGGATATTGTTGAGATCGTGCGCGACGCCGCTCGCGAGCCGGCCGACGCTTTCGAGACGTTGCTGGCGCATGAGGCGCGACTGCAGCGCCTCCCGCTCGGACACGTCGCGCAGGATGGAAAGATGCACGCCGGGCTGGATGCGGGCGATGGCGTTGAACTCGACGCGAACCGAGGAGCCGTCCCGGCGCCTCACCAGATAATCGCCCGAAGCTCGGCCGAGGGCGAGGAACTCGCGCCAGGCGCCATCGGCCCAGGCGGGATCGTTGGCCACGAAGACCTGCGAGAAGCGCAGACGACGAAGCTCGTGCGCCTCGCAGCCGAGCAACGCGCAGGCCGCGGGGTTCCCCTCGATGTAGGCGCCGCTGTCGTCGGCGAGGAGGATGGCGTCGTTGGAGTTGTCGAACAACGCCTGCAGCCGCGACTGGCTGGCCGCGAGCGCGTCCTGCTGGCGTTTGCGCTCCGTGATGTCGCGCTGCACGCCGACGAACTGGGTGACGACGCCGCGCTCGTCCTTGACCGGCGTGATGGTGAGATCGTTCCAGAACGCGGTCCCGTCCTTCCGATAGTTGAGCACCTCGGCCTCGACCGTCAGCCCGGCGTCGAGCAGGCCGCGGACCCGGTCGGAGAAACCGGGCTCCGTGTCGGGGCCGTGGAGGAAACGGATGTTCTGCCCTATGACCTCCTTCGCCTCGTAACCCGTGATCTGCGTGAACCCGGAATTGACATACACGATGCGGCGCCCGGGGTCGGTGATGAGCACTCCCTGCGAGACGGAGCTCAGCGCGTGGTTCCGCAGACGGATGCCGTCCTCGGCCGCCGCCCGATCCGTGATATCGTAGGCGTTGAGGCAAATCTGGCGGGGCGAGTCGTCGTGCGCGTCGAGAGGCGAATAGCGGACGATGAAACGGTGGGGATGCCCGTCGAGATCGGCGAGGTCGACGTCCCGCTGCACGACCTCGCCGGCGAGCGCGCGGGCGATGCCGTTCCGCACCAGGCGATGCATCGCCGCGGGCAGGTAGGTCGAAAGCGGCTCGCCCCGGCGGGGCACCGCCCGGGAAAAAATCGCGCACATCCGGCGGGCGGCGTCGTTGAACAGCTCGACCCGGCCCTTGGCGTCGAGAACGAGGAAAATCTGGTCCGACGAGTCGAGGATGCCCTGGAGCATGCGCTCCGAGTGGCGCAACTCCCACGTGCGGCGCTCCAGCATTTGCTGCGCGCGAACCAGCCCCTGCTTTTGCCACGTGAAATGACAGAGCCCGACCAGATAATCGGCCGCGAAAGGCCGACGCAGATGCGCGGTCGCGCCCACGCGCAGGGACTCGACCGAACCGTTCGACGCCAGATCGTCGGTGATCGTGACGAAGCCGGTTTGGGGAGCGAGCGCGGTCCATTTCGCGAGCTCCACGCGGTCGTGGCCCGGCGTATCAAGATCCCACACCACGGTGTCCCAGGTCTCGGTGGCGAAAGCGGCCTCGACCCCCGGAAGGAGCGTGACGTGGTCGATGCGAACCGGATACGCGGCGAAGCGCTCGCGCAGCTGCTCGAGTTCGCGTCCTTCGGGCATCACAAGCAGCACGCGCCAAGGGGAACTGTCCGCCGGTCCGGCGAGCAGGTGCCGGGCGCGCACGACCAGTTGCTCGCGCTCGGCCGGCAGGAGCAGAAGATCGCTGGCGCCGATCTCGGCGGCCGCCTCTCGCGCTCCGGGTTCGTCCTCCACCGGGCCCGCGATCATCAGCACGGGCACGTCGTTCAACTCGGGATGCGCCGGCGACCTCAAGATCCGGCCGAAGGCCGCGCCGGCCGCGCCGGGAAGATGGAGGTCCACGATCACCAGCGCGGGCTTGCGGTTGAGCAAAATACGGAACGCCTCCTCCGCGGTCGCGCCCAGCCAGAGTTCCAGCCGCTCGTCGCCCAAGGTGTCCCGAATCAGCTCCCGCCGCGCGGAATCCTCGCAAACGGCGAGGACCAGGGGCGGCTGAACGGGAACTTCGTGCATGGCCTTCAGGGGAACGAAGACCGAGGGTAAAAATATCGCTAACGATCAGAAGGAAATTCATGCCACAAGCTCTACCTGCGTAGAATTAACAATAAGGTTTTCGGGCTCCGCCGGGGAACTGGTCGCAAGACGCTCCGGCCGATCCGCTCACCAAGGTATGACGTGCAGAATGCGAAGCGCTTGTCTCCGCGTTTTCAAAGCGGCCCGATGCGCGCTCGTTTTCGACGCACACCATGACCGCACCCGCCTCGGCTCCCTCGCCCGGTTCCGCAAATGTCGCCGCTTCGCGCGCGCCCGCCGGTTTTCTCTTCGCCACCTTCCGAGGCGAACAAACGCCGCTCTCCGAGCAGGTCTATTTCGCGCTCAGCACCGACGGCCGCGCCTGGACCGCGCTCAACGGGGGCGAGCCCGTCCTCGTCAACCACCTCGGCGAACGCGGCCTGCGCGATCCCTTTGTGCTCCGCTCTCCCGAAGATGGAAAATATTTCCTCATCGGCACCGACCTCTCGATCAACCTCGCCCCCGACTGGACCCGCGCGGTGCGCGCCGGCAGCCGGTGCATCGTCGTCTGGGAATCGCCCGATCTCGTCCACTGGTCGGCGCCCCGCCTCGCGCCCGTCGCACCCGCCGACGCCGGTTGCGCCTGGGCGCCCGAGGCGGTCTACGACGCCGGGAAGAAAGACTTCCTCGTATTCTGGGCCTCGACCACCGCGCGCGACGATTTCGCCAAGCACCGCATCTGGGCCGCGCGCACCCGCGATTTTCGCGAGTTCTCCGCGCCCTTCGTCTACATCGACGGCGAAACGACCGTCATCGACACCACCATCGTCCACGACGGCCGCGCCTACTACCGCTTCACCAAGGACGAGAAAGTGAAATCCGTGACGCTCGAGACCGCCGCCAAGCTCGACGGCGCGTGGCGCGAGATCACGGACTTCTCCCTGCGCGGCCTCGTCGGATACGAAGGTCCGGAGTGCTACCTCATCGAACCGGCCGCCGCCGGGCGTCCGCCGCTCTGGGGCCTGATCCTCGACCACTACATGGCGCAACGCGGCTACCAGCCCTACGTCACGCGCGACCTCGCCTCGGGCCGTTTCGAACCCGCCTCGGGCTTTAGTTTCCCCTTCCCGTTCCGCCACGGCTCCGTCCTGCCCCTCGACGCCGAAGAAGTCGCCCGCCTCCGCGCCGCCTACGGCGCGTAGGCCGTCCGCCGATCACAGGCCGAAGCGCGAATGTTCGTAATACGCACAGTCGCGCTTCGGCTCGCCGGCTCATTCGCCCAGGAATTTCGCCACCGCCTCGGGCCCGGACTTCACGTGGAGCTTCTTGTAGATCCCGCGCAGCCGGCTGTGAACGGTGTGCGGGCTCAACTGGAGGCGATCCGCGATTTCCTTGTAGGCGAGCCCCTTCGCCAGCAGTCCGAGGATCTCGCGCTCGCGCACGGTCAACACCGACGGCCGCTCGCCTTCCACGCGGCGAAAATGCGACACCACCCGACGCGCGATCTCCATCGACATCGGCGAGCCGCCGCGAACGGTCTCGCGGATCGCGCGCACCAATTCCTCCGCCGCCGACCGCTTGAGCAAATAACCGCAGGCTCCCGCCCGCAACGCGTCGAAAATCAGATCCGTGTCGTCGTAGGTCGTGAGCATGAGAAACTCGCAATCGGGCATCCGAGGCTTGAGCGCCGCCACGCACTCGATGCCGCTTCGCCCAGGGAGCTGGATGTCCATCAAGACCACGTCGGGCCGCAGCTCCGGCAGATCTTTCACCGCCTCCTTCCCGTCCGAAAAAAGCCCCGCGCACTCGATCTCCGGCGCCTGCCCGAGCATCCGGACAAAGGCCTCGCGCGTCGCCGCGTGATCCTCCACGAGGCAGACTCGTATCGGCTTCTTCGACGCGCACTCGGCGGGGATATCGGCGGGGGAGTCCATTGGTGTTCAGGTAGGGCGGGACCGCTGGGCCCGCCGCGCCGTCAAAGGAGCACCGGTCGCCCCTCGCAGGCAAAGTATCGCCACCACCCGCGTGCCCCCGCCTGCCGGCCGCTCGAAAACGAGCCGACCACCCGCCGCCGCCATGCGTTCGCGCATGTTGCGCAGGCCGTTCGAAAAAGCGTCGACACGCTCCGGATCGAAACCCGCGCCATCGTCCTCCACCGACACTCGCAACTCGTCCCGATCGACCTCCGCCGCGAAACGCACCCGCTTGGGATGGGCGTGCTTCACCGCGTTGTTGAGCGCCTCCTTGACCACGAGGAGCAGGTGATGACGCCGGTCGGCCGCCAGCGGCAGATCGGGCGGCTCCACCGGCAAATCGACCTCCCGTTCCACCCCCGTCGCCGAGAGAAAGCGCACCGCGTGTTTGCCGAGATACTCGATCGTGCCCGCCAGGCTGTCGTAGCGCGGATTCACCGCCCACACGATCTCGTCGAGCGCCTCGACGCTGCGACGCGCGGTCTCGCCGATTTCCCGAAGCCGCGTGGCCGCCATCTCGGGCGGCTCCGTCCGGGCGAGCCCGCTCGTCGCGCCGATCTGGGTGAGGTTGGCCCCCAGCTCGTCATGCATGTCCCGCGCGATCCGCGTGCGCTCGCGCTCGACCGCCTGCTCCTGCTCCGCGCGCCGGATGCGCGCCCGCGCGCGCGCGGTCACCACGCCCCAGATCCCCGCGGCCAGCGCGCCCAGAA
Organism: uncultured Akkermansia sp.; assembly: GCA_966251015.1. Classification (GTDB taxonomy): domain Bacteria; phylum Verrucomicrobiota; class Verrucomicrobiia; order Opitutales; family Opitutaceae; genus IMCC26134_A. Next base: position 1,213 of record CBINJQ010000233.1, on the reverse strand, counting down.
GGAATAAACGGAAGGGCGCGCGCTGCCACCATACCGCCTCGACCGAGAACCCCGCGACCGCCACGCCCGGCAACCACGCGTCCCCGCCCACGGCCGCCGCCACCTCGAAACGATAAGTTCCCGGCGACAACCCAAGAAAAACCGCCTCCCGATCCGGCCCCGCCAGGCTCCACTCTTCGTCGCCGAAACGCGTCAGCCGATGCCGAAAGCGCACCTGCTCCGGCTCGCGTAGTTCCGGCAGGGTGTAACGAATCCGCAAAGGCCCGGGTCGCGGCGGCAGCCTCCACTCGCCCGCCCCGGGCGGCGGCAGGGGCTGATCGCCCAGCGTCGCCGCCTCGATGAACACGCGCCGTCCCCCGCCCGTCTCCATCCGCGACGCGTGCGCCATCCCCGCCGCGCCGATCTCCAGCGCCCCGCGGTTGGTGGCGAACCAGGGACGCCCGTCCCGGCCGATGCTCAGGCCGCCCATGCCGCCTTCGGCGAACTCGAGCGCGGGCAGCCCGTCGTCGGCGCGATGCCGGCGCGCCCCGATCGGAAGCCCCGGCTCGGCCAGTCGCCGTTCGATCTCCCGCCGCTTCGTGCTGAACAGGCCCTGCGCCGTGCCAAACCAAAAGACGTCGTCGCCGGCGTCCGGCGCCCGCCCGCCCTCCGTATTCGCCGACTGGATATGCAGCACGCGGAACTCGGCGAGCGGCAAGGCCGGGTCGGCGGGCAAACGCGCCGCCTCGCCCGCCCGCCAGCGATAGAGCCCGCCCAGGAGCGTGCCGATCCAGACGTTCTCCCCGTCCGGCACGATATGCCGCACCGTCTCGTCTCCGCCGGCGCCCGGCAGCGCCACCGGATGCAGGCGGTCCCCGGCCGCGTAAAACACCGAGCCGTCCCGCGTGCCGAACCACATCCGCCCCTCCGCGTCGCGCGCCATCGCGCGAACCTCGCGGAGCGGCCGATCAAAGGACGCCGCGCGGACGCCTTTCGGTCCGACAAGATACACGCCGCCGGCGGTCGTCGCCGCCCACAACCCGTGCTCTCCGTCGGCAAACAGCGCGGCCACCGCCTCGCGCGGGCCCGCCTCGACAAATCCTTCCTCGCTCCGGCGAAGCAGACCGGAATCGGTGCCGATCCACACCTCGCCCGCCGCGTCCGCGCAGACCACGCGCGCGAAGCGGTCCCCCGGCCAGGCCGGCGGAATCGAAAAACGGCCCGCCTCTCCCTG
>CBINJQ010000232.1:0-7210 GCA_966251015.1 uncultured Akkermansia sp. | reverse complement strand
TAGCTGCCGCCGAGCTCTTCGCGGACGGTCTTGCGCAAGCGGTCGGAGAAAATGTCGGCCAACATCGAAAGGCGCCGCGCCCGCGCGACGTCGCGGGCGTCGGTCGTGGGCCAGTAGAAGGCGAGCACGGTTTTGCCCACCGTCGAGGTGACGGCGAAGACGTGTTCGCCCGGGGCGGCGGTCTTCACCCGGCGCATTTCCTCGTGCACGGGTTTTTCGGCGCGCGGCGGAAGGGCGCCGATCGTCGCGGCGGCGGCGGCGATGGTTTTGTCGATGTCGAGATCGCCGACGAGGCCGAGCTCGATCGCGCCGGATGAGAGCTGGGGGGCGAGCCAGGCGCGGAGCTCTTCGAGCGTGCGCGCCATCGCATCCTCGCGGGCCGGGACGCCGAAGCGGTGGTCGCCCGAGGAGAGGATCTTTGGCACCTGGAGATTGAGCGGACCCGACGGATCGGTCGCGAGGCGCGTGTAGAAGGGCTCCATGCGGCGGCGCGCGCTGAGCTGCGCCTCGGGCCGGTAGCCGGGGTCGCTGATCGATGCGGCGAGGAGCTGGAGCTGCAGGGCGAGATCGTCGGGCGTGGTCCGGCCGGTGAAGACGAGCGCGTCTTCCGCGACCTGCAGGCCGACGCCGACGTTGCGGCCGGCGAGGATGCGGCGGAGCTCGTCCTCCGAGTGTTTTCCAAGGCCGCCGGGCGTGAAGGCGGCCTGGGCGAAGAAGCCGAGTCCCGGCTGCCCGCGCGGCTCGGTCAGCTGGCCGACCCCCACGCGCGCGCGCAGGGCGATGGTGCCGGCCTCGAAATCCGTGCGCTTGAGGTTGAGGCGCGCGCCGTTGGCGAAGACCAGCTGGGTGACGCCGAGGTCGGCGATCTCGCGACGGGACGCGACTTCGCCGACGGGACCGAAGCTCTCGTAGGCCCAGGGCTGATACGCGTGCTCGGCCGGCGCCGCGACCTCGGCGGCCCGGGCGGCGGCGAAGGTCCGCTCGATGGCGGCTCGCGCCGCCTCGGCGTCGCCGAGATCGGTGTTGCCGAACACGCCGACACGCCACGCGGCGACCTCCCCCCAGGCTTCGCGGAACATGTCCTCGCACAGCATCGTGGTGAGATCGGTCAGCGCGGGGCGCAGAATCTCCAGATCGGCGGCGGGGGTGGTCGGGACAACTCCTTCGATAAAGGCGTCGACGAGCTCGTCGGTGCGCTCGTCGGAGCGACGCGTGGGATCGGTTTTCACCGCCTGTTCGAGGGCGTTGAGGTATTCGGCGACGGCCTCCTTCAGCTCGGCGTCGGTGAAGCCGTGGACGAGCGCGCGGCGGAGTTCGTTTTCCCCCGAGCGAAGGGTTTCGGCCCACTTTCCGGGCCGGGCGACGAGGGTGAGCTCGACGCCGTCGTGAACGGCGGGGAAGGCGTCCCGGCCGGTCGCGGCGCGGACAAAGGGCGAGTCCTCGGCCTTGGCGAGTTCGGAGAAGCGGCGGTTGAGGATGGCGCAGGCGATTTCAAAAGGGACCTCGCGCTTGCGTTTGAACTTGTCGTCTGGGGTGAGGTCGGGCGGTCGGACCACCTGGAAGGTGACGGTGGTGGCGCTGGCATCGCGCTCGTGGTGGTGGCCGAAGCGGGTCTTGTCGTTGGCCAGGCCGGGGCCGAAGCAGGCGGGGACGGGCCGGGCCTCGGCGCGGGCGGCGAGCGGGCCGAAGGCGTCGGCGAGCGGCTTGGCCAAGGTCCGCGGATCGAGGTCTCCGACGGCGACGACGGCGATGCGTTCGGGGCGATACCAGGTGTCGTAGAAGTCGGCGAAACGCGCGCGGTCGGCGGATTTCAGGACGGATTCCACGCCGATGGGCAGGCGCTCGGGGAGGCGGGTGCCGGCGAGATAAAAACGGTAGCCGGCGACGGCGGCGCGGTAGTCGGCGGAGTCGCGCGCGAGTTTCTCGGACAGGACGACGCCGCGCTCGCGGTCGATTTCCTCGGGTTTCAGGAGCAGGCGGCCGGCGAAGTCGGCGAGCACGCGGAAGCCCTCGGCGAGCGTCTCGGGCTTGGTGTCGGGCAACTCGAGCATGTAGACGGTGCGGTCGAAGGAGGTGTAGGCGTTGGTGTCGCCGCCGAAGTTCATGCCGAGGCGCTGGAAATACTCGATGAGCGTGCCCGCCGGATAGTGTTCGGTGCCGTTGAACGCCATGTGTTCGAGGAAATGCGCGAGACCCTGTTGTTCGTCGGTCTCGTGCAAGGAGCCGGCGGCGACGACGAGGCGGAGGGAGGCGCGGCCGCGGGGCTCGGAGTTGGCGCGAAGCGCGTAGCGGACGCCGTTGGGCAGCGCGCCGAGGACGAGGGCGGGGTCGTGGGGCAGGTTGGCCGAGACGCCGGGCTCGGGCGGGAACAAAAGCGGGGGACGCGAGGGCGAGGTCGCGGGCGCGGCGAGGAGGACGGCGCCGAAAGACACGAGCACGCAGGCGAGCAAGGCGGGGAAACGCATGGAGATAGGGGTAGGGAAGAGGCGCCCGGGGCCAAGGATCAATGCGGCGAAGCGGGTCTTGGCGCGGGGGAATTGTTTTGAGCGCGGGACCGGGATCGGGTTCCTAGACCGTTTCGTTTTTCCCGCATGCTCTGGCTGTATCGGCTCCTGTTCCTCCCGCTCGCGCTGCTTTCCGCGCCTTATTACGGCTGGCGGATGCGGCGCCGCGGAGGCTACGGGGCGCATTTCGGGCAACGCTTCGGCGCGACGCCGAGTTTGCCCGCGAAACGCGATGGCGTGAGGCGGGTGTGGCTGCAGGCGGTGAGCGTGGGCGAGATGCTGGCGGTGGCGCCGCTGATCGAGGCGTGGAAACGCGATCCGTTGGTGGAGATATATCTCACGACGACGACGAGCACCGGCTACGCGCTCGCGGCGGAGCGTTATCTGGCGAAAGGCGCGGTGATGGCGCTCGGTTATTTTCCGGTGGATTTCCAAGCCTGCTCGGCGAGGGCCTGGCGGGCGATCGAGCCCGATCTCGTGGTGCTGACCGAAGGCGAACGCTGGCCGGAGCATTTGCATCAGGCGGCGCGGCGCGGCGTGCCGGCGGTGGCGGTGAACGCGCGTCTCTCGGACCGCAGTTTTCGCCGGATGCGAAGGCTCGGGCCGCTGGCCGGGCTGCTCACGCGCGGGCTCTCGCACGTGCTAGCGGCGAGCGAAGGCGACGCGGAGCGCTTCGCGGCCTTTGGCGTGCCGGCGGATCGCATCACGGTCACGGGCAATCTCAAGCTCGACGTGACGCTGCCGGAGGTCGGCCGGCCGGACGCGGATAAATTCCGACGCGAGCTGGGCCTCGGCGACGCCAAGCTCGTGCTCGGCGCCTCGACCTGGTCCGGCGAGGAAGCGGCGCTGATCGAGGCTTGGCGCGGGCTGCGAGACGGCGTCGCGGGCGACGCTTCCACGACTTGGAAGCTGCTGATCGTGCCGCGCCACGCGGAGCGGCGCGGCGAGATCGAGGCCCTTCTGGCCGCGAGCGGGCTGCGTTACCATTTTCGTTCGCGCGGTCCGGCGGCGGAAGAGGTCGACGTCGCGGTTGCCGACACCACCGGCGAACTCGCGCGTCTGCTTGCGCTTGGCGAAATCGTTTTCGTTGGAAAGACGCTGCCGCCGCACACCGAGGGCCAGACTCCGGTGGAGGCCGCGGCGCGGGGGAAGGCGCTGGTCTTCGGACCGGGAACCGCGAATTTTCGGTTGATCGCGCGCGAACTGGAGACGGCCGGCGCGGCCCGCCGGGTCGCGAACGTCCAAGAATTATCGGTGGCGATTCGCGAGCTGGCCTCCGATGCTTCGGCGCGGGAAAAGGCCGGCGAAGCGGGAAGTCGTTGGCATCGCGGAAATCGAGGCGCGGCGGAACGGACCCGTGACGCGCTATCCGCGATTTTGCTGAGGCGGAAATAAGGGTTGAATGAAAACGGCACGGGCTTTGCGTTAGCACCCTTTCGCGGATGCAAAACCACGGCCCGAAGCGCGTCTACACCCCACACTCGCTGGAATTCTGGTTTACTCGGTTCGAGCACAACTGGGAGGCCTACTTCACCCCCGAACAACTCGAGCGCGGACACTCCATCTACCGCGAGGGCGAGGTGCGTGAGCTCGAGCTGACCGCGACGGACGCCATCGTGCATCGCCGGATCGAGAAGAAGGACGAATACGCGGTCATCGAGTGGGCGGAGAAGGGCTTTTCCGTGCGGTCGTCCACGACCGACACCGACGCGGCGCACGCGTTGGCGGTCGCGGGTCTTCACGAGATCGAGGAATTGGTGGCGGACGAGATTTCTCCGCTTCCCGAAAGCATGCCGCCGTTTCCGGTCGAAGCGGCCGCGCCCGCGCCGGCCGCTTCGGTTCCGTCGGCCGTCACGCCGGGCGCGGCGGAACGCAAGCCCGCCAACGGCGCCGCCGCGGCGCCGTCCGGCCCTTCGGGCGCCGCCTCCGGGCGCCCCGCCGTGAGCGCCGCCCGCGCGCCATCGACCGGCACGGGAGCCGGCGCCGCCGCCCTGGCAAAGGGCACGCGCACCTTGCTGCTGGCGTTCGCGACGACCGACGAAGGGCTGACGTTCTCGGCCTGGTGGCTCGCGGCGGACAAATCCCGCGTGCCCGCCCTCGGGCCGGCTTCGCGTGATCCGAGCGTGCCTCACGCAAGCTCGGGCGAGCGCGCCAAGCTCATCGGCCTCGCCTCTTACGCGCGCAAATCGCACTTCGTCTATCGTCAGGATCTGGGGAGCTACTTGATGGGCTCCGTGGCGGAGATCCCGAATTTCCTGAAGTCCACGCTGCCGGCTTGGAAAAAACTTTTCGGCGTCGAGCTGGACGCCGCGTCCTCGCTGTTGCTGAAGGGCCCGCAGGAAATCACGATCGAGGCCGTGGCCGGCACCACGCGTCGCGGCGCGAAGGGAGCGGGTCTCGACGCCGCGCTCGACCTGCGCTGGATCTTCAAGGCCGGCGAACGTCTGCTCACCGACGCCGAGGTGAAGACGCTGACCACGAAGAACACGACGCCGGTGATTTTGCCCAGCGTCGGCATCGTCAGCCTGCCGGTGGAAAAACTCGCCGTCGTCCTCTCCTGGGACAGGGGCGCGGCGGAGACGCACGGCGAAGGCGCGATGTCGCCCTACCTGATTTTCTCCCTGTTCAACGACGCCCGTTTCAAGCTGACCCTCTCGCCCGAACTCGCCGCCTGGCGCGACAGCGTGCTCGCCGGCCCCAAGGTCGCGCCGAACCTCCCCGAGCGTCTGCGTCCTTATCAGCGCCGCGGCGTCGAGTGGATGCACCACCTCGCCGACAAGGGGTGCCACGGTTTGCTCGCGGACGAGATGGGTCTCGGAAAGACGCTGCAGGTCATCACGCTGCTCGCGACGCGCCGCATCGACGATCTGCCCTGCCTGATCGTTTGCCCCGCGAGCGTGGTGCCGGTGTGGCAGGAGGAGATCGCGCGTTTCCATCCGGAGCTGCCCGTCGACATTCTCAAGACCGGCCACGACTTCTCCTCGCGCGGCGCCCCCTGCGTCTGGCTTTCGAGCTACACGCAACTCCGCAAGCACCGCTCGATTTTGGCGAAGCACAAGTTCGCCTACGCCGTGCTTGACGAGGGGCAGTTCATCAAGAACCCCGACGCGAAGGTCACGCAGACCTGTTTTGCGATTCGCGCGGCGCATCGCATCGTGTTGTCCGGCACGCCGCTGGAGAACCGTCAGCTCGATCTCTGGTCGATCTTCCGCTACCTGTTGCCCGGCCTGCTCGGCTCGCGCACGGCCTTTGAAAACGCGATCGTGGCGGACCGCTCCGGGACGTTGTCCCGCCTGCGCGCGCAGCTCGCGCCCTTCATGTTGCGCCGCACCAAGGCGGAGGTCGCCTCGGAGCTGCCGCCGAAGCAGGAGATGGAGCTCATCTGCCCGCTCACCGACGTGCAGCGCGAGGAATACGCCCGCATCTGCAACGAGGGCCTTTCGCGACTCGGCGACGACGTCGGCGCGGCGATGCGCGAGAAGAGCTTCGGTTTTCTCGCGCTGCTCACGCGGCTCCGCCAGGTTTGCTGCGACCCCGACATGCTGCCGTGGCGCAAGGCGCCGCTCGCCGACTCGGGGAAGATCTCGCTCCTCATGGAAAAGCTCACGGAGATCGTGGGCAGCGGCCACAAGGTGGTGATCTTCTCGCAGTTCGTGATGCTGCTCGACCGGGTGAAGGAGGCGCTCGCGCAGAACTTCCCCGATCTCGCGCGCTACGAGCTGACCGGCATGACGCTGGATCGTCAGAAACCCGTGCAATCCTTCCAGGCGGCGGAGGGCGCGGCGGCGATGCTCGTCTCGCTCAAGGCGGCCGGCACCGGCATCACGCTGCACGCCGCGGACTACGTTTTCCTCCTCGACCCATGGTGGAATCCGGCGGTCGAGGCGCAGGCGGTGGACCGCGTGCATCGGCTCGGCCAGAAGAGCACGGTCTTCGTGTATCGCATGGTCACGGCGGGCACGATCGAGGAGCGGATCGAGGCGCTGAAGGCCTCGAAGAAAAACCTCTTCAACCAGGTCGTCGGCGGCCAGGAGGGCGACTTCGACCTGAGCCAGCACTTCGTGTCGCTGCGCGAGTTGGTGCAGCTCACGGGCACGGCCAGCGTCGACAATCCGGACGCGAGCGGCGGCGAGGTCGGCGGGATTGACGCCTCCGCGGCCGGCCCGGCGTTGGCGCCGCTTCCGATCCCGACGGCGGCGAAGTGATCCGGCGACTTCACGGGTTGCCGGCCGTCCTCCGAGGTGGGCGGGCACGTCCCTGTGCCCGCTGCTTGGAGAATCGAGCCACGGGCGGAGGGACCGGCGTCTTTCTACTCCTCCTCTGAGAAGAAGTCGGTATCCACGCGCCTCACCTGGTAAGTGGCCACTGTTGAGACGCCCAGTTCGAAATCGATCATCAGATTGGAGACTTGTTCTCCGTCCAATAGCACAATCTTGGAGTCGATTTTGTCGGCGTATGCCTTTGCTTCCGATGAGAAGTCCGAGGTAGTGATGAAAATTCCTTTTTTGGCACGAAAGCCTTGGAGCGCACCGGCGAATTTCTGGATTTCGGGACGTCCGACCGTTTGCCCCCACCGTTTTGCTTGAATGTAGATGGCATCCAGCCCCAGCCGATCCTCTTTGATTATCCCATCGATACCTTCGTCACCGCTCTTGCCGATTGCGGCGCCCGCATCCTTGCGCGTCCCTCCGTAACCCATCTTGACC
>CBINJQ010000231.1:0-7243 GCA_966251015.1 uncultured Akkermansia sp. | reverse complement strand
TCCGCCCCGCACCTCTCGCTCGCAGGAAAATGGCGCTGCCGCCTTGGCCGGGATCTGCCCGCGCCGACGGACGCGTGGCCCGACGACACGACCTCGCAGCACGTCGTCGAGCTTCCCGGCTCCCTTCCCGGCCACGGCATCGGCGACCGCGTCGGCCTCGACACGCCGTGGACGGGCGGGATTTTCGACAAATCCTTCTTCACCTCGCCCGCCTACGCCGCCTACCGCGAGCCCGATAATTTCAAGGTCCCCTTCTGGCTCCAGCCCGAGACCTACTACGCCGGCGTCGCCTGGTATCAGCGCGAGATCGACATCCCCTCCGATTGGGCCGGCCGTCGCCTCTTCATCGAGCTGGAACGCCCCCATTGGGTCACGCGCCTCTGGCTCGACGACCGCGAGCTCGGCGAACAGGACGCGCTCTCCACGCCTCACCGCTACGAACTCGGCGCCAAGGTCGCGCCCGGTCGCCACCGCCTCACCCTGCGCGTGGACAACTCGCGCCTCGCGGTAAACATCGGCGACAACTCGCACAGCATCTCCGACCACACCCAGGGCAACTGGAACGGGGTCGTCGGCGCGCTCTCCCTCCACGCCACGCCCACGGAATGGATCGACCGGCTCGACGTGTTTCCCGACGTCGCCGCCCGCGCCATCACGGTGCGCGGCCGGCTCGGCGGCTCCGTCCCCGCCGGGGCCCTCGCGCCGCAACCGCTCGACGGCATCGCCGTCGCGCTCCGCGTCGGCCAACGCCCGCCCGTGTCGGTCGTGTCCGGCGCGGGCGGCGCCTTCGAGGCGCGCTACGAACTCGGCCCCGACGCCGCGCTCTGGGACGAGTTCAACCCCGCGCTGCACAAACTCACCGCGACGCTCGTCTCGGGCGACACGCGCGAGGCCGTCTTCGGCCTGCGCGAGATAAAGACCGAGGGCCGCCGCCTCCTGATCAACGGCCGCCCTCTCTTCGTGCGCGCCACGCTCGAATGCGCCATCTTCCCCAAGACCGGCCATCCGCCGACCGACGTCGATTCGTGGCGGCGCATTCTCCGCGTCGCGCGTGCCCATGGTTTGAATACGCTGCGTTTCCACTCGTGGTGCCCGCCCGAGGCCGCGTTCGTCGCCGGCGACGAGGAGGGTTTTTATTTCCAGGTCGAGGTCGCGAGCTGGCCGAACTGGACCACCACGCTCGGAGACGACCAGCCGGTGGACGGCTGGCTGGAGGCCGAGACCGGTCGCATCCGCCGCGCCTACGGCAACCACGCCTGTTTCGTCTTCCTCGCCGCCGGCAACGAACCCGAGGGGCCGCGCCACGCCGCATGGCTGTCCGAATGGGTGACCCGCCGCCGCGCCGAGGATCCGCGCCGCATCTACGTCGCCGCCGCAGGCTGGCCGAACCTGCCCGAGAACGATTTTCACGTGGACTGGAATCCGCGCGTCCAGCACTGGGGCGCGGGCCTGAAGTCCCGCATCAACGCGCTCCCGCCCGAGACGCTGACCGACTACCGCGACTACATCGCCCGCTTCCCGCAGCCGCTCGTCAGCCACGAGATCGGCCAATGGTGCGTTTATCCCGACCTCGGCGAAATCGAGAAATACACCGGTTACCTGAAGCCGGGAAACTTCGAGATCTTCCGCGACCGCCTGCGCGCCTCCGGGCTCGAAGCGCTCGCGCCGGATTTCCTGCACGCGTCGGGCAAGCTCCAGGCGCTTTGCTACAAGGAGGACATCGAGGCCGCGCTGCGCACGCCCGACATGGCGGGGTTTCACCTGCTCGACTTGCACGACTTCCCCGGCCAAGGCACCGCGCTCGTCGGCGTCCTCAATCCGTTCTGGGAGGAGAAAGGCTACATCACCGCCGCCGAGTATCGCCGCTTCTGCTCGCCCACCGTGCCGCTCGCGCGCCTCGCCAGGCGTGTGTTCACCACCGACGAGACGCTCGGCGCCGATCTCGAGGTCGCGCACTGGGGCGCGAACCCGCTCCCGGCCGGTTCGGCGGCGTGGCGTGTATCGACCGCCGACGGCCGCGAACTCGCCGTCGGCCGCACAACTCCGCGCGACGTGCCCGTCGGCGGGCCCGCGCCGCTCGGACGCGTCGAGTTGGCGCTGGGTTCCTTCGCCCACCTCGCGCCCGCGAAGCTTCGGCTCGAAGTATCCGTCGCCGGCGAGGGCGGCGAGGTCTTCGCCAACGATTGGGATCTGTGGCTGTATCCGTCCGCCGCCGCCGTCCCGACCACGCCGCCCCCGGGCGTGCGCGTCGCGACGGCATTCGACTCCGAGGCGATCGCCCACCTCGAAGCCGGCGGCGACCTCCTCCTCGCCGTGCCGGGCGCCGCCGTGGCCGGCGGCGTCCAGCTGGGTTTCTCCACCGTGTTCTGGAACACCGCGTGGACCAACGGCCAGGCCCCGCACACCCTCGGCGTCCTTTGCGATCCGGCCCATCCGGCGCTGCGCGACTTCCCGACCGAGGGACACAGCAACTGGCAATGGTGGTATCCGCTGCATCGCGGCGGCGCCTTCGTGCTGGACGGCCTGCCGCCCGGCCTGACGCCCGTCGTGCGCGTCATCGACGACTGGTTCACCGCGCGCCGCCTCGGCTTCATCGTCGAAGCGCGTGTGGACCGCGGCCGCCTGCTGCTCTGCGGCGCCGACCTCCCGTCCTCCGACGATCCCGTGAACCGTCAACTGCTCGCGAGCCTCCTGCGCTACATGGGCGACGCCGCTTTCGCTCCGCCGGAGGCGCTCGATCTCCAACAACTCCGCGGCCTCCTCCTGCCCGCAGCCTGAGGTAGGGCGGGACCGCCGGGCCCGCCGCAGGCCGATGGCGTATTCCCACTTGGGAAAACACCACTCCGACACGGACGGCCCGGCGGTCCGTCCCTACCCTGTCGGCGTTCACGCCCGCGCGCGAAGCCGCTCACGCAGCCAGCCGGGGCGATTGGTCGTGATCGAATCCACGCCCGCCTCGGCGAGGCGGGCGGCGATCTCGAGGTCGTCCACCGTCCAGACGTGAAGCCGCAGACCCTCCGCGCGAACGGCGGCGACAAACTCGCGGTCGATCGGAAAGCGGCGATCCAGATTGAGCCCGTCGAGCCCGGCCGAGCGTGCGCGCTCCGCGAGCGCTTTGGACGAAACCGATTCCCGGGCGACCACCCAGTGCGTCTCGATATCGGGGAAACCGCGCTTCGCGGACGCGGCCACTTCGAAGTCGAAGCTCATGAGCAAAAGCGTCGCGCGCCATCCGTGAAATCCAACGACGGCCCGTTCGAGCGCGGGCATGATCTCCGCGCCGCACTTGATCTCGACGAGAAGCCGCCGTCCGTCGGGAACCGCCGCCAGCGCGTCTTCCAAGGTCGGAATCCGCTCCCCGGTAAATCGGGGTCCTTTCCACGCGCCGACGTCCGCCCGGCGCAGCGACTCGAGCGAATGCCCGGCCGCGAGCAGATTGCAGGCGGCCACCCGGTGCGTGCCTTCGTCATGAAGCAGGACGACGCGCCCGTCGCGCGTAAGACGCACGTCGCATTCGCAAGCGTCCGCGCCTTGGTCAAAGCCAAGGCGAAGCGCGGCGAGGGTGTTCTCCGGCGCGTCGTGCGAGGCGCCGCGATGGGCGGTGATCAGAGGCGGTTGCGACACAGGATAGAACCTGCACGCGACGTCCCTCAGAGCGAGCGCAGGAACGCGATCAACTGCCGCCGCCGCACGGCGTCGAGGCGGGCGTAGCGGGCCCGCGACCCGGCGCCCTCGCCGTCGTGGGCGCGAATCGCGGCGTCGAGCGTGTCGGCGCGTCCGTCGTGCAGGTAGACGTTTCGTCGCCCCAACCCCCAGAGCGGAGCGGTGCGCATCTCGCGCGGGCCGGCCGAACCCTGCGGGATTCCGTCGCCGAGCGCGCCCATGTCGTGAAGGAGCAAATCGGAATACAGCGGCACCGGCTTGTGCGCGAGCTCGGGAATCGGCGATGGCCCGGTGCGCAGCGAGGGCGTGTGACACTCGACGCAATTGAGCGAGTTAAACACCGCCTGGCCGGCGCGAACCTGGGGCGAATCGACGGGGCCGCTGCGCGGAGGGGCGGCGATCAAGCGCATGTAGTCGGCGACGCGGTCGATGTCGGCCCTGCCCGTCGCGGGATCGGCCTCGTCCTCGGGGTCGAGGATGCGGTCGGCGCGATCCAGGAGCTCGAACTTGCCGTTGGGCGCGTTGTCGGCGCGAAAGAACCGGTTGGTCACTCCCATTTCGTTCGCATAGGCGTCGGCCGAAAACGCGAGCAAGGTGGCCTGCTGGGCCTTCCAGCCGAAACGCCCGACGCGCTCGGCGCCGCCGGCGACATCGGTGACGACGGAAACGCGGCCCTTGATCCCGTCGGGTTTGCCCGGCCTCGCCGCGAGCGCGCGCAAGGCGGAATCAGGAATCGCCTCGATCAGGCCGGCGCCGAAAAGCGGCGTGGTTATCCGGCGCGCGACGACGTTCGCCTCGGGCGGAACGACCTCCCGCAAACCGGGCCGGAGCGCGCGATCCTGCAAAAGCGGACCACCGAGCCGCTCCAATGCATCAAAAACGCCGTCGGTCATGCGGCCAAAACGAACCACGTTTCGACGGCCGCCCCCGCCCGGCGCGGGATTGCCGTGACACGAGATGCACGAGACGTCGTTGAAAATCGGACCGAGCCCGCTGTCGGCCGTCTCGCGCTGCGCGAAGGCGGCAAAGCCGTCCGCAAACGCCGCCCGCCCCGCGGCCGGCAGGCCGGGGAGCGGCCCGCCGAGCTGACCCGCCTGGGGCACGGGAGCCGCCGCCACGGCTACTCCGAGAGGAGGCGGATCGCCCGGCGGAGGCGGGATCTGCGCCGTCAGCCAGAGAGGTGACGCAAGGAGGCAGAAAAAGGCGCGGGCATGCATGGGGGTAACACGAGATTTTGGATTTCCTTCCGAGGTGGACGGACGCGTCCCCGCGCCCGTTGTTTGGAGATCGAGCCACGGGCGGAGGGACAAAGGCCCCGCCCTTCCACCTATCCGCCAGCCACCTACCTCACGGCGCGTCGGCACCGGCGGGAGGCGGGGGCAGGCGATCATCGGAACCGGCGCCGGCAGCGCCCTCGCCCTTGCGGCGGCGCGGGCCGGGGCGCAGCTCGTCACCGCTCAGCCGGCCGTCGCCGTTGCGGTCGAACCGGCGCAGCACCGAGGACGCGGCGTTGATCTCCTCGGCGGAGACGACGCCGTCGCGGTTGGAGTCGAAGATCGAGAAGGGGCTCGGACGCGTCTGGGCGTCGGAGGACAGGCCGTCGCGCTGGGCGGGCCGGCGCTCCGGCGCGGCCTCCTGGGCCTGGGCGGAGGGAGCCAGCGTGGCGGCCACGAAAAGAGCGGCGACCGAGAAGCGGGCCTGACCGCGGCGGAGGAAGTGGACTTGGCGACGAGCGGCGAAGACGGGGGAGTTCATGCCTCGAGTTAACCACCGCGGCGTAAGGCCAGTATTAAGCCGGACGGGAAAATTATTAAGGCTGTGTAAAGGCGCCGCCCCCCCGACAACCGGCCGGTTGTCGAGGGGCGGCCCCATGAACCGCGGCGGCACGACGCCGCCTCAGCCTCCTTCCGGATGCCACCGGTCCACCCCGCGCGCCGGGTCGTAGATCTGGCGAACGGGCAGGCACTCGACATGTCCGTCGCAAAACGCGAAGGCCACGCGCCCGCCGTGCCGGCGTTCGTCCATCTCGGTCGGTTTCGCGCCCGGTGCCCAAAAGTGCGCCATCACGTGGTCGGCGCCGCCGCCGCTCAACTCCGCCAGCAACACCGTGCGGGAGGGGCGCGCGAGGGCGGCGAGACCACGCCACGTTTTGGGGCTTCCGGGATAGTCGTCGAAGTCGGGGGTCAGCTCGAAATAGACGTTCATCCCGTAGCTCCAATGCGTGGGCTGCGCGGCCTCGTGGTTGGGGCAACGCAGCTCGGTGCCGAGAATTTCGCGCCACTCGCTCGGGGTCGGGTCGGCCTTGCGGCCCAGGTAGGGCAGGATCTCGCGTCCCCATCCGCGCTGGCGGTGGGCGGCGGCGGAGTGGGCGCTGCGCGGCCACTGCCCGCGATGCTCGTCCGCCCACAGCCGCGCCCCGAGGGCCAGGCCGCGCAGGCGGGTGGCGCACTGGGCGCGACGGGCGGACTCACGCACTCCGCCCACCGTGATCGCCACCAAGGAGGACAGCACCCCGATGATGGCGACGACGACCAGCAGCTCCACCAGGGTGAAGCCGCGGCCCCGGCGCGCGGGCCGGGAAAGGAAGGGGGCGGTGGCTTTCATGGGCGAAGCGCGGAATCGCCGCTCAAACCCCGGGCGGAGCGGCGCCGACGCGAGGCCGTCGCCGCCAACATCGCCAGACCGGCGATCCCGGCCGCGTTCGCCGGCTCCGGCACGACGGCGAAGGAGATCGTCAACGCGCCGACCGAGCGCCCCGGCACCGCCGCCGCCGGGGTGGCGTAGTCCACCGTGGTCGTCGGCGTGGTCGGGGCGGCGTCGGCGAGAAAAAACTCGAAGCTCGCCGACAGCTCCCCGCCCGCCGCCGCGGGGTCAGCCACGAACACCGGATGCCACATGCCGCCGCTCCACAGGACGGAGTCGCCCGCCGAGCCCGCGCTCAGGAACACCGGCGTGAACAACTCCGAGCCCGCCGTGCCGCGATAGAAATACGCCTCCAGCCCCGGGGAAATCGCGGTCATGTGCACGCCGATCGATCGTCCCGGCGGTATCGAGTCGCTGCCGGCCGCGTCGAAAACCAGGCCGTATTGACTGTTAAAATACGCGCCGCCCGCCGAGGGGGCCAGCCGGCCGAACCAGGGGTCGCTCGGATCGAACGTGTCGCCCGCGCTCCATTCGGAGAGCGGCTTGAGCACCGGCACGCCGGCGTCCGCGTGGGCCGAAAACGTGTCGGCCGGCTGGTCGAGGAAGCCGATGTTGAGATGGATCATGCCGCCCTGGAGCATGGGTGACGGCAGGGCGGCGAGCGTCGCGGCGCGCGCGCCGCCGACGGCGGCGAGAAAGAGGGCCGCGGACGCGAGTCCGGCGGCGGGATAAAGCGAGGAGAACGAAGAAGAGAATGAAAAGGACATGGCATGAGCGTGGTTGAGGATTCCGCCCGGATTCGGGCGCGCGGACGCGGACGCTCCGGGCCGTGCGCCCGGGAAGCCGCCGCCGACCGGCTTGGGTTCTAAACGAGGCCGACCACGACCGCGCGCGGCGGCTCGACCGGCGGCGCATCCCGTCTCCGCTCCGCCCGCCA
>CBINJQ010000230.1:0-7269 GCA_966251015.1 uncultured Akkermansia sp. | reverse complement strand
TCCATGCGCGGCTTTTTCGGATCTTTTCCCGGCTGCAGAAACGAGAAGACTACGAAGGCACGGGTATCGGTCTGGCCATTGTCCGGAAGGCCGCGGAACGCATGAACGGTTGCGTGGGGCTCGAGTCGGCCGAAGGCGCGGGCAGTCGGTTCTGGGTGGAACTACAACAGGCCACCGGGGCGTGAATCGCGGGAGCGCGAATTGACCGAGGCGCCGCGGAGCGCGAAGTTTCCGCCGCGTGGCGCCCATCGGTATTCCTCACCGCGGTGAACGCGGAAAACGCCCTTGGCCGGATGCGCTCCGGACCGAGGCGCACGCCATCTCGGGGGAACGGAGACGATCAGGCCTTGAGACGCGCCTCGGCGAACTCCGCGCAAAGGACCTGGATCGCCTTGGCCGAGTCCATCGCGAGCGCCTGTTGCGCGAGCTTGCGCGCGTCGGTCAGCTTCATGTTGCGCAAGATGTATTTCGCCGCGGGAAGCAGCGGAGGCGTCATGCTCAACTCGTCCACGCCGAGACCGAAGAGCAGCGCCACGAAGATCGGGTCGCCCGCCATCTCGCCGCAAACGCTCACCTTGATCTTTGCGCGGTGAGCCTCGACCACGATGTGGCGCAGCGTCCGCAACACCGCCGGATGCGTCGGCTCGTAGAGATGGGCGATTCGGTCGTTCACCCGGTCGATCGCGAGCAGATACTGGATCAGGTCGTTCGTCCCGATGCTGAAAAAGTCGCAGTCCTTCGCCAGCAGGTCGGCCGCGATCGCCGCGCTCGGGATCTCGATCATGCTCCCGACGCGCAGGCGCGGATTGAAGGCCTTGCCCTCCTCCTTCAACTCGGCCTTGCACTCGGCGAGCACGGCGTTGGCCCGACGCAGTTCATCGTGGCCGCTGATCATCGGATACATCAGCCGCACGTCGCCATGCGCGCTCGCGCGCAAGACCGCGCGCAGTTGCGCCTTGAAGACGTCGGAGTGGTCCAGACAAAAGCGGATGGCCCGGTAGCCGAGGAAGGGGTTGTTCTCCTTCGGGAAGAGGTGCGCCTGCGACGCGATCGGTTTGTCCCCCCCGAGGTCGAGTGTCCGGATCGTCACGGGCGCCGGCGAGAGCGATTCGGCGAGCCGACGATAGGCGGCGTATTGTTCCTCCTCCGTCGGCATGTGGCTCGCCGCCAGGTAAAGAAATTCCGTGCGAAACAATCCCACGCCGTCCCCGGCGTAGTCCTTCACCAGATTCGCCTCCTCGACCTTCTCGATGTTGGCGCGCAAGGGCAGTTCGGCTCCGTCGAGGGTCACCGCGGGCAGACGGCTTGCATCAAGAAGCTTTTGCTCGAGCGAGCGCTTTTGGCGCTGGATCTGGCCGTAGCGAAAGAGCGTGCTCTCGGTCGGGTTGAGTATCACGAGGCCTTCGTAGCCGTCGACGAGGATGCTGTCGCCCGCCTGCACTTTCGACGTGAGATCGCGCAGGCCCACCACGGCGGGGATTTTCATCGAGCGCGCCACGATGACGGCATGGCTCGTCTTGCTGCCCGAATCGGTCACCACGCCCAGCGCCGCCGAGCGATCAAGCCCGGCCGCGTCCGAGGGGGAGATGTCGTTGGCCACGACGATGCGTTTGTCCGCGAGCTTCGACAGCCGTTGCGCCCCGCCGCCGCCGAGCAGGTTGCTCAAAACCCGCTGCGCGACGTCGCGGATGTCGCCGCCCCGCTCCCTCAGATATTCGTCGTCGATCTCCTCGAAAGCGGCGATGTAGCGCTGGGCCACACGGTCGAAACACGCCTCGATGTTGAGCCGCGATTTCTCAAACTCGCGAAACGTCTCCGCTATCAGCGCCTGGTCCTCGAGCACCAGCAGATGCGCGTCGAAGATCCGGGCCTCCTCCTCGCCGAGGTTTTTCTCCACCTCCGACATGATCTTTTGCACCTGCTGACGCGTCGCCAACAACGCTTGTTCGAAACGCGCCGTCTCCGCCGCCCACTTGGCCTTTTCGACCTGATACTCGGGCACCTCGAGGTCGCTTTGCAGATAAACGAAAATCTGGCCATACGCTATCCCCTGCGAGGCGGAGATGCCTTGCAGGACGAGCTCGGAACGTGGCGTTTTATCCTCGGCGGACATGAAGGTGTTTGAAACGGCAAGACGCTTAAAATGACGCGTCTCGGGGTGCGCGAATGACGTCCCCGACACCGCCCCGGGTCAAATTGTTTCAAAGCGCAAACTCCCGACGAAACTCACGCCAGCGTCGTGGCTTGCACGAAGGCGGTTTCGCCCCACGCCTCGCGGATGCTGGAAATCGCCTCGGCTTCGTCCTCGCCAGCGGCGAGAAGCGCGAAACAAGCGCTCCCGCTGCCGCTCATCCGCGCGACCAGGCCGTGCCGCTCGCGCAGCCAGGCAAGCAGCGCCGGCAAGGCGACCCACTTGGCGAAGACCGGCCGCTCGAGCGTGTTCAGCAACAGCTCCTCCGCCGGCGCCCGTCCATCTTCGATCCACGAGGCGACCCGGGCCTCCGCATCGGTGGCGTCCGCATACCAGTCCGGCCGCGCCGCCAGCGCCTGATACGCCCAAGCCGTCGCCACCCCGAAATCGGGCTTGAAAACAAGCACCCGCCGTCCGCGCAGACGCTCCGCCGCCCTCTCCGGGAGCGCCTCGATCCGCTCGCCCCGTCCGCGCATCACCACCGGCGCCTCGTGCCAAAACAAAGGGCAATCCGACCCGAGCGCGGCCGCGACCGTCCGGCGGCTCTCCGGGTCGAGGGCGATTCCGCTTAACCGCTCCAGCGCCCGCAAGGCCGCGACGGCGTTGCTGCTCCCGCCGCCCAGCCCCGCGCCGACGGGGATGCGTTTCTCCAAGGTGAAACGCACTCCGCCCCGCCAGCCGGTCGTTTCGGCGAACTTCGCCGCGGCCCGCATGACCAAATTCGTCCCGTCCGTCGGCACGTCTTGCGCGTCGCAAGCCAGGACCGGTTCCGCCCCGTCCGTCGTCCGCTCCGCCCGCAGCGTGTCGCCGAAGCCGAGTTGGGCCACCACGGACACCAGTTCGTGAAATCCGTCCGCGCGCCGCCCGGTGATCGCGAGCGAGAGGTTGATCTTTGCCGGGCTGAAAATCGTGACGGAATCCATCGCCGCGCAGCCCAAGCGCGTGCTCCCCTCGCCGCAACTCCCCAAATTCCCTCCCGTCGCGGCCCCGCGTTTCCGCGCCCCGTCTGCGCGCGGTTGAAAAATCGGCTTCCGCTCCGACGCCCGACACCCGACACTTCCGCCCCATCGACATGCCCTGCGATCTTATCCTCGCCCTCGACGTTCCCACCCGAGAAGAAGCCGCCCCGATCCTCCGCCAGCTCCGCGGCGAACTCCGCTGGGTCAAAATCGGCCTTCAGATGTTCACCGCCTACGGTCCCGACTATGTCCGCGCCGTCGCCGACGAAGGCTTCAACATCTTCCTCGATCTCAAGCTTCACGACATCCCCAACACGGTCGCCAAAGCCGTCGAGTCCCTCGCGCCTCTCCCCATCGGCATGCTCACCCTCCACACCGGCGGCGGACGCGAAATGATGCAGGCCGCGGTCAAGGCCCAACAGGCAACCCGCCCCGATCTCCTGCTCCTCGGGGTAACCGTCCTCACTTCCATGGACGCCACCGAGCTCGCCAACATCGGCGTGGGCGGCACCCCTGAAATGCAGGTCGCCCGTCTCGGCTCCCTCGCCGCCTCCGCCGGCATGAAGGGCCTCGTCTGCTCCCCCCTCGAAGTCCAACTCCTCCGCCGCATGCTCCCCGCCGACGTGCAACTCGTCACCCCCGGCATCCGCCCCGCCGGAGAGGCCGGCGGCGACGACCAGAAACGCGTCCTCTCCCCCGCCGAGGCCGCTCGCGCCGGCTCCAGCTACATCGTCGTCGGCCGCCCCGTTCTCAAGGCCAAGGACCCGGCCGTCGCAGCCCGCGCCATCCTCGCCGACCTCGCCTCGGCCTGAAACAGGCAACGCGCGGATGGTCCGGTTAAATCAAAAATCCTAAATCCCAGATCTTAAATCCACCATGTCCCGCACCGCCGCCATCCTCCTCGCCGCCGGCAGCGGCCGCCGCATGCAGGGCGCCGTCGCCGACAAAATCCTCGCTCCCCTCGCCGGCCGGCCGGTCTTCGCGCACAGCGTCGCGGCGTTCCTCGAGAGCAACGTCGCCGACTACTACATCATCGTGGTTCGCGACCAGGCCCAGTCGATCGCCCTCTCCGCCTACGCCCCCACCCCCGCCCAGTTCGTCATCGGCGGCAAGGAGCGCCAGGATTCCGTTCAAAACGCCCTCGCCGCCCTCCCCGCCGATATCGCCTACGTCTTCATCCACGACTGCGCCCGCCCCCTGATCCGCGTCGATCAGCTCGTCGGCTTGCACAAGGTCGTGCGCAAGGAGGACGCCGTCGTCCTGGCCCACCGCGTGACCGACACGATCAAGAAGCACTCCGACACCGGCCACCTCAAGACCCTCGAACGGGACCGCCTCTGGGCGATGGAGACTCCGCAGGTTTTCTCCCGCGAGCTCATCGTGGAGGCCTACGCCAAGGTCGAAAAAAAGAAGCTGCGCATCACCGACGACGCTTCCGCCGTCGAACTCCTTTCGCACCCGGTCGCCCTTTTGGAAAGCGCGCATCCCAATCCGAAGATCACCAACCCGTCCGACCTCGCCTACGTCGAGTATCTCCTCGCGAAGAGCCGGCCGGAATAGCCACGGAGTCCACGGAGCTCGGACACGGAGAACACGGAGACAATCCACCGGTGCGCTCGGATCGCCTTTCTCTTCCTGCCTTCCGACCTCAGTGCCCTCTGCGTCCGTGCTCCGTGTCCTTCGTGACCAAAAATAGATCGTCCACCCGCGAACAGGCCCCATCCGCATGACCCGCCTCCGTATCGGCCACGGCTACGACATCCACCGCACCACCGTCGGCCGCCCGATGATCCTCGGCGGCGTGCATTTCGCCGAGTGCCCCGTCGGCCTCGACGGCCACTCCGACGCCGACGCGCTGACCCACGCCATCTGCGACGCCCTCCTCGGCGCCGCCGCCCTTTCCGACATCGGTCATTTTTTCCCGAATACGGATCCGGCCTTCAAAAACATCGATTCGCAGATCCTCCTCCAGCGCGTCTGCGCCGCCCTCCGCGAGCGCGGTTACGAGATCGAGAACATCGATTCCTCGCTCGTCGCCGAGCGCCCCAAGATCTCCCCGCGCCTCCAGGAAATGCGCGCCCGCCTCGCCGCCAGCGCCGGCCTCCCCGTTGATCGTGTCGGGGTGAAGGCCACCACCAACGAAGGCTCCGACGACATCGGCCGCGGCCTCGCCGTCGCCGCCCACGCCGTCGCGCTCCTTTCCCGCTCCTAGTTCGGCTTCCATCGGTTTTCCTCATTCCTTTCTCGTGTCTTTCATCCCTCTTCGACCGCGCCTCCTCGCGGCCATCCCCGTCCTCGTCTCCGCCCTGGCCCTCCTCGCGCTTTCCGCCTGCGCCCCGCGCGAAACGCCCGTCGAGGCCGGCAACCGCGCCCAGACCCTCCATCGAGGCATCGGCCCCGATCTCTCCGACCTCGATCCGCACTTCGCCGAATCTCTCGGCGACATCCAGGTTATCTCCGCGCTTTTCGAGGGGCTCGTCGGCGAGGACCCCGAGACTCTCGCGCCCGTCCCGGGCGTCGCGACCCGGTGGGACGTCTCCGCCGACGGGCTCGTCTACACTTTCCATCTTCGCCCCGAGGCCAGGTGGTCGGACGGCCGTCCCCTCGCGGCCGCGGATTTTGTCGAATCCGTGAAGCGGGCGCTCACCCCCTCGCTCGCCGCGCCGAACGCCGGGCTCCTCTACCCCGTCCTGAACGCCGAGGCCTTCCACAAGTCCCGCCTCGTCGACTTCTCCCAGGTCGGTATCAGCGCACCCGATACGCACACGGTTCGCGTCGCCCTGGAGTATCCGGCGGCGCATTTCCTCTCGCTCCTCACCCACCCGGTCTGGTTCCCCGTTCCGCTCCACGCCGTCTCCGCCGCCGGCCCCGTCGCGGCCCCTGGGAACCGCTGGGCCTCCTCGCCCGCCACCTTCGTCGGCAACGGTCCTTTCGTCCTGAAGGACTGGCGTCGCGGACAAGTCATCGTAGCGGAGGCGAATCCGGCCTACTGGGACGCGGCCGCGCGCAAGCTCCGGGCCGTTCACTTCCACCCTTTCGACAGCGTCGACGCCGCCGAACGCGCCTACCGCGCGGGCCAGTTGCACGTCATCGACAAGCTTCCGTCCGGCCGCGTCGAGGCCTGGCGCGCGGAGGCTCCCGACCAACTCCGCACCGACCCTTTCCTCGACACCTATTTTTATCGGATCAACACCGCCCGCCCGTATCTCGAGGACGTGCGCGTCCGTCGCGCCTTATCCCTCGCCGTCGATCGCGAGCAGCTCGTCTCCGCCCTCCTGAAGGGCGGTCAACGGCCCGCCGCCGCTTTCGTCCCGCCCGGCACCGGCGCTTATGAACCTCCGGCCGTCCTCCGCCACGACCTCTCCGCCGCGAAGGCGCTGCTGGCCGAAGCAGGCTACCCCGAAGGCCAGGGGCTCCCGGCGTTTGAGATTCTCTACAACACGTCCGAGGATCATCGCCGCATCGCCGAGGCCGTGCAGCAACAGTGGCGCGCCCTGGGCGTCCAGACCCGCCTCATCAACCAGGAAAACGCCACCATCCGCGAGGCCCGCAAGGTCGGCGATTTCGAGATCCTGCGAAGCTCCTGGGTGGCCGACTTCGACGACCCCATCGGCTTCCTGGAGCTGTTCACCAAGGACAACTCCAACAATTTCACCGGCTGGAGCGACCCCGCCTATGATCGCGCCCTCTACGAAGCGGCCCGAACCGCCGACCGCGCCGCGCGGCACGCCATTCTGCGAGACGCCGAGGTCCGGTTGCTGGAGGCCGCCCCCATCATCCCCCTCTACGTCAACACCCACGTCTATTTGCTCCATCCGTCCGTTCGGGGCTGGCACCCCACCCTATTGGATCGTCATCCGCTGAAAGCGGTCAGTCTGGCTCCCTGAGCCGGAACATGCTTTCAGGCCCCGGGCGCGGAGCTCTCGCCAGCGGTCCCCGATCGTTTCCGCGCGTCACGTTTGCGGCCCTCCCCGGTCTTCCGCTTACCGCGTCGGTCTGAAAGGTAGCAACAAGGGCGCGACCGCTGGGCGCGCCGCCGCCGGGTGGGAAGAGCTGAGAGGCCAAGGCGGCGCGCCCCGCGGGCGCGCCCGCGCGCGGCGACGAACAGGGGTATAGTTC
>CBINJQ010000229.1:0-7287 GCA_966251015.1 uncultured Akkermansia sp. | reverse complement strand
ATCGGCCCCGGCCACGGACCGCTCACCACCCTCGCGCACGAAAGAAAATACAATCCCTTCTTCGCGCCCGACCGCATCACGCCGTCGGCGCCGGAAACCGCGGGCCCCGACTCGAACAACTCATCGGCGCCAAACGCCGCCCCTCTCGACGCGAACGGCGCCAAAAAAGGACCCGCCTCCCGGGTCAAACCCAAGGGCAAGGCGTCGGGGAAAAAATCCGGCGGCCCGGCGGGCTTTCATGGCCGGCGCAAACGTTGATCCGCCATTCGTTTTCGCCATCGACCCGCCCGAACTACGCGGTCGTCGCGGGCCCTGCCACGCCACCTCCGCCTCTTTACGCCATGTCCACCGACTTCACCGACTCGTCCCGCCATGTCCCCGCTCTCCGGATCGCTTTCGTCGGCGTCGGCCGCATGGGCGGAAACATGGCGCGCCGGCTCGCGGAGCGCGGCCACCGCATCGTGGCCGTTTACGACACGCACGGGCCGACGGCGAACGCCCTTGCCGCGGAGCTGGGATGCGCCTGCGCTTCGAACCTCGCCGAGCTTCCCGTCGAGGCCGAAGTGATCTTCACCGTCGTGAGCGACGACGCGGCCCAGCTGGCGATCTTCGCGGATCCCGCGGGCGGCTCCGACTCCCTCCTGGCCGCCGTCGGCGGCGTGCGCGGGAAAACATTCATCAACTGCGCCACGCTCTCGCCGGCCGCCCACGTCGAAGCCGCCCGGCGCGCGGCGATACACGGCGCCCACGCCATCGAAGCGTGCATGGCCTCGTCGATCCCGCAGGCACGGGCGGGCACGCTCTACCTCATGTGCGCCGGCGATCCCGGCGTCTTCGCGCGCCACGAGCCCCTGCTGCGTCAGCTCTCGACCGAGCTCAGGTATCTGGGCCCCGCCGGTCGGGCCGCGCAAGTGAAGGCCCTCGTCAACATGGTCATGAACATCAACACCGCCGCGCTCGCCGAGGGCCTCGGCTTGGGCGAGGCCCTCGGTCTCGATGTCGCCGTGTTACGCGAAATTTTCGCGCAAACCGGCGCAAACTCCCAGGTGCTCAAAACCGACGGCGAGGACATGCAGAACCGCGCCCATGATTGTTTCTTCTCCGCCGCCCACGCGGCAAAGGACTCCACCATCGCGTGGCGCCTCGGTTGCGAATGCGGGCTCCAACTCCCTCTCTCCGCGGCAACCAAGCTCCAATACGACAAGCTCGTCGCCTTGGGACTCGGCCATCTCGATAAATCCGCCGTCGCGGAGCTGACCTTCAGAGGGCGTCACGCCTGAGCGAAAATCGGTTCGTGGGGGTATGGAGTGGGTGTTCTCCACCGCGGTCATGGCCCCATTTTCACCTAGCCATCACACAATTACGCCACCTTTGCGTTAGACTCGTCCGTCCGAGCCCGCCAAATTCCGGCGCATGCAGGTCTCTATTCGTCGGCAAACCGCCATGATTCTCGGGCTCGCCGGGAGCCTCACCGTAGCCCTCGTTGTAATCGCCACCGACCAAGATCTCCGGGAACGACTCGGCACCACCTACTGGGTGATCGGGCTATCGCTCATCGGCGCCATCCTGCTCGTTCTCGCCGGCTACGTTTTCGACCGCACCCTCATATCGAAGATCAAAGAGATCAACCAGCACGCCGCCTCCGCCCGCGATGCGAGCTCGGACAACAGGGAAACCAGTCATTCCACCGACGATCCCGACGAGATCATGGGTTTGGCGCGCAAGATCGAACAGATGGCGCGAAGCCTCCAACAAACGGAAGCGAGCTATCGCGCGATCGTCGAAGACCAGGCCGACCTGATTTGCCGATACAAATCCGACGGACGCCTAACCTTCGCCAACGGCGCTTACGCCCGTTTTTTTGGACGCCGCCGCCAGGATCTCACCGGGCAACCCTGGTCCGTGCTCGCCTCCGGATTGACGCCGTGGCGGGTGCTTGATGCCTGGCCGGAAAGCGCGACCTTCGAAACTTCACTGGCCGACTCCGACGGTCGTTCCTGCGTGGTGCAATGGACCCACCGGGCGATCAAGGACCGCGAGGGGCAGCTCATCGAATATCAGGCCGTCGGTCATGACATCTCCGTCCGCAAGCAGGCCGAACTCGCGCTCCGCGACGCCAAAGAGGCCGCCGAGTCCGCGGACAGGGCCAAGAGCGAGTTCCTCGCGATCGTCAGTCACGAGATTCGCACCCCCATCAACGGCATCATCGGATTTTCCCGCCTGCTGCGCGAGACGCCCTTGAGCCACGATCAACTCGGCCATGTGGAAACGATCCAGCGCTGCGGGCATACCTTGGAAACGCTCGTTTCGGACATTCTCGACCTGTCCAAGATAGAGGCGGGGCGCCTTGAAATCATGCCTGGACCGTTCTCGGTGCGCGACTGCGTCGACGACATCACGCGACTCTTTCATGATGCGGCTCGTCGCTCGGGCCTGAGCATCTCCACCGAAATCGCGCCCGGGGTGCCGCCCATCTTGCTCGGGGATCAAAACCGCCTCCGCCAGATTCTCACCAATCTCGTCGGCAACGCCATCAAGTTCACCGAACAGGGCGGGGTCACGATTCGCCTGCAAGGCGACACGCCCGATTCGCCAGACGCGGCCAACGAAGGCGAAGAGCGTCCATACACGTTGATCGGAGAAGTGATCGATACCGGCGTCGGCATCCCGGAAGATCAGATGCCCCGCCTTTTCCGTGCGTTCAGCCAGCTCGACACCTCGAGCACGCGACGTCACGGCGGCACGGGCCTGGGGCTCATCATCTCCAAACGCCTCTGCGAGCTTATGCAGGGCCGAATCGAAGTGGAAAGCTCGCCGGGCCGCGGTTCGACCTTCCGCTTCGAAGTTCGCATGGCCAGTTTCAAGGGCGACTCGCAGATCCCCTTTCCCAAACCGGCCACCACGCCGCGGCTCGGCGCCCTGCGTCCCGTCTAGGCCAAAAGCCGAGGTGACTCGCGCAAAGGCCTCTCAACCGCGCCTCATCCTAAACACCGCAGTTGGAACCACGGTTTTACGGATGGGCACGGATAGCCGAGACATTGGGAATTTCGAGGCGCTCACCCCGCAGGTGAAGCGATTCCCGGCGTAAGCCGGCTCAGAATCGTTTGCATCCGTGTTATCTGTGCAATCCGTGGTTAAATTGAACCACGAAATTTAGGATAACCGATCTCCGGCCCGCGCGCCCCGCCATCGCTCGACGCTCCACACGCCCTCACCGCTTCTCCCGCAGCTTCCTCTCAAGCGCCGCCAAGCCCTCCTGCATGGCGGCCAGCTGCTCGCGCAGCGTCGCCACGTCGTCTCCCGCCGTCGTCCGCCCCGTCTCCGCTTGATGACGCTCGCGCTCCTCGTCCGCCATCTCCTGCCGCGCCTCGTCCATTCCGTTCACGATCACGCCGATGAACAGGTTCAGTATGATCATCGTGCCGATCAGGATGAAGGTCAGAAAATACAGCACCGGCACCACCCGCCCCGGATAGGCCGCGAACTGCGCGTGCATGAGGTCCGTCCACCCCTCCATCGTCACCACCTGGAAGAGCGTCAGCCCCGCCCGCCCCAACGTGCCGAAATGATCCGGATCGCCCGCCGCGAACAAGGCCACGCCCGCCACCGCGTAGACGTAAAACAAAAGCGTCAGCAGCAGCGCCACATAGCTCATCGAGGGGACGCTCTTGATCAGCGCGCCCACCAACAGTTGCAGCCGCGGCACCGCCGTCACCAACCGCAACACGCGCAACACCCTCACGAGACGCAGCACCGCGGCGAACTCGGTGTGAAAAGGCAGCAGGCACACGCCGACGATCACCGCGTCGAAACAATTCCACGGATCGAGGAAAAACCGCCACGGCCGCCGTCCCTGCGCCGCGATGCGCAAAACCAGTTCCAGCACGAAAAGACCTAAGATCCATCGATCCAGCGCGTGAAACAATGCGCCATGCGCCTCCATCCACGGACGATGCGTCTCCGCCCCGACCAGCAACCCCGCGAACACGATCAATCCGATCACCGCGCGCTGAAACCACTCCGCGCCCGTGACCCGCGCGCACCATGCCGCAAGGTCCTTGCGCGAACCGCGCTCGCCTCGTCCATCGCCCGCCGTGTCTCCGACTTTATTCAACGGTTCCGTTTGCATGCGCGGCAGAGCAAGCGCGCCGCCCCGCCTGTCAATCTCGCCCCGCCTTTCCGCGCGCTCCGGCTTTGCGGTTGCCGCTCCGCCGCCTTCGCCCGCTTAATCCGCCCCACCTCTATGCGCAGCCTCCGCCCGTCTGCCGTTTTTCCCCGCGCCGCCCTCCCCGCCCTCGCCCTCTTGGCCGTATCCGCCCTCGGGCTCCTGTCTCCCGGCTGCGCCCGGCAGAGCGACGAGCGCTTCCCCGTTTCGGCCTACCTCGACGCGCCCGACAATCTTCAAGGCAACCGCTACACGCTCGAAGCCGAGATAGACGCGCAACTCCAGTGGAAGGAAGGCGTCGGACGCCTCCTGTCCGTGCGCCCGCTCGACGACAAGGACGCTCCCCGCCTGCCCCTCTTCATCGCCGATTCGCTCAACGCCAATCTCATGGTGGCGCAACGCTACCGCTTCGAGCTCACCGTCCGCCGCGGCGGCCTGCTTTACGTCACCGCCCTGCGCAAACTCTGAGCCTCTCCCGCCCCCTCCCCCGCCCTGCTCGGATCTCGGCACCCCCGCTCCGGCTCCCCGCTCCTCGCTCCCTGCTCCCATGCGCGCCCTCCGCCCCTCTTTTGTTCTCGTCGCCCTAGCCGCCGGTCCGCTCCTCGCCCAGACCCCGCCCGCCGTTCCGTCCGCGCCCGCGCTGCCGTCGACGCCCGCCGCCCCGACGGTCCCCGGCGCTCCGTCCGGCGCGACCGCCTCCGGCCGCAACGCCCCCGGATCCGCCGCCGAATCCGCCTTCAACGCCCTCGGCACCGCCAACCTCGAAAGCAACACGCTCCTCAAGGTCATCGACAAGGCCTTCGACACCGACTCCGACGCCTTCAACCCCGAGGACGGCACCCTCACCTACAAGGGACACACCTACAACCTCGGCCAGATGCGCGTCTTCCGCGCCCGCTTCGAGCGCTATCTCTCCCAGCCCGAATCCATCGACAACGAGGTCTACCGCGGCGTCGTCGACGAGATCTTCAACCTCCTTTCCACCCGCTCCGGCGAGGCCGGCGCCCAGAACCTGCGCCAGGCCTGGCAGCTTCTGTATCGAGCCAGCGAATACGAAGCCGACGGCGGCGCGTCCCTCGCCGTCGCCAACCAGGTCTTCAACGCCTGGCGCATCCGCGACGAGCGCGACGCCCTCGCCGTCACGTCCGGCGAGCTGGCCCGCATCCGCCGCCAGCAACAGCTCGGCATCATCGGCTCCGGCGACGCCATGGCGCGCAAGGGCTACGACACCACGAGCGACGCCCTTTCCGGCGCCGCCGAAGTCGCGAGCAACGCCAGCCCCCAGATCAACGCGGGCAACAGCTCCAGCTCCTCCGGCAACACCACCAACCGGACCACCAACAACAACCGCGGCCACGCCAACGCCAAGAAGACCGAGGGCAAGGACATCCCCGGCGGCTTCGATCCCGTCGCCCAGACTTTCCGCGCGCGCGAGCTCGTCGAGACCGAGGCCAAGATCAAGGCCGCCGAGGCCGGCGCCGTCCTCACCGGCGTGCAGGCCAAGCTCCAGTTCCAGACCGCGCTCGTGCAGCTGTTCCTCCAGCGCCGCTTCCAGCACTGCCTCATCGCCGCCAGCTTCTACCGCTACACGTTCAAAGGCTCGGCCCAGCAGCTCGAGGTGGGACAAAAGGAGATCCAGTCCTTCCTCCCCTCCAGCGACCTCGCCCTCACCGTCGAGACCCTCGAATACCTCTCGCGCGAGGCCATCAACGACACCGAGGCCGCCATGGGCGCCGTGCGCGCCAGCTACGAGGACGGCCAGCTCGTCGGCGCCCTCGAACGTCTCCAGGAAACCTTCTTCCTCGGCGAATACACCCCCGCCGTCGCCGGCTTCGAACGCGAAAAAAAGCAGGTCCTCCTCGCCCTCTACCGCCAGATCGACCAGGCCCGGAAGCTCGCCGACCTGAAAGACTTCGACGCCGTCGACAAGCTCGTCTCGGAAATCGCCACTACCGCGAAGGACTTCCGCACCGGCGAGGCCGTGTCCGCCATCCGCGCCGCCCAGCGCATGAGCACGCTCGCCCTCTACGCCGCCCAGCAGGCCGCCGCCGCCGGCGACTTTCTCCGCGCCCAGGAAGGCGTCCAGCGCGCCGCGTCCCTCTGGCCGCTCAATCCCGCCATCAAAACCTACACCGAGAACATGGCCCAGCAGGTCGACATCGGTTCGCAGGCCGCCCTGCTCTTCGACGACGCCATCAAGCGCAACGACCTGCGCCGCCTCTACGAGCAACGCAGCGAACTCGCCATCGCCCTCCTCACCGACGCCGTCCGCGGCCCGCGGCTCAAGGAGGTGATCGAGCAGCTTTCCCGCGTGGAGATATTCCTCGCCCAGGCACAGGAACTGCTCGCCCAGAAC
The DNA here is from genome assembly GCA_966251015.1 of uncultured Akkermansia sp. Taxonomy (GTDB): domain Bacteria; phylum Verrucomicrobiota; class Verrucomicrobiia; order Opitutales; family Opitutaceae; genus IMCC26134_A. The sequence continues at coordinate 766 of CBINJQ010000229.1, read as the reverse complement.
AACGCCTTCGCCGCCTGGGAGGCCCTCGACAACGCCTCCGCCCTCGCCCCCGGCGACGTGCAGGTAAACCAGCGGCGAGCCGAGCTCGCACCGCGCGTCGCCGCCTTCGTCGGCCGCATCGACGCCGCCAAGCGACACGAGGAGGCGGGCCGCGCCTCCGCCGCCCTCACCCAGTGGCTCGCCGCCCAGTCGCTCTACCCCGCCAGCTCCCTCGCCCGCCTCGGCATCGAACGCGTGAGCAAAGACCTGCTCGACGACCTCGACCCCGTGTCGCCCGCCAAGCCCGCGGCAGCGCCCCTTTCCGACCTGCCCGAGAAATAAACGCAGGCGTCACCGTTGCCGTCCCCGCCCCCCGCCGCGAGGCCCCGCGCGGGACGGCCGTCCGGTCATGGGCTTCCGTGTTCATCCAAATTCACGGATTACACAGATAACACGGATTCAAGCGATTGTGAGCCGGCGCACTCCGCGAATCGCTTCACCTTTGGGGTCATCGCCTCCAAATTCCCAATGTCTTGGCGATCCGTGCGCATCCGTGAGATCCGTGGTCCCAACTGCGGAGTCTAGATTCAAGCCACCGGCTCTCCCGCGAGTCACACTCCGCTTTCCCGCCGCCTCCGCTCCGAAAACGCGCGCGAGAATCACCGCGCAAACAATTGGCGACGGCGTAAAATTTCCGTTTGCGAGAACCGCCTGTTCGGACAGTGTCTGGATCGCACTGCACAGGTCGTTCCGTATCGGTTCCGTTTGTCCGCGGATGCTTCGTTCC
>CBINJQ010000228.1:0-7325 GCA_966251015.1 uncultured Akkermansia sp. | reverse complement strand
CCGCGGAATACTGGGACGCGCCGAACGGAAAAATGGCGAGTTTGCTCGCTTACGCCAAATCCAAGCTGATCGGGGAGAGTCCCGCTGAAACGGGCGAACACGAGAAGGTGCTCGTCGCGCGTTAGAGCAGATTGATCGGAAGGCAGGGCGGGACCGCCCGTCCCGCCCCGCCGAGAAGGCGACGGTTTCGCTGAACCGCTAACTCAACAATGCGATCAGCTCGGCGGCGATGCGGCGCACGTCGGCCTCGTCGACGCCGGAATGGAGCGGCAGGCAGACCACGCGGCGGTGGAACTCCTCGGCGGCGGGTAACGGGCCGCTTTCCGCGAAGCGCGAGAAGTAGTGGCCGGGCGGATACTGAAGGGCTGTTTCGTAGCCGAGCGCGGCGAGGCGCTTGCGCGCGGCGTCGCGGAGCGCCGTCGTCGGAAGCAGGAGGGGCTGAAGGTGCGGCACGTCGTCGGATCCGTTCGCCAGAAGGGTGACCCCGGCGGCTTTGGCCAGCTCTTCGCGGTAGCGCGCCGCCAAGACCTGGCGTCGCGTGCGCAGGCCGTCCCGAAAGCGGCGAAGCTGCACGCGACCGATGGCGGCGTTGAAATTGGGCAGATGATAACGCCAGCCCGGGCCGTCGATCTCCGCCTCGGGAAGTCCGGGGGCGCCGTCGGTCGAACGCGGGCGCAGGCCGAGGCGCCGCATGGCGCGCAGGCGGTCGGCCTCGGCGGCGGAACCCGCGATCACCGCGCCGCCTTCACCGCAGGTGATGTTCTTGATGGGGTCGAAACTGAAGCAGACGAGATCGCCCCGGGCGCCGACCGGCGCGCCCTCCGCGACCGTTCCGAACGCGTGCGCGGCGTCCTCGACGACGCGAAGGCCCCGGGCTTCGGCCCAGCGATGGAGTTCTCCAAGGCGGCCTGCGTGACCGGCGTAGTGCACAGGCATGATCGCGCGGGTTCGCGGCCCGACGCGTCGGGCGGCGTCCTCTAGATCGATGAGACCGTCCGCCAGGCGCACGTCGCAGAGCACGGGCCGGAGACCGGCCGCGCACACCGCTTGGAATGAGGCGACGAACGTGATCGCGGGGACGAGCACTTCCGCACCGGCGGGCAGGGCGCAGGCCTCCAGGGCGAGGTGCAGGGCGCTCGAGCCGGAGCTGACGGCGACCACGTGTCGCGCGCCGCCAACCAGTCCCAAGTAGTCGGCCAAGTCGGCTTCGAAGGCGGCGGTCACCGCGCCCATGCCGAGGTAACCGCCGGCGAAAACCTCGGCGACGGCCGCCAGCTCCTCGGGACCGAGGTCGGGGGCGGAGACACTTTTTTTCAAGGGGGCGGACGATGAGGGCATGCGAGGTTCCGTTTAGGCGATGGGCGGAGAAGGGGGGAAACAACGACGGGCGAGAAACGGGCGCAGGCACGTGTCACGGCGAGCGCGACCGGCCGATTACATAGTTCCGGAACGGCGCAGGCATCACGCCGGCGTCGCCGAACGGGCACTCGGAGCTTTTTGCGTCGAGCACGCAATCGTAGGCGACGCGAACGCGGTCACCGATGCGCGCCCCGCCGCGCACGGCGGCTTTCGCGCCCACGAGCACGTCGTCGCCGAGCACCGGAAAGGCGCGCGCGGCGTCGTCCGCCGCGGCTTCGCGACCGGGCCCGATCCAGGCGCCGGCATACACGCGAAGCCTGGCGCCGGCGACGACCGCGATGTGAACGCACGCCGGGTGCGGTATATAAAGCCCGGGGCCGATGCGGCTGGCGGGCGCGAGATGGGCGCGAAAGAGGATCAGGTTCAGCCAGGAGGGCAGTTGCGCGAGAGCGCGGCCGAGGGCGCCGCGCGCGTGCAGCCCGTGGGCGAGGCGGAAGAGGGCCACGCAGGAACCGCTGGGAGTGAACAGGGCGCTCAGGCGCTCGCGGGCCCGGCCCCGGCGGGTTTTGTGCGCGCTGGTGTGCGCGGCGAACGCGTCCAGATCGGCGGCGAGATGCCGGGCGAGCTCGAACCAGGAAAGGCGCGCGCGGGTGTTCATCGTTCTCCGGCGGCGGACTGGCGCACGCGCGCCTCCCGCGGCCACACCTGCGCGCCCGCCGGGAGGTCTTGCACGACGGTGCAGTTTGGGCCGATCCACGCGCCGTCGCCGACTCGCTGCGGCCCGAGGATCATGGCTCCGACGCAGAGGTGGACGTCGTCGCCGAGCCACGCGAGCCCGGGACCGGCGCCGATGTCGCGCTCTTCCAACCCGCCGCCAAAGCCGCCGCGCCCCTCGATGGTCAAGTTCCGCCCGGCGCGTCCGCCGACCATCACGCCCGGCGGAAAGGCGACGACGAGACCCGGACCGAGTCGGGCGACGGGCGCGAGGTCCGCCCCGGTGAGCGAGTAGTTGAGCTGCCAGAAAAGGCGGGCGACGAGACGCCAGCCGCGCGCCCAGGCCGCCGCCGACAGGCGATAGAGCACCACACACGCGTAGGAAGGGCTGAACGCCTGCGCCCACCGTCGCGGCCGGACGGGATCGCGATAGGCCGCGAGACGACGCAGATCGGCGGCAAGCGACGAGAGGAGGCCGTATTCCTCCGACGTCTCGGAACCGTGGTCGTGCTGGTTAAGGGACATCCGATAAAAAGGTAAACTTTTGGTCTCTTCTAAAAAAATCGCTGGTTTCGGCAGGGAATATGCACAAAGCAACTGAGGGTATTTCCCCTTATTGGGAAGCTTTTCGCCCTAATTTAAAATTCGTATCGCAAGATGTCGGCGCCGCGCAGCACTCCTCTGATTTCTGTCGTCCTCAACGGGTGCGACAGCGGAGGGTTTTTGCCCGAAACCTTGCAGTCGCTTTTGGCGCAGACTTTTAAGGATTGGGAGCTGGTGTTCTGGGACAGTGCTTCCCGGGACGAAACCTTGGCGCAGGCGCGGGCATGCGCGGATGAACGGTTTCGGATTATCGAAAACGATTCGCGTCCTCCGTTGGGCGAGGCGCGCGACCGGGCGGTGAGGGAAACGCGGGGCCAATGGGTGGCGTTTTTGGATCACGACGACCTGTGGTCGCCGGAGAAGCTGGAGCGGCAGGTGGCGTTGTTGCGCGGGGCCGCGGCGGAGACCGGACGGGTTGGCATGATCTACGGCCGGGCGACGACGTTCTCGTCCGACGGCGAACATGGCGAAGCGGCGCCGATTTACTCCGGCCGCGATTTGCCGACGGGATGCCTTACGGTGCCTTTGCTCCGGCACGGCTGTTTCCCCACGATGAGTTCGGTGTTGGTGCGCCGGGATGCCTATCTTTCGGCGGGCGGCATTCCGCACGATCTTCGGTTCGCGGAGGACTATCACCTGTATCTGGCCTTGGCGGAAAAGTGGACGGCGCTGTGCGACCAGGAGGCGCATTGCCGATACCGTCTGCATAACCGGAGCGCGACCGCGACGATGCGGGCGGTGTCCTATCGCGAGACGTTGGCCTTGTTGGATCGCTGGGGGCCGGGGCGCCTGCCGCCGCGCGAGCTGGCGCGACGGAAGCGGGTGTATGAAACCCTGCTGGGCGTGGACGAGATGGTGGAGCGGCGCGCGGTGGGGCGCGGGCTGGCCCACGTGTGGAAACGCGGGTCCTGGGCCTATCTCTGCGGCGGCGCGCTGCGGCGTTTTTTTCGAGGGCGTCTGCTTGGGCGGCGCCATGCGAGTTGAACCGCGTTTTGCGAAAATTTCCCTCCTATGATCATCAATCGTCTCAAAGGCGTAACGAACATCACGGTCGCCGTCATGATCGGGGCGAACTGCGGGTTGTTTTTCGCGGTGTTGTGGGGCGTGGAGAAGGCGGGCGTGTCCGCCGCGACGCTTTCCCCGCTCTACGCCCTCGCGGTGCTTTCGGGGTTTTTCTACGCGTCGCGGCGCATCTATGCGCAGCAGGACCAGATATTGCGGTTGAACGTGCCGGCCGCTTTCGCGCTGGCGATGCGGGTGGGGATGGGGTTCGCGGCCGGGGCGATGTTGATCTATGTGGTGCGGGAAGACGTGACCGCGAGCCGCGTGCTGATCGGCCTGATCGCGCTGGCGCTGGTGGGGATCGACACCGTGTTGTTCGCGGTGCTGCCCGGCCTGCTGGCGCGCAGCCAGTTTCCCGGCCGTCGGAGTGATCGGGCCGTGTTGGTCGGCGAGGGCGAGGTGCCGGGACCTCTGCTGCACTACGCGGATTATTGCGACGATCTGGGCGTGCGTTTTGTGGGCTACTATTCGAGCCGGCCGAACCCGCATTTGCATCTGCCCTATCTGGGAGATCTGGAGGACTTCACCCGGCCCGGCGGGGACGAGGCGCAGGCCGAGCGCGTGATGTTGTATGGATTGGGGCGCGAACATCCGGAGATGCTGGCCGTCATGGAGCACTGCCGGCGCACGGGCCTGCGGATGTATGCCTATTCGAATCTGGCCAACCTCTTCGACGAACCCGTTCGCGTGACGGCCTGCGGTTCGGTGCATTTTTTCACCTTCCTGGACGAGCCGCTCGAGGATCCGATCAACCGCCTGATGAAGCGCGCCCTCGATCTGGCGGTGGCGGCGCCGGCCGCGTTGTTCGTGCTGCTGCCGCTTTCGCTGCTGGTGTGGTTCCGGCAGAGGCGAGAAGCCCCGGGGCCTCTTTTCTACCGTCAGCTCCGCTACGGCGAGAAACGGCGTCCTTTCGCGATCTACAAATTCCGCTCCATGCGCGTGGACAACGCGGGACTCGAGGAGCAGGCGCGCCAGGCGACGCAGGAAGATCCGCGCGTGTTTCCGTTCGGGCGTTTTCTGCGGCGCAGCAGCCTGGACGAGTTGCCGCAGCTGCTCAACGTGCTGAAGGGCGAGATGAGCCTGGTGGGGCCGCGCCCGCTGCCGCTCAAGCTCGACGAGGCGGTGGAGCAGCACTGCCGCGCCTATCGCCGTCGTTTGTTTGTAAAGCCGGGCATCACCGGCTACGCGCAGATCCACGGGCTGCGCGGCGAATTCAAGGACGCCGCCCACATGCGTGAACGCCTGGCGAAGGACCTGCATTTCATCCAGCACTGGTCGCTCAACCTCGAGATCAAGATCCTGCTCAACACCGTCTGGCAGATCTTCAATCCGCCCAAGAGCGCCTACTAATCTATCTTTCAACCGACATGTCGATCGCCACGAGCGCCTCCGCGCCCGCCGTCCCGCGCCGTCTCAAGGTCGCCATCATCGGCGACCGCGGCATTCCCGCCCGCTACAGCGGCTTCAGCACCCTCGTGGAGGAAATCTCCACGCGACTCGTGGCCGAGCACGGCTTCGACGTCACGGTCTACGCCCGCCGTCCCTATTACGAAACGCATCCGGCCGAGTATAAGGGCGTGCGCATCGTGTGGCTGCCCTCGCCGGGCGGAAAGAGCCTGGAAAGCATTCTGCACAGCAACCTCTCCATCGCGCACGCGGCTTTCCTGCGTCGCTACGATCTGGTTTTCGTGGTCGATCCGGGCAACGGACCTTTTTGCCTGCCGCTCAAGCTCGTGCGCACTCCCGTGCTCTACCACACGGACGGCCTCGGCTGGAAGCGCACGAAGTGGAGCCCGATGCAGCGTCGCTACTACAAGTGGGCCGAGCGGGTGACGGCGGCCCTCGCCGACTGGATGGTGACCGATTCGGACGCGATGGTGGACTACTACCGTCGCGAATATCGCGCGGAAAACTCCTTCATTCCCTACGGCTCGATCGTGGGCGGCGCGCCCGTGGACGCCGCGCCGGCCGAGCTCGGCCTCGAGCCGGGCGGCTATCATCTCGTGTGCGCGCGCCTCGAGCCGGAGAACAACACCGACCTGATCGTGAACGAGTTTCTGCGCTCGAAGGCCCGACTGCCCTTGGTGGTCGTCGGCGGCGTGCCCTACAAGTCGGCCTACGCCGACGCGCTCAAGGCGAAGGCCTGCTCGCGGCTCATTTTCGTGGGCTCGGTTTTCGACTCGGGCCGCTTCAACGGCCTCATGCGCCACTGCCGCGTGTATCTGCACGGGCACGAAGTCGGCGGGACCAATCCCAGCCTGTTGCGCGCGATGGGCGCGGGCGCCTTCTGTCTGCCGTTGGACTCGCCGTTCAACCTCGAGGTGGTGGGCGAGGGAGAGCCCTCGTTCTCTCGCACGCCGGGTCATCTCGCCGCGCGACTCGAGTATTTTGAAAACGCCGAGGGCGAGCGCGAAGCCGCCTGCGGGCGCACGCTGGCGCGCTCGCGCAAGCATTACCGCTGGGACGCGGTGGGCGCGGCCTACGCGGATCTGTTTCGCGCGATGATCGAGGAGCGCCGCGCCCGGCGTTCGTGCGCGGGGCTGCGCGGTCGCGCTTTCTACCGGCCGGAGCGTTTCGGCCCCGGCTTCGAGGACTGGTCTTCGGTCGAGCCCGCCGCCGCCGTCGCATGAGCGCGCCGCTGCTCTCCATCCTGATCGTCAACTGGCGCGTGCCCGAGATGCTGATCGCGGCCGTGCGCAGCGCGCGGGACCTCGGCGGCATCCCGCCGGAGCGTCTGGAGTTCCTGGTGGCGGACAACGCCTCGGGCGACGATTCGGCGGAGCGCTTTCGCGAGGCGTTTCCCGATCTCGAGCTGACGGTGTTTCCGGAGAACCTCGGTTTTGGCCGGGCGAACAACCGGCTTTTCGCCCGCGCGCGGGGGCGGCATGTGCTGCTGCTCAACCCGGACACCGTCGTGGAACCGGGCGCGCTCGCGGCTTTGGTCGAAGTTTTGGAGTCGGATCCGCGCATCGGCATCCTCGGCTGCCGTCTGGTCAACGCGGACGGAAGCTTTCAGCGCGCGGGGGGCGGCGCTTTTCCGACGCTCCGCAATCTGGCGTGGAACTATTTTTTCCTGAACAAGCTGCTGCCCCGCGCGTGGGCTCCTCCGGCTTTTTTTCTGGAGGGCGATCCATCGGGGACCTTCGACATCGAATGGGTGTCGGGCGCGGTGTTGTTGCTGCGTCCGGAGGCCTTGAACGGACGGCTCTTCGACGAGGCGTTTTTCATGTATGGCGAGGATCTGGAGCTCTGCCATCGCGTGCGCGCCTCCGGCTGGCGGGTGGCCTACACCGCGAAGGCGACGGTGATGCATCTCAACGGAGGCAGCATGCGCCGGCAGAACGACGCGGCGGTGTTGGCCGCGCCGTTGAAGGGGCCGCGCGCCTTCTACGAAAAACTGCACGGTCCGCGCTGGGGCTGGCTTTTCGCCTGCATCCTCTTCGCGGGATACGCGCTGCGCTGGCCGCTATACGGGACCTTGGCGACCGTGCGCCGACGGGCCGACTATCGCGTGCTGGCGACTTCGGCCAGGCGACACGCCATCACGGCGGCGCGTCTCGTCGCGGCGGGGCGCGGGGCCTGAGCCC
>CBINJQ010000227.1:0-7345 GCA_966251015.1 uncultured Akkermansia sp. | reverse complement strand
CAAGGGAGGACGCGGATAAGCGGGTTCGGCCGGAGGGTTCGCCGGCTAGGGCGTGTTAAGGAGAACCGTAGCCGAATGGCAGGGCGCGACCGCTGGGCGCGCCGCGGCGGAGAGGCAAGGGCGGAGTGGCAAGGGCGGCGGGCCCGGCCTACCTCAAGAGGCGACGAAACGGCTACGGTTGGCAGGGCGCGACCGCCCTGCCTCGGAATGCGCGCGGAAGAACACGCGTGGCCGCGGTCACGAAGGGAACGTCTTCAGGTTCAGAACCAGAAGTTCGGGACATTGGTGTCCGTCTTGACGGTGTAGACCTTCGGGTCGAACGGATTGGTGCCCTCGACAAACGGACGCCATTTCACGTTGCCGTCCACGTAGCCGGTATGCCCGCCCGTGGGACGGTCCCCCGACATGTGGTTGCTCACGTTGTTGGGCAAACCTCCGTTGACTTGGGTGAAACTTCCTCCCGATCCGGAAATCACGGCATCCACGACGAGAGGGCGGCGGCTGGCGGGAAGCGCGGCCTTGATCGCGCCGATCTGGACCTCGTATTCGGCCTTCATGCGGTCGTTGCGCCAGGGCGCGGCGACCTGCCCGGTCCCGGCCGCGAGAAGCACGTAGCCCGTGACCGCGTAGCTGGGATTTCCCGTGTAAGGGAAAAGCGCCTCCATGGTATAAAGGGTCAGCATGTTGGAGGACGGACAGTAGAAGAGTTCGCGCCCGGCCTGGTTGGAAAGGGTGCGCGCCAAACCGATCTCGACGTCCCAAGCCCAACTGCCCGCGTTTTTCGGAAACAATCCGGATTTGTTGGTCCCGGCGTAGTTTATCAAGCCGAGGGTGAGCTGGCGCACGTTGCTCATGCACTTGGCGCGCTTGGCGTGCTCGCGCACACGTCCGACGGTGGGAATGAGGATCGCGGCGAGAATGCCGATGATGGCGATGACGGTCAGCAGCTCGATCAGAGTGAAGCCGCGACGAGACTTACAGAGGGAGGGAGAAGAAGTCTTCATGATAGGGAACGGGGTTGGGAAAAGCGCGGCCGCCGCGGATGTCGGCGGCCGCGCGATCGATTCGGGGCCGCGGTGACTAGGGCGCGGTCACCACCAGGCGGAGGAAGCGCCGCGCCTGGCTGTTGACCGCCACGTTGTCGGTGTAGGTCTTGCTGCCCGCGACGCCGAAGGGCTCGTAGGTGTGCGCCGTGCTCCAGCCCGTCAGATCTGAGCTCGTCTCGATCTTGTAGACCAAGGTGGAGTCGCCGGAGTGGCTGAAGCTCAGGGTGAGAAAATCGCCCGAGCGACCGACCGTCACCGGAAGCGCGCCGGCCACGTTGGGATTGGTGCCGAGGGCGTATTCGAGCAGGTTCGACTGTCCGTCGCCGTCGGGGTCGGCGGTGTTGGCCGCGTTGCCGCTGTTGGCGCTGGTGCCGAAGTGGGTCTGGCGCCAGGCTTGGATCGCGGTCTGGGCGTTGGCCGGAGTGGCGGAGACTTCCGCGGAATAACCGCTTTCGGCCGCCGGGCTGCTCTTCGAGGCGGTCACCACATAGTAGTAGGTGGTGCCGTTGGCCGCGGTGTTGTCGGTGTAGGTGGTCGTCGACAGGCCGTTTGCGAGCACCGTGTAGCCGGAGCCGGAGGTGGTCGAACGACGCACGCTGTAGCTGGTCGCGCCGGAGACGGCGTTCCAGTTGAGAACCACCTGGGCGTTGCCGGCGGTGGCGCTCACTCCCGAGGGAATGGCGGGCGCGATGTCCTCGGCGGTGACCAGGAGCTGGAATCCGACCAAGGGCACCAGACCGCCGCCGTCGACGGTGGTGTCGGGGCTGAGGGTCCACGACACGCTGCCGTCGGCCGCGACGACGCCGGTGAAGGCGACATAGGCGGAGGAGCCGGTCCAGCCTTCCGGATTGGCCCATCCCCAGTTCGCGATCGAGGTCTCCGGGTTGTTGAGCTCGATGTTGCGACCCGCGTCGGAATTCGGGGCGCCCGACCCGAACACGCTGGTCTTGCCCGCCGGGCTGTTGAGGTGGTTGTTGGGCGTCGCCAGCGAGACATACGCGGTGTCGTTCACCGTCGCGGTGGTGACCTGCGCGGCCGTCTTGGTGGTCTTGCCGACCGCGTAGACGTAGAGGACCACTTTCCTGCCGGCGAGGGCCTGCAGACCTCCCACCGTGGCGGTGAAGGGCGTGGCGGGCGGCGTCGCGCTGTAGTTCGCGTAGAGGTAGTCGCGCTCCAGATTCTCCGCCGGAGTGGCGGTGATGGCGCCGTTGGCGATGTTGTCCTCGGCTCCGTTCGCGCCGGCATAGCTGAAGGTCACGCCGGAGAGGCCGAGTCCCGTCGACTCGCTCGTCAGGACGCGGGTCGCCGAGCCGGCCGCTCCGAGGATGCCGTTCCACACCGTCGTGCTCGGTTCGAGGCCCGAGGGCGAGGCGCCGCCGTCGGCGCGAAGGATGCCTTCGCCAACATAGGTCGGCGAAGCGGCGGTGTTGAGGTCGCCGTTGATGAGGAGCGAGCGGGTGGCGTCGACCACGATCAGCGAGGCCGTGCGGGTGGTCGTGGTGGTGCCCAGGGCCGAAGTCTCGGTGATGACCACGCCATAATTGCCGCTCGAGGCGCCGGCGACGTTGCTCAGGCTCAGCGTCGTTCCGGTCTGCCCGGAGATGTCCACGCCGTCCTTCTGCCACTGATAGCTCAGCGTGCCGGAGTTCTGGGAAACGGCGGTGACGGCGAAACTCACGTTCGCGCCGCCGCGGACGATCTTCGAGGCCGGAGCGCTCGACACGACGACAGGATAGGCCGTGCCCGCGGGGGTGCGGTCGACGATCTGCACCGCCGCGATGCCGCCGGCGTTTCTATTCAACACCGAGTCGATCGCGGTGATGGTGAGATCGGAGCCGGTGACGCCGGCGAAGCGCACGAAGGTCGCGGGAGGCGTGACCAACGCGTCGGAGCGGGTCAGCGACTCGCCCATGGCGACCGGGACGGCGTAGGGCGCCTGCGCCGTGGGAGCGGCGGCGGGCACGTAACTGTCGTGCTGGAACACCCGGTAGTAATAGGTCGGCGAGCCTTCGCGGTTGATCTTGAGGCTGCCCACCTCGCCGTTGGCGCCGCCGGCCACGTGAACGTAGACGTCGTAACTGGCGTAGGGGATATTGGATACGGTGACGCTGGCGCCGGTGGCGAGACGGGACTCGATGTAGCCGTGGAGGAGGACGGCGTCGGGCGTCTTCTCGCCGTTGGCGACAACCCCCGTCCCGGTCTGGGCCGACCAGGCGCCGACGGCGTTCCAAGTCGCCGTCGCCGCGGCGGCGCCGGAGGCATTGGACTCGACCAGCGCAAGCGGGGCGGCCTGGACGGCGACGCCGGTGACGGAAGCGGAGTTGTTCCAGTTGGCCGCCGCATAGACGCCGGCGGACTGGCCGGCGGACATGACGCCGAGCTCCTTGGACCAGTTGTTGTTTCCGGTGGCCGAGCCGACGAAGTTCAGGCCGATGGCGCGGGCGCCGACGGCGGGAACATCCAGGACGCGGAGACGGGCGGAGACGGTCGTGGAGATCGGGACACCGAGCGAGGTTCCGGCGGAGTCGGTGACGACGACGGAGTAGAGACCGCCGTCGCCGAGCGTGACCGACGAGCGGGAGAGCGTGGCGGAGGTTTCGCCGCCGAGCGCCACGCCGTCCTTGTGCCACTGGTAGGCGAGCGTGCCGCCGTGGTTCGAGGCGGCCGTCACGGCGAAGGACGCGTTGGCGCCGGGATAGACGGAGCCGTAGGTCGGCGAGATGCTCGCGGCGGGGGGAATGACGGCCACGCCTCCGGAAGAGTTGAGGAACTGGCCCGGAGCCAGCGCCGCGCGGGTGATCCGCACCTCGTCCACATCGCCGCGGAAGAAGTCCGTGTCGCCCAGGTTGAAATCACCGCGGCCCACGGTCCACGGCGTGTCCGATCCGGCGGTGGGGACGAAAAGACCGTTGAATCCCGTGACGGAGCCGACCTCGGTGCCGTTCACGTAAAGCTTCAGCGTGCCGGTTCCGGCGTTGCCGACGGCGGCGACGTGATACCAGGCGCCGATCGCGGGCAGGCTCGTGCTGTTGATCTGGATGTTGCGATTGTCCTTGGTGATAAGCTCGACGCGGAAGCCGCCGGCGTTCTTCGACAGATAGAACAGCGCCTGGCCGCCGAGGCCCTGGCCGACCGTGGCCGGAACCGATCCGGACACCGCCACGTCGTCGCGGCCGACGATGGTCTGGGTGCCGGCCAGGTCGCTGAAGCGCACGAAGGCCTCGACCGTGAAGTTCGTGAAGACGGTGTCGGCAAGCGTGCCGCTCGTCGGCGCGACGAGGCCGTTGTTGCCCGTGGCGGGGAAATTCGCGCCCAAGGTGTTGGCGGCGCCCGTGGCGGGGATGGTGGCATAGGGCAGGCCGGCGTTGGTGTAGGTCGAGGCGCCTAGCAGCGCGAGGTCGCCGCCGCCGGCCGAGTCGAGCCCGGGCGACACGTTGGCGCCGTTCGCGCCGTCCTCGAAGCGGTAATAGGAGACGGCCAGCTCGGTCGCGGGCTGAACGGTGACGGGCGAGAAGACGACCGTGGTGGTCGTCGCCGGCTTGCCGGCGACCTCCGCCGCATGGTCGGTCACGATGACCGAGTAGATTCCGCCGTTGGCGGCGGTGGCGTTGGGGACGGTGAGCGTGGAGCCGGTGGCGTCGGTGATGGCGGCCGGCGTGGCGCCGGCGTCGGTCTGATAATACCACTGATAGGTAAGGTCGCCGAAACCGGACGCGGAGACGTTCAGGACGATGTCGGTGCCGGTCGCGTAGCCGGTGCCCTGGCTGACCGGGGCGACGGCGGGAGGCGGGTAAACGAAATCCGGATCGTTGATCACGCTCAGCACACCGGTGGCGGGATCGAACTCGTAGAAGGCGCCGCCGACCGGGCGCACCCACTTGCCCTCGTCGAGCGTGAAGTCGGGAATGGAGAAAGTCGGCCCGAAGGTCTCGTTGAGCGTGGAAACGTCGATGATCTGCCAGGAATGGCCGAGGGTCGTGCTGGCGCCGGCGAGGTCGAAGACGAAATCGCCGTCGAGGGTGACGGCGCCGTCGCCGGTCACCTTGTTGTTCACGCCGTTCGCGCCGATCACGAATTTGAGCGAGGCGTTGTCGGCGAGCACGAGGCCGCCGCCGTTGACGGTGGTGTTCCCCGTATAGGTGTTGACGCCGGTGATCGTGGTCGTGCCGCCGCCCGAAAAGGTCATGCCGCCGCCGTTCGCGTTGGCGCCGGTCGTGATGGCGCCGATCGTGGCGGCGGTCACGGCGCCTCCGCCGCTGAGCGTCACCGCCGTGGGGGCCGCCGTGTAGGTGCCGGGGCTGGTGACAACAATGCCGCCGACCTTGTAGGTGCCCTTGCCGGCGCCGTCGTCCACCATCACCGCGTAGCCGGTGGCCGGGTTGCCCGTGCCTCCGGTGATCTTCACCAAAGGCGCGCCGATATATCCCGAACCGCCGTCGGCGACAGCAATGGAGGTCACGCCATTGCCCGTCGCCGCGGCGAGAACCCTGCCGACCGTGATATTGGTCCCGTTGTTGTCGATCGTGCCGCCGCCGCCGTAGACGGTGACCGCGTCGATATTGCCGCTGGTCAGAAAGTTGACGCCGGCGTTTGTGCCGTTCGCCCGCAGCGTGCCGCCGTTGAAGTTGAGAAGAGCCGTGGGATTTGCCGCGGCGGCGGTGACGCGCGAGCCCTGCAAGAGACCGCCCGGGAGCAGGTTGATCACGCCCAGCGTGCCGGTCGTGTTCGTGACCGCGAGGTCCACGTAGTCGTCGCCCGTGACGGAACCGTTGGCGATGTTCACCACCGACTGCGCGCCGGCGCTGTTGCCCCACTGCAAACCGAGGCGCGAGTTGTTGGCGTCCGCCGCGCCGTTGACCTTGCTGAACTCCACCGCGCCTCCGGTCACGTTGAGCAAGCCGGAGCTCGTCTGGCTTCCTCGACCGAGAACGATCCAGCCGTTCGAGACGAGGGAGCCGCCCGACACCTCCAACACGCCGACCGTGTTCGCGAGGCCGGCGCCGACACCCGCTTCGTTCGTGGTCAACGAGCCGCCGGAGAGCTGGTAGTAGCCATAGCCGCCGGCGTTCGAGCCGATGCGGAGATTATCCTGGTTCGCGGCCTGCGTCAGCGTGAGCGCGCCGCCGCTTTGATAAACGGCGCCTCCGCCCGTGCCCGCGCCGGCGTCGCCGACGAAGAGATTGAAGCGATTGATGGCGTTCGCCCCGGAGGCGATCTTGAGCGTCGCGGGCGTGTTGGCCACCGAGCCCGCCTTGAAGTTGTTGTTGGTCGTGTTGACGCCGACGGTGTTCGAAACGACCAGCGTGCCGCCCGCGACGACGATGGCTCCCGTGGCGGTGTTCGCTCCGGAGAGGGTCAGCGTTCCGGTGCCGCTCTTGGTCAACGCCACCTGGCCCGCGCCGTCGGCGATGGCGCCGGCGATGGTCGTGTTGCCCGCGCCCGTCACGGTGAGGAGCCTGGCCCCGGCCGTCGACGCGCCGACGCCGCCCGCGATGGCGAGTCCGTTCGTCGCGCTGTTGTTGGTGAACGTGTAATTTCCCGTGGCGCTCAACGCGAGGTTCGCGTTGACCAGCTGGTCGGCCGCCACCGCGGCGTTTATCGTGAGGGCGTTCCCGGCCGTGCCGAGCGTGAGGGTCTGGCCCGCCGAGCCGAGAGCGTAGGAAGCGGCCGAGGCGGTGTCGAAAACCACGGAGCCGACGGTGACGCCGGCGCCGAGATCGATGGTCGTGTTGCCGGCGCCCGCGCCGCCGAAGGTCGCGGTGTCGCCCGCTCCGGGAACGGGGGCCGCCGTCCAGTTGGAGGCGTTGGACCAGGCGCTGTCGGCGGCGCCGATCCAGGAACCGCTCGCGGCCTGCGCGGCGGATGCGGCGGCAAGAGACGCGACAAGTCCGAGAAGAACTTTTTTCGACAGCGTGCTGAGGTGGCGCGGACGCGCGTGGGTATCGAGGGGCATGGTTTCTTGTTGGGCTGATTCGTGGGGCGCGGTCGCGTCGCATCACACGATGCGGGGCGGACACGGGCTCGTGGTTCCGCGCGCGGCGATCGGCCGGCGAGGAAACGGGAAAGGGGTTCGTCGGCAGGTTCCGTCCGCGGCGTCCGCCGGGCAACCGCACCCCCTGCTTACCGTGTTAGCGGGCGCGGAGGGCGTTCGCGTCCGGCCTTTCGCACGGACAAAATGGGCGCGGCGGTCCGGCTCAATCTGTATCGGTTATTCAACTACCACGTCGGCCGCGCGCAAAGCGTCCAGGCTAGCGGAAGGTCCTTCCACGTGGATCCGGGCGATCTGCGATGGGCTCAGC
>CBINJQ010000226.1:0-7432 GCA_966251015.1 uncultured Akkermansia sp. | reverse complement strand
TCGTCCAAAAATCCGGCTACTACGCCCGCGCCGCCGCCGCCAACGCCGACGACCTCCGCCTCATCAAGAGCTGCACCGACCTCGCCGTGGAGTGCGCCCTCCGCCGCGAGTCCGGCGTCATCGGCCACGACGAGGACAAGGGCGGCGTCCTCCGCGCCATCGAGTTCCCCCGCATCAAGGGCGGAAAACCCTTCGACATCGCCACGCCGTGGTTCGTCGACCTCCTCGCCGCCATCGGCCAGCCCAAGGGCGAAAAAGTCCAAGTCGCGCACTGAGGCATGCGCTTGGCTGGTTGCTTATGAATTCGGGAGGACGGGCGGGTCCCTCCGCCCGTCGTTTAATCGCCAAACCGCAGACGGAGGGACGCGCCCGCCCACCTCGGAATCACCAGGCTATTCAGCCTCGCATTTCAGACCGACGCCTTCGGGTGGGGCGGGACCGCTGGGCCCGCCGACGAACACGGACGGCCCGGCGGTCCGTCCCTGCCCGTCAGCCTGATTTACGAAGCTCAATAAATTCACAAGGCTTCCAGTATTGCATGTCCGCGCCGCAAATCGCTTGGCGGCCCGAGCCGCCCGGAACAGCCTGCGCGCGAC
This sequence comes from uncultured Akkermansia sp., assembly GCA_966251015.1. Taxonomy (GTDB): domain Bacteria; phylum Verrucomicrobiota; class Verrucomicrobiia; order Opitutales; family Opitutaceae; genus IMCC26134_A. The sequence continues at coordinate 6,836 of CBINJQ010000226.1, read as the reverse complement.
CCCGCTTCACCACATGGCCTCCGTCCTCTTCCGCACCTTCGCGCTCCTGATCATCCTGTTTCTCGTCGTCTACATCGGCACCGAGAACACCCACGAGATCGCCTTCCGTTTCAGTCTGCTCCTCGACAAGCCCGCGCAAACCTCCGCCGCCCTCGTCTACTTCATCGTCTTCGCCGTCGGCGTGATCGGCGGCACCCTCCTCAACGCCGGCCGCGGCTCGGGCGGCGCGAAGAGCTCCGAGCGCGAGAGTTCCTCCCGCTCCAAAAAGAAATAAGGGCGGCCCCCGCCCGCCGGCCTCGGGCCGGGAGCCCGCGCTCCCGCCCGAGAAAATATCCTTCCCCCGTCCGGCCGCGTGTCCTCACATGGACACGCGTTACCAAGCGCTTGCAAAAATGAACTCCGACCCCGCCGGCCTCGATTCGCAAGTCCTCCAAATCATCGGCGACTACCTCGACGTGCCGGTTTCGGAACTGCGCCCCGAACGCTCCCTCGAGGAGCTCGGCGCCGACTCGCTCGACTTCGTGGAGCTCGTCTTCGAGCTCGAGGAAAAACTCGGCGTAAAGAGCGACGGCGACCTCTTCGAGCTCCGCAAGCGCGTCCGCACCATCGGCGACGTGCTCGGCCTGATCTCCGAACTCGTCTCGCGGAAAAACTCCGCCCCGCCTCCCGCCGCCTCGTCCGCGACCGTTCCGTCTCCCGCTCCCGACGCCGCCGCCTGAGCGCGTCCGGCCTCCCGCCCTCCCGGCCATGCCCGCCGCGCCCTCCCCCGCCGCGCACGAGGTCGCCGTCACCGGCCTCGGCGTCGTCTCCGCCCTCGGCCCCGACCTCCGCTCCTTCGGCGAGCGACTCTTCGCCGGGGAAAGCGGCATCGGCCTCATCCGCGCCTTCGACGCCTCGCGCTTCCGCTGCCGCATCGGCGCCGAGCTCGCCGGCGCGGACTTCTCCGCCCTCGGCCCCGCGCGCGAGCTGCGCCACCTTGACCGCCTCTCCCTGCTCGCCATCGCCGCCGCCGACGCCGCCCTCGCCGACGCGGGCCTCGACCTCGCGGGCGAACGCGAGCGGCTCGGCCTGATCCTCGGCACCGGGCTCGGCCCCTCGGCCTCGATCGACGAGGCCGTGCGCCGCGTCGCCTCCGGCCAGCGCCTCCGGCCCACCACCCTTCTCTCCCTCATGCTCAACTCGCCGGCCGCCACGCTGTGCGAGCGTTACCAGCTCCGCGGCACCTCGCAGGTCCACGTCACCGCCTGCGCCGCCTCCGCCCACGCCATCGCCCAGGCCGGCGCGCTCGTCCGCTCGGGCCAGCTCGACCGCTGCCTCGTCGTCGGCGCCGACGCCTTTCCCTCCGACGCCCTCTTCGCCGCCTGGGACGCGCTCGGCGTGATGGCGGCCGACAACGACGCGCCCGCCCGCGCCGCCCGCCCCTTCTCCGCCGACCGGCGCGGCCTCGTGATCGGCGAGGGAGCGGGCGCGCTCCTGCTCGAATCCGCCGTCGGCGCCCGCGCCCGCGGCGCGCGCGTCCACGCCCTCTACGCCGGCGGCGGCTCCACCAGCCACGCGCCCAACCCCACCCGCCCCTCCGTCGAGGGCATGGCCGGCGCGATGGAGCGCGCCCTGCGCGACGCCGGCCTCGCGCCCGAGGCCGTCGCCCACGTCAACGCCCACGGCACCGGCACCGAGATCAACGACGCGCTGGAGACCGAGGCGCTTCACCGCGTCTTCGGCGCGCACGCCCGCTCCCTGCGCATCAGCTCCACCAAGGCCGCCCACGGCCACACCATGGGAGCCTCCGGCGCGATCGAGGCGGTGGCCGCCATCCTCGCACTGCAACGCGGCCTCGCCCCGCCGACGCTGAACCTGGAAACGTCCGATCCGGCCTGCGACCTCGACTACACGCCGCTCGCCGCCCGCCCCTTCTCCGGCGAGGCCGCGCTCTCCAACTCCTTCGCCTTCGGCGGCCACTACGTGTCGCTGGCCTTCCGACGCCCGCCGGCGTAGTTGGAGGTCAACTACATCCCGGCCGCGAGCCCGGCGACCGCCCGCGCGGCCTCGGCAAAGCCCTCCGCGCGCCGCAGGCGCAGAAGCGCGAGCAGGCGTCCGGTGGCGGCCTCCGGCGACTCGGTTTCAATCTCGTCCAGCCGCGACCGGGCCGCCGTGGCGCGCGCGGCCAGCACTGCGGCGCACGCCGCGTGGCCCGCCAGGGCCTCGGCCAGGCCGGGCGGAGCCGCATGGCCGGCCTCGGCGAGCGCCTCGGCGACGAGACCGGGCCAGTCGCTCCACTCGGCCGGCGTCGGCCAGGGCGCCTCGCCCGGGCCGGCGGCCTCGAGCCAGGCCAGCGCTCCCGCACCGGACCCGCTCGCCGCGAGCTCGAGCGCGCGTCCGAGCGCGAGCGCGCGGCGAACCTGAAACACGCGCCGCCAAAACCGCAGGGCCGGCAGCTCGCCCTCGCCCACCCGCGGCCAGGGCTCGGCGGGCGCGGCGCCCGAGTCGAGGAGCCCGGCCACGGCTTGCAGGAGCGGCCCGTCGGCCATGAAGGACGGCGACGGCACGGCGGCGGGAGCGTCGGGAAAAGCGGGCGCGAGTTCGTCGGCGAGGGCGTTCAGCTCGTCGATGGCGCCGCGCCGCGTGTCCGCCGACCGGCGCGGGTCGCGCAGCTCCAGGCGCAGGCGGCCCGCGAGGGCGACGATGCGCGCGGCGAGCGAAGCCACGCGCGCGGCCGGCAGCGGCGGCGGAGGCTCGGGACGGGGCGCGCGGGCGAGAAGCAGCACGCGCACCCGGTCCGCCCGCCGCTCGGGAACGTCGCGCCAGATTTCGCCGAGCCACTCCAGCCCCGCGCGAGCCGGCTCCTCCTCGGCCGGCTCCAGCAAACGCGCGGCGGCGAGCGGCAGCGCGGCGACGACCGGGGGCGACAAACGGGCGAGCGCCGCGGCCGAGGGCGCGCGGGTGTCGCCGTGCAGCGCCACGAGCGGCGCTCCGGGCACGGCGGGAGGGGAGCAAAAGCGGAAGCCGTCGTGGACGGCGTGGCGTTCGTCGCCCGCGCGATTTTCGAGGATGAAGGAGCCGCGCATCTCGGCGGCCGAAAGTTCGAGGTCGGCGAGCCGCTCGGCGGCGACGCGAAGCACCGGCGCCTCGCCGACGGCTTCCGGCTCGGAGGCGGCATCAAGGCGAAAGGCCCAGAGGACGCCGCCGCTCGCGTCGGCCGGCGGCGGCGCGTCGGGCGCGAGGGTGCGGTGAAAGGCGAAAACGGCCGGAGGCGGTGGCGTGGGCGTCTCGCCGGTGTTCCGGCGGAGGGCGGGCGTCCCGCCCGCCCCGCACGGGCGGGACGCCCGTGCCACGTCGGAGGCCGGGCCGAAGCGTTGGAGCAGGGCCCCCTTGAGCAGGCGTTTCCAGGCGTCGGCCCGGAAGGTTTCCATGAAGGTGCTCTGCGGGGTGAAACCGAGCGCGAGCGGCACGGCCGCGTGATGGCGCTCCAACAGGCGCGCAATGTGGCCGGGCTCGCGGCGCAGCGGGGAGAAGAGGCAGGGCTCGCCGTGCTCGTCGCGCCACTCGGCGGCGACGGGTTCGCCGTCGGCGGAGACTATCGCGCCGCGCGCGGCCAGCCACTCGGAGCCAAGGTGTCGGCGCAGGCCGAGGGCGAGCGCGCCGCGCGCCGGGGCGGCGCCGCCGACCTCGCGCCGCCAGAGTCCGCGCAGGGCGGCGAGACGCTCCGGGCGCGGGGCCAAAACCTGAACAAGCTCCGTGCCAAGCAGGACGCGGGTGATCAGGTGGGTGCCGTGGGTGGCGAAATAGTCGAGGTAGCGGCCGGCCTGGCGCGGGGCGAGGCGCGCGGAGCGGGCCGCCCCCTCGGCGACGCGGCCGGCGACGCGCAGGCGGCCCATCGCGTGCAGTCCCTCGCGCGTCCAAAAGTTTTGCACGCGGAGGTAGCGCGCCACGCCGCCGCGCTCGGCGTCGTGCAGGCGCTCGACGACCGGGCGGCGCAGGCGCAGGAGCAGATAGGCCGCGGCGGGCGGCGCGGCGTCGAGATCGAGCGCGAGGCTCGCGGCGGCGTCCTTGGCGGCGGCGGCGGAAGCGAGGAGGAGACGACCGGGCGGCGGCAGGGGAAAATCGACGGCGCCGGGCTCGAAGGGCGCGAGGCGGTGCGGGAAGACCGCGCCGAGCAGGCTTTCGAGGTCGTCGTGGAGGGAAAGTTCCGGCTCCTCCCAGGCGGCCGCGGCCAGCTCGGCGGCGGTGGGCGGCTCGATCGGGAAGGTCTCGAAGGGCGCGCGGGGCGGGAGCGAAAACGGCGCGGCGTCTGTGTCGGCGCCGGCCGAACGCGAGGGCCGGACGGGACGCAGGCCGCGGAGCAGGTCGGCCGCGAGCCCGAGGCGGAGCGGGGCGGGCGACGGGGCGGACATGGCCGGCGGGACGCGGACGGGCGGGAGGCGGGCGCCGCGCGGGCTTTAGTTTTTCAGCCCGACGGGCGGGGTGAATGTGCCGACGATGAGCAGGTCGCCGGGCACCTGGACCTGGCTCATTTGAATGAGGTTGCCCGGGAAGAGCAGGTTCTCGAGGGCGAAAAAGGTGACGGGGGTGAAGGAGACGCCGGCCATGCCGTTGCGGAAGTTGGTGTTCAGGATGTCCTGGAGGGTGGACTTGATCTCGCCCTCGACGCTGCCGCTGACGGTGACGGTGGGCGTGCCCGGCTGGATGTTGATCTGCTGCGCGGCGCCGGAGCCGGAGAGGGTGACGGCGTAGGCGGCGTAAACGTCGATGTCCACGTTGACGTTGCCGCTGGTGGTCTGGTGCTGGGTGAGCACGAAGCCGCTGGTGGGCGAGCCGGAGTAAACGCCGCCGAGGTAGATGGTGTAGGTGACGGTGGTGCGGTCGCAGCAGCTGCCGAAACTGAAGCTGCCGGAGAAGCAGAAAGGCGGGGAGATGTAGGCGTGCCAGATGAGGCCGGGGCCGGAGGGGCCGGCGGGCTGGAGGGTGAAGGCGGAGCCGGGCTGGTTGAAGCCGGCGACGAGCACGTCGTTGTAGAGGATGCGCGAGCTGACCATGAGGCTGCAGGTCAGGCCGTCGGCGGTGGGAACGGGCTCGTTGACGTTGATCGTGGAGGCGGCGGGGGCGGAGCCGTTGGTGGTGATGAAGAGCTGGACGAGGGTGTTGCCGGCGTTGGTCGTGACGACGTTGAAGCGGAAGGCGGTGGGGGTGAGCGCGGGCGATCCGGAGATGGAGCGGAGGTCGATCGAGGCGAGGATGTAACGGATGGCGTTGGTCGCATACCAGGCCTTGATCTGGTTGACGACGGAGGCGTTGTTCACGCCGACGACGGAGAGGTGGTTGAGGGTGAAGGCGCCGGCGGCGAAATCGAGGACGAGGGACTGGCTGCTGGAGTTGACCAGGCCCTGGACCTGGGAGAGGGCGACGGTGCCGGAGAGGCCGGGCGAGAGGCCGGTGTCGATCGTGACGGGCGCGGCCCAGGTGACGGACGGGTCGTCCCAGACGCAGCCGCAGTGCGAGGGATCAAAGTCGGCGGGCACGATCTTGGTGCCGGTGCGCAGCTCGCCTCCAAGGATGGCCTGGGTGACGGTGACGTCCGAGGCGCCGCTCAGGAACTGGAAGAGGGGCTGGCCGAGGGTGACGCGAAATTCGGTGACGTTGGTGAAGTAGCCGCCGCCGACCGGGGCGGGGTTGACGCCCTCGCACCAGACGGCGGAGACGGCGAGCTGGCCGGCGCCGCCGGTCTGGTGGTTCCACTGGTAGAGGAAGAACTGGTTGACCGAGCTTTCGAGGAGGTTGAGGACGGCGTCCCAGCCCTGGAGCACCTCCTGGTTTTGATACATCTGGTTGAGCAGGTCGGCGAGGGTGGCGGCCATGGGGAACGAGGGGAAAAGGGAGGAAACGCGGGTGGAGGACGGGGCGAGGGCGGCGGGCGAAATCAGGCGGCGGGAGCGGACACAAGCGGGCCGGCGAGGAGGAGGTCGGCGGGGAGCTGGGCGTGGGTCACGCGCGGGCGGAGGGAACCGAGGTCGAGGCGGCGGAAGAGGAGGTCGGCGGGGGCCTCGAAGGAGATGCGGCCCATGTTCGGGCTGATGCTGCCGCCGAGGAAGGACTGGAGGGTGGCCTTGACGGCGTTTTCGGCGACGCCGGTGGCGGAGACGCTGGTGGGGCCGGGCGAGAGGGTGACGCGGTCGTCGGCGCCCTGGGGCGCGATGGCGACGGGGAAGTTGCCTCCGACGGCAAGCTGGAGCGCGATGTTGGCGCCGGGCTCGGTGGAGCTGGAGACGAGCAGACCGTCGGAGGGCGAGCCCTTGAAGTTCATGTAGAGCGAGGCCTGGTTGGTGACGGGCTTGATGATGTCGCCACAGGTGACGGAGCCCTGGAACTGCATCGCGGTGTGGGTCTGCACGAACCAGGCGTCGACGCCGTTGGAGGGATCGACGGCGGCGAGTTTCACGAGGCCGGGGAGGGCGTTGTAATCGGTGGCGATGTCGGCGGTGACGACGCCGGAGTCGAGGATGAGACCGTAGTCGCAGCCGTCGTCGAGGGGAACGGGCGCGGAGACGTCGGGCGCGGCGAGGGCCGGGACGGCGCCGGGGCCGGCGACGAGGAGGTGGAGCACGGGCTCGCCGGAGGCGGTGCGGGCGACGTGCGCGTGCAGCCCGGTCGGGCGCAGGGCGCGCGGACGGGGGCCGGGCGAGAGGTCGAAGCCGGCGAGCGGCAACGCGGGGCGCGCGTCGGCGAGGGCGGAGGCGAGGCGGGCGGGCAGATCGACGGGCGTGGCGTCGGGCGCGGCCTGAAGTCCGTGGTGGGCGACGGCGAGGGAGGAGAGGTCCAGCACGAGGGAAAGGTGCGCGGGG